>JAWXAS010000085.1:0-31989 GCA_034439635.1 Bacteroidota bacterium | reverse complement strand
GAATTGACCATTCTTGTTTGTACAATTGAAAAAGAGCCAATTCCCAGACATATTCGTTTTAAGTGGATGTGTGAATTATTTCCTAGTGCAAAGGTAGTGCACGTAATTGATGAAGTTCCGTCTTATCCGCATGAGCATTTTGATTTTTGGAATATTTGGACAGATTTATTGAGAAGAGAGATTAGCTACGACACAGAAGTGTTTTTTTCTTCGGAAGATTACGGTTATGAAGTTGCAGAAAGATTAGCTATTAAACATATTATGGTTGATAAGGAAAGAAATTCTGTACCAATATCTGCAACCTCTGTTAGATTAAATCCATTTTTAAAGTGGGATTTTATTCCTAATAATGTTAAACCTTATTTTGTTAAACGCATAGTTTTAACAGGGCCCGAATCTACAGGTAAAACTAAAATGGCTGAGCTATTAGCTAAACATTATTGCACAACTTGGGTAAGAGAATATGGTCGTGAATATTTTGTAAATAAGAAGGCAAAACTAGAGCTAACAGATATTATTGAAATTGCTAAAGGGCAAATAAAGCTTGAAGAAGAAGAAGTATTGAAGGCAAATAGACTACTATTTTGTGATTTCGACCTTATTGTAACTCAAATTTGGTCGGAAATTTATTTTAAAGAATGTCCAACAGAGGTTCTTGAACTTACCTCCGATAGAGAATATCATTTGCATCTTTTAATGGATATTGATATTCCGTGGGAAGATGATGGCACAAGAGAATTTCCTGATTTGAGAGCATGGCACTTCAATAGAATAAAAGGCGAGCTTGAAGCAAGAAAATTGAATTATGTTATTGTTTCAGGAGATTACGAAAAACGATGGAAAACTGTGGAACAAATCATAAGCAAGCTAATGCTTCAAATTAATTAGTTATCATTTATAATTGAATCCGCTGTGCTCTTTACATGCAGAATGTTTTTAAAAGGATTAAACGTGCTTCAGAAAAAATAAAATATTGGCATACCTTCTATTTTAAGGTAAGAACCGCACAAAGGCCAAATTAATTGCGAAATAGGGCAAAATTTACGGGAAACAGAATACTTCATAATACTAAATTCTTTTTCTTAAGGAAGTATTTATTCGTGATAACTTATTTTTATATTCTTTACTATAAAGTTCCTTAGTTTCTTCGCTTAAAAATGAATATGATATTAATTGATTTATCTCACCGTGATCTTTGCGCATTATTTCCATTATGTTATGAATTCTAGATTCCATTAGGCCCAGCTTTATAGCAAAATCAAAAAAATCATCATAAGCGTAATAACCTAATGTTGAAAATGAAGGATGATCAAAGCTTGCTTCTCCTAATCCCACTTTAAGCGCCATATCCGAATCATTTACGTGAAGTCTTGTGCAAACCAAATCGTATGCGGGACTTAATAAGTAATCTCCATTATCAGATTCTAATAATGAAAAGTTCTTTAAGTGCGCGTCACCATTGGAGATTAGATAATTAAATACTACTAGTTTAAAAAACTTTTCCATCTCTACTTCGGGAGCAGTTACGCTTTTTTTAAGTACTGAACCTAATTGAAAATAATCATATTCGTATTTAAAATCTTCGCCTGCATTCTCTTTTGTTTTCTGTGCAACTGAAGCCATATCTTCTTGGCGATATTTAGAGCCATCACTTTTTATATCAAATCGTTTAACTAAGTATGCTGGCTTGAAGTCTTCAAAAAATATTAAACAGTTTTCAGCTGCATCTATTCCGTAAACTTGTTTAGCAATTTGCATAGTTAAATGTTCATTAGCCGGAACCTGACTTACTTTAATAATATCTCGTGGGATAGGTTTAAGAATGTATTGCCCTTGTTCGCCCGCCTCTGTTAAGCGCAATTTATTTCGATCAAGTACTAACGATAGTTTTTCCTGTACTCCTGATATAGAAATACGCTTTCGGTTATCAAAAAATTTATCTTGTTGTGGCCCTTCTTTCTCTGGTGATGGAAATGGTAATATATGAGAAACTTTATGTCCGCTAAATACACGACGAATTATCGCACTGCTATATGTGCTATAACCTTCCTTTAGAGAACCTGGGCAATATTTTATTTCTATACTCATTCTTATTCTGGTTTTACATAAACTGCTCCAATCGTTTCCCTGTTACCAATAGCTAATAATAAACTGAAATAATCATTTTCATCAATTTTCAAATAACGACACTGCAATTGTTTGTTTACTCCTTCGCTCAGCATGTTAAAAAAAAAGGGGAATAGTATTTTAGATTTGTGTTCTTGCTTTGTCTTTGATAACGTAATACTGATTGATTTTTTATTAGTATTTGCGAAGTATTCGTCAGAATACCGAAAAACATAACCATCATTATTTTTTTCTAATGTCCCTGCAACTTCATCATTGCTATATACGATCCCTTTCTTCATGTTCTACTCTTCACTTGTAATTTCAATTCTAATCCAAGCACATCTGCAATTTTTTCTAAGGTGGTAAGGGACGGATTACCTTTTCCGCTTTCTGCAATAATAATTGTCCTTAAGCTTAAACCTGAGATTTCAGCCAAATCCTGTTGTTGAATCCTCAGATTACTACGCCTTTTTTTAATAAAATCAGCTATTTCTATTGAATTCATGTGTATTATATTGCATTTTTTATGTAAATATATTAAATAATTATTAATTTATGATATTAAATATGTATTATACTGCATATATTATACTTAATCTGCTGATTTTTAGATGTTTTATTATAATATATGCAGTATAGTACACATTTTAGATCATTTGATCGTTCATTGGGTAAATACTAATTGCTCCCGCACAATCTTTGCAACAAGTCAACAGCAAACCCATTTTATTATTAGGGTGTTTTAAAAAGTAAATAAAGTCTTAATAATTGGAATACGGCAGGTTAATTGTTTGTCTATTTTTCTTCCCTTTTTCTGCTACACCAACTGCCTTAGGTTGTATCACTGTTGTAACCACCTTACCCCAGAGTCTGAGTTTACGGTATATTTTAGCGTAATTAACTATAAGTCTCCATTACCTTATCGAACATTTCTAAAGGTAAGGTGTTTGTTAAAAATGGCTTTCCTCTTGAGTAATTCACCTTAAATTTTAAAACTTTTAATTTGGTAATTTATTTAATTCGTCTAGTATTTCGTTTAAATCTAGCCCAATTCGCCCACACTAATAAAATCAAGCCTTTCAAGCAATTGCGAGGCTTTTTTTGTTTTAGCTGCTTTTGCCCAAACATTTTTTACATCTCTTTTAAATTTAGCCTTAAAGTAATTTCGGTTCTTCTGTTTCTTGACTTCCCTATAATATGTCAGGCAACTTATTTGGCTTTGCGTACGATAGGCGCGCTATTTTTTTTACGCGATAATAAGCATCTACCCCCGTGCAGGTAATTGTTCCTGCCTTTTCAAGATCAATAAAACCATCCTTCATTAAACCATACTCCGGTAATGAAACAAGCTTTATTTTTGCAATAATAATTATTGTTCCATTCTCTTCCACGTTTATTTTTCTTACAAATTCTGCACCTATCTTCACTTCACTTTCTTGTACAAAAGGCGCAAAATGTTCTTCATCATATTCTTCTGATAAATTTACTGCTCCAAATTCAGACACATCATTTGGGTAACGTGCTGAAGTTTGATGTGCCTGCTTATAAAATTCTTCACTCACATGATTAATAGTTAAAGAGCCTGTTTCCAAAATATTGTTTAATGTGTGTCGCTCTGCCGAATCGGGCCTAATAATAAAACCTACCATTGGCGGATGAGCCCCTAAGTGAAATAAAGAATTAAATACTGCCAAATTACTATTACCTGATTTGCTTTTTGTACCAATTAAAACAAGACTTTTAAATCCACCTAAAGAATTTATAAAGGTTGCGCGGTACCTTTGTTCAAAGTTTAGAATATTTTCTAATGTAAATTTTTTAATCATACAATTATGCTAATGTACTCATACCACCATCAACCGACAATACTTGACCTGTGATCCATGAAGATCTTTCTGATAATAAAAAATGAATGGCCTCAGAAACTTCATTTATTGTTCCAATTTTTTTCATTGGGTTTCGTTTTTTCGAAGCCTCTAATTTTTCGGGCGTATTTAAAAATCTATCTGCCAGTGCCGTTTGCGTTAAGGAGGGTGCTACAGCATTTACACGAATTTTTGGTGCCAACTCAGCGGCCAACGATCTGGTAAGACCTTCTATCGCACATTTTGCCATTGCAATAGAAGCGTGAAAAGGCATCCCTTTTTTTGCAGCCACCGAACTCATAAAAACGATAGAGGCTACAGAACTATTTTTTAAATTGTTTAAATACTGCTGAACAAATAGTACTGCTCCCAGAGCATTAATTTCATAATCATTAATAAAATCTTGTTTGTTAAACCTGTGAAAGGGTTTTAAATTAATAGTACCCGGAAAATAAATCAAACCATCCAAATTTTCATCCAACTTAGGAAAATAATCGTTTTCGTATTTTTCAATTTGATAAAATTCATCGTAATTGTCGTTATAAGATCTTGTAGAAAGTGCAATAACCTTATTCCCTTGCTTGGTTAAAATTTTGGCGGTTTCGATGGCAATCTCACTAGATGCGCCTGCTAACAGATACGTATGACTCATTTTCTTTTTGAAATTTTATTTAAACTAATCGCTCTTTGCGAGGTGCTTTTAAAACGTGAAGTGTTATGTGATCTTGTTTTTACATGTTTTGTTTTGCAAGCCTCTACTCTCTTTCTCCATAAAATATAACTACGAAACTCTAATTCCCTTTTCATTAAAGTTTCTACTTCGCTTTCATTTAAACCAAACTGCAATTTTATGGTATCAAAAGGAGTTCTATCTTCCCAAGCCACTTCAATAATCCGATTTACTTGTAAGTAAGATAAAGCAACTACATTCGAATCATTTTCCATATAAGCCAAGGGCGAAGGTAAATCGCTGTAAAAACAATATGTACTTAAATTTTCCGGCATGTTATTTAGGCTTAAAAATTTCATCCACTTTTTTAAACCGATAATCAAATATTTTCTGTAATTGATGTTTCACAAAAAGCGCATTTGCTATTTTTCCTAAAGGCCCTAAAGGCAATTTATAGTTCACAATATCACTCATTAATACACCGCCCGAAACCTCTTTTAAAAAATGTTGGTGGTGCCAAAAGGCATAAGGACCAAAGCGCTGCTCATCTACAAAATACTCTTTATCCTTTACATGAGTAATTTCGGTTACCCAGCGTAACTTTATATTAAAAAGAGGACTGACATAATATTCTATTATCTGCCCAGGATACATTTTAGTCTCTTCAAATTTGCTTAATACTTCAAAGCCCATATGCTCAGGCGTAAGTGCAGCAAGGTTCTTAGGCGAACTCATAAAATCCCAAACCGAATCAAGATCACTATTTATGAATTGTTTAGTTTCTAGGGTATACAGCATGTTTCTTATTTTGTTTAACAAATATACATAAAAGTTAAACAATAATACGCTATATTTGAATAATAATTTCTTAAACCAAGGCTATGAAGAACATTGAAATTGAAGTAAACACACTTTTAAGAGGAAATCGTATATCGCTAAGTAAGTTAACTACCGAAGAAATTGGGGATGAGCATATAAGTACAGGCACAGAAACTCCTATGACAGCTGATGCTTTTACGATGAGTGATACTGAAAAAATTGCAAAAATTGAAACCTATTTTAAACAAATAATGGAAACTCTTGGTTTAGATTTAAGTGATGACAGCTTAAAAGGAACACCGCAAAGAGTAGCTAAAATGTATATTCAAGAGATTTTTAGTGGGTTAAACCCAGCAAACAAACCAAAAATTGCTCTTTTTGAAAACAAATACCAATATAACGAAATGTTGGTTGAAAAAGACATTACTTTTTATAGCAATTGCGAACATCACTTTGTGCCAATATTCGGAAAAGCGCATGTTGCTTATATTTCTACCGGTAAAGTAATTGGTTTATCTAAATTAAATCGCATTGTAAATTATTATTCTAAACGTCCGCAAGTGCAGGAACGTTTAACCATGCAAATTGCAAAAGAAATGCAAGAAGCTTTAGAAACAGAAAGTGTGGCGGTAATAATTGACGCTAAACATTTATGTGTTTCTTCAAGGGGAATTAAAGACAATAGCTCGGCAACAGTAACTTCCTTTTACGGAGGAAAATTTAAAGAAGACAACACAAGGCAAGAATTTTTAAAATATTTGGATCTAAAAACACACTATTAATAGTTAATTTAATTGCTAAAGATAAGTTAGCTGAGTTTTTCGGATCACTTACGTATACCAAAACAAAAAGTCAAAATTTTTACACACATCAAATTTCTGAAACATGTGATATATGTAATATTTCGCACTGAATACGTAAATCTTTAGACTTAGACTCTTTGCATCTTTGTTTCACAAACATTGTCAAATATTATATAGAATGGAAAATAGTTTAAAATATTTCAAATTACCTACAAAATTCGGACGCGTTGACGTGGTTCATATTTTAAATGATGGGAAAGTGGTATTTTCAGAAAAAGATCTTGAACCATTTGAACAAAAATTTAAATGGGTAAACCGTGCTGTAGTTTCTGATTTGATACTTGAACTGAAAGTTCAAACCGATGCGGGAAGAAAGTCGATTATTGCCATTTATGAAAACGGCAAATTGAAAATACACACTAATATCTCCCGAAATTTTACCAAATACGGATCGCTAAATGACTTTGTTTTGTAAAACTTTAATAGGTTTATGTAAATTTTAAAACCAATTCACAAAAACGGGCATTAAACTCAAACTAAGCAGTAAATTTTTGATAAATACTAATCTGTTATCAAATCAACAGCCGTTCCTACCGCATTAAAATTCTTACGGTATTTTCTCTTTAAATTATACATTCTTGTATCTCTAATTATTTCTCTAAAATCAATTGCCAACCCTAAAGCCATGTACAAGCCGTTAGAATTCACATCCTTTATTTGATTGAAGATCGCTTTCCTGTATCCTCCCGAAACTTTTAATCCTATCCAGCGTATTGGCTTAAAGGTACCCGATAAACCAAAGTAAGTTAATACAATAGTTCCGTTACTCATATCTGATTCTATTTCATCAATGGCAGATCTATATTTTAAAGTATTCTTTCCAACAGCAAACTCAACGGGCATTCCCAGTGAGAAAAAGCGAGTGTTCTTATAAATAAATTCTAAATTTAGCGCGCCATAATTTAACCGATAATCTGCCTTATATAAAACCGCGTCTACTGATTTATTTAGAGCACTTATATTGTTACTTGATAAACTATAGTATCCTAGCGTGATCCTTAATTTTTCTTTTAGAACAACGCCCGCATCTAAACCGGATACATTTACTAGCTGCTTACTAAAAAAAACGATCCTGTTGTCTATTCTAAATTGTGGGCGGGCAATTAGTGGCCTAATTATTCTTAACGAATCTATAATGAATTGCTTTTTTGTGAATTTTTTAGTTTGCGAGAAATTAAATTCCGGTAACAACAATAAAATTAAATTAATTATGAGTTGCTTTATGATCATTTCCTTAATTCAATTGTGCCAGTTTTGTTAAGATCCAGATCAAAAGACAACTTTTCAGGACCAACAGACTCCATAGAGGCTTGCATATTTAATGCGTAAATATATTTGTCTTTATTTGCCAAAATCTGGAACAGTGTTATTCCCGGATGGTTCGTATTGATCTTGATGGGAACATTAATAAAGGTTATCCCATTTGGTTTTATGTTGATGATCGCTTTATACTTTCCTTTCAAACTTCCTTGATCCGAAACCTTCATAAAATATTCCACCTCTTTAATTGAGAGTGCAATAGGGCTATGATTTATTATTTTGATCCTAACATCGGCTAAAAGTGATCTCATTCTAATTCGTTTCCAATTTACCTCTTCGATCTGAATTTCCGGAGGTTGGGGTATTTTCAATTTCCCTGATTTATTGATAGGCATTTCAGACTTCCACAAACCAATTGCATATTGCAGTGAAACGTTGATTGAATACCCCGCGCTATCGTCCTTTTTTCTTTCCGCCTTTAGATCCTTTAAAAGTAACGCGTACGGAATTTTAAGTTCAAAATGTATCGAATCACTTCCGTAACCAGGCAGACTAATTCCTAAGAATTCCTTTCTGTTTAAATAGGATTTGTTAAATAAAGAAACTCCATATTTTATTGTATCTATGTGTATTTTAAGAAAGGTTTTATTTCTTATTAATAAAATAGCACTAATGATCGAGGTGTCATTTTCTACTTCAACATGTATGATGCCTTGTTGTGTAACTTCTGGGATAATGCGTTTCGCTATTTTTTTTCGGAAAGTAAAAGTAAATACAGCTACGATAACAACCAATGAAAGTATCGAAATTGCAATATATTTAATTACTTTTTTCATTTTCCAACTTTTATTGCTTTTCTAAATTCTCTATACTTGTTTCTCGGGGATTCCGAATTAAATTCGTAAAGTGCGGCATACGCATCAATAAGTGATTTAGGGATCTCACCTTTATAGCTGATCTTGAAAAATGAAAATCCATTAAATGGTACAACACTCTTACTTTTCGTTATTTTTAGTTGCTTATCTGTTTTTTCCGAAATAAATATTTCCCTTAAAGAATGGATCCTAGATCCTATGAGCTCTCTATATTTTACGTTAACAGCGTCGGCACCCAAAAGCCTATTGCATTTTTCTTGGATGGTAAATAAAGTTGAATCCTTAATATGTGTATTCAGATATTTTAGAAAACTCGGATCCTTTGATGACATTTCGTCTATAGCCATAGAGTCGTCTTCCGTTAGCTCTCTTAACTTTAAATTACTATTAGAGAGGTAATATTTTTTCTTGGCTTCAAAAAATAAAATATTTTCTCTTTCCTTTTCTTCATAATTTATCGGCTCAATCCATATGCGTGCTTCGGGATTATCTTTTAAAAAGCCTGAGATCTTATTAAGAAATTTCATTTGCGACTTTTCAAGATCTGTTTGGCGCATGGCCCATACAATAGAGATCGATTTTTCGATCTCGTTCTCTGCGTTCTTAACTTCGAAGCTATAAGGAGTGGTTGGCGGCTTAATAAATATATTTTCAACCAGATTTATTACAATATCGCGAACATGAAATTTTGGGTTCTTTAGATCGCCGGTTATCGGTATTTCGTAATCAATTACATTTCCTCTTTCTCTTACAAAAAACATGATCAATGGAAGTGGTAACCAGCGGGTATCTTTTCTTTTGACTTTTTTTGAAATTCTTGGATCAACAATTATTAAATGATTGGAACTTTGAATAAAGTCGTTACGCACATTCCAATTTCCAAATAATTCAATACTTCCCCTATCAAGTGGAAAAGACGTATAGCTTATAAGAAACGGATTAAAAAGTGAAACCGGGATCTTTTGAAATCGATAGTGCATATCAAAATCTTGGTTGCTTTTAGTACTCATAACTAGCTTTACCGACATTGATCCATATGGTTTGATACTAGTTTGCAGTAAAAGTTTCACATTCTTATGTGTATTATCAATCGAATCGGCCTTTATATTTAAAGGATCCAAAGCGATCGAAAATTTTTCTCTTAATGAATAATCATTGTAAACAATGGTTCCGTTGTTTACTGCCAAATTATTTACTTTATAATCACTTTTCAAGATATTCTTGAAGATCACTTTAACATACTTAGCAATTTCCAAAATTAGATTGAACTTCTGAGAGTCGTTATTTACTGCACTTACCGCCGAACCCTTTGCACCAAACATTCTTTGAAAGTTATCTAAGTAATCATACTTCTCATATTTAAACCCTGGGCTAGAAACCAAAACAGAGTCAAAAAAATATTTTTCATTCTCAGGATCAATCTCAGAGATCCCCACTTTAAGTTCTTTAAAAGAAGCGTAATCAGCGGCTTTACTTTTACCGAAATGAAAATCTGTAACAGAAAAATCACCTCGAATATTTATACGTTGTTTTGACTTAAAATTTCCCTTTGTTTTTAGGTTTGCATCTATAATAGCCGAAACAGTTCCGTAATTAGAGAGATCTTTAAGGTATTGTTGAATGATTGACATATCAAGCTTGTGGGTTACCACGTTAATTCTGTAATCGAGGGAATTTGAATTGATCATAAACTCACTCTTTATCTCACCTGCACCGATTCCTGTTTTGAATGAGAGCTCGCCATTAATAGTATCAATATTCCAATATTTGCCGGTGCTTTTGAAACTTAAATCCTTTATAAAATAATTTATAGGTGTAAGGGGTTCACTATAGTAAAATTCACCGTTCTTAATTTCAATATTTATAATGTTAAATTTCACCGGTTCTTTTTTTACAAGTCTTTTATCTTCCTTTTTAGAAAACTTTGTAATGAGATCAGAAAAATTAAAATTGCTCTTATTTTTTACAATCATTCCCTTAGGGTCATCAACAACAAGAGAATTAATTTCATACGTATTAGAAAGCAGTTTTAATAAAGAAAAATTAGCGCTTACTCCACTTGCTGAAAAAAACGAGGTGTCGCTTTCGTTTTCATAAATAACAAGGTCATCGAAATGAACATAACCCGTAAAAGGGTTTACATAAGCCCAATCCATTGTAACTTCTCTGCCCAAATACCTGTGATCATATTTTTCAACCAAATATTTAGTTATTGGAGAAATAAAACCAATCACCAATGTTATAAATATAACAATGGTTAACAAAAGTCTAATGAGTATTTTTTTCCGCCTTTTTCTCGGTGGTTTCTGCTCTATCTGCACTATTTTTTGAATAGCCTATTTAATTTCTATGGCTTTATCCAAAGGTCACAACAAAAGAACAATAAGAGTTACATCAATTTTTTGATGGTTTACATTATTCACTGTTCAAATAACTCAACCTAAATTGAAACTTTCTTCAAATAGCAACAAGATATACCGGAATAAGTGAGTAAATAAAATGGTCCGAAATTTAGGCTTACGCTTCAAGCCTCTTACTCTTCTTTTTATGAACGTTGATCTCATAAAAAATAAGCGGTACAAAAATAACAGTTGGTCCAAGCCACAAAACAATACCTGGAACTTGAATGTATTGGCCGTTGTTAACTAAAAATGCTGTAAGAGCCCCAATATAACTTCCAAGCATACCACCAATATGTGCAAGCAGCCAATAATTTTTGTAATCCACTTTTTTGCGAAGTCTTTTTAAAGTTACTCTATTTACGTTTAAACCTATCAAACCAAATACCATACTTATTGTTCCTAATGCTTGATGTCCGTTCAGCAACATATAAGCTGCATAAGTTACAAAAGCAACATGAATTGTTCCAAAAAACAGTTCAATGGCCCAATCTATTTTAGCTGGATCCTGATCGAGGTGTAATTTTTTTAAACTCAGCGAGCGATATGCTGTAAGTGCCGAATAATAGGTGAAAAAAGAAATACACAATAAAAATATATTTGTGTGATAAATAGACATGAACGTAGCACTCACAAAAATAATATTCATACTCCAAAAATAAACGCTGCCACAAGGGCGATGCCATTTTATTTTATTGCGAAATAAAATGGCAAATAGTCCGGCAAGTAGCGCTACAGATCCCGCCACAATATGCGTTATAAGTGTAATTCTAAAAAGTGTTTCCATTTTAAAAAATGAGTTTTATAGTTATGTGTTTAGTAAATATAGTGCAATTTATTGCGCACATTAAATCACGATCCAAGCATTTGTTAAACACGCAAAAGACCATTGATTAAGTTAAAAACTAGGCTCTTAAAAGTCGAAAATCGTATCTATATTTAGAGTTAATTAATACTTTTAATAATGGCAGGCGTAAATAAAGTGATATTGATAGGAAATTTAGGAAAAGATCCTGAACTAAAATACTTAGAAGGAAACATTGCTCGTGTAAGTTTTAGCTTGGCAACTACCGAAGCTTACAAGGACAAAACAGGTAATCGCATTGAACATACCGAATGGCATAACATCGTGATGTGGCGAACCAATGCAGAAAATGCAGAAAAAATGCTTAAAAAAGGGATGCAGATATATGTGGAAGGTAAGATCCAATCGCGACAATGGAATGATAAAGAAGGCCAAAAAAGAAACGTTACCGAGATCATGGCCGATACATTTAGAATTTTACAAAGGCGTGAGAATTCCAGTTCACAAAACCCACAGGGCGGTTTTGATACAGATACCAATTTTGACGATATGAGTTCAAAAGACCTTCCTTTTTAAACGTACCTAATGTTTATATAATTTATTCTAAAGCCGCGAGGTGATTTTTCAATAAGACGATGAAAAAATCGTTGCATAACAACAGCTGTGGTACTATTTTTTGAAGAAGTATGGATGAAAAAGGACAAGCAGATTGGACAAAATTATATAAATATTAGGTTTAATATCTTAATAAGTATCTATTTATTGCAAAAGTAAGATGTAAAAGTGCTCTATTTTTACACTATGCTTAAACGAATTCTAATAGCTATTCTCACCCTTGTACTTTGCTCGTGGATATTTATATCCTGTGATGACGATGATGAGATATACTCTCCTAAACCACGCGGCTATTTTAGAATTGATATGCCCAAAAAAGAATATGTCAGGTATGATAGTGTTTGTCCTTTTTCATTTGAATATCCGCGCTACGCAGTTTTAGTGAAAGATAAACATAGCAATGCCGAACCTTGTTGGTTGAATATTGATTTCCCTAGATTTAAAGCAACCATACATTTAAGCTATAAAAAAGTCGATCATAACATTGCAACATATTTAGAAGACGCGCGCAATTTTGCTGTGCGCCATCAAATAAAAGCAACCGGCATGAATGAAAGCGTGATCATAAGAGATAGTTCGAAGGTTTACGGTTTACTTTACGATATTGAAGGCAATACTGCCTCAGGATTACAATTCTATTTAACCGATAGCACAAACCATTTTTTACGCGGCGCCCTATACTTTAATGCAAGTCCAAATGTTGATTCCTTAAAATTAGTGTTAGATTTTATTCGCGAAGATGTTTTGCAGTTGATCAAAACTACCAAGTGGAAATAAGAGGGGAATCCCTAAAATTGCTTTTTTTGTCGTTAACTTCGTTTTAGAAATGCTCATTTACCTTAGTAAACTGTGCTTTATAAAACTCGTTCGCCTAAAAAAATTTAATTTTTAGAACACCCCTCCTTTAGTTCATCACTCTTAAAACATTCCCGTCATATGTAGTTCCATACAAACGTAATTGCCAATTAGATGTGCTGTTCATTGGTGCACCGTCAACAATTTGCCATCGTGCATTTTTAATAGTGTCTTTTAATGTAAAATTATCTGCTTGCACTTTTAAAGCCGATGCTGCCACATCAGGGTTTTCGGGCGATGCGCGTTCAATAGCCACAAAATCTTGTTGTGTTTTTCGGTAAATGATCAAACCCTGAACTCCCGCTCCGGAATAATATTTCCAGCCACCAATAGCCTGAAGTGCAAAATTTGTAGGATCGTTAGGATAAATGATAACGCTTACTGCAACATAAGGAATAGGATATTGCGGAACAGGTTGAGTGGTCTTCTTTTTTTTACACGAAAGGCAAATACAAAGCAATAACACTAACGTTAAAATACTATAATTGTATATAATCCTCTTTTTATTCATTACAACCAGCACCATTTTAAACAAACAAATAACTACATTTGTTCATACTAGGAATGTGCTTTAAGTGAGTTCCTACTATGAGTAAATATAACACAAAATGACCTTCGAGCCAAGCGATCATAAGCCTCACAAACGCAAGTCGTTAATGCCTATATATTTTGCCATTGTTTTGGTAATAGGTTTAACTGCCGGTTATTTCTTATCTAAACGTACTTCTTCGCCCGTTATTGCTAATTACAAGCAAGCAAATGGCACAAAAATGAATAGTCTTATCAATTATATTGAGAAACACTATGTAGATACTATTGATCCTGTAGATCTTGAAGAAAAAGCTATTGCGAGTTTATTAAAAAACCTGGATCCACACAGCGATTATATTCCTGCCAAAGAATTTGAATTAGTGAACGAACCACTTGAAGGAAATTTTGATGGTATAGGCGTAGAATTCAATATCATTAAAGATACTGTTCGCGTAGTGAATCCTATAATTGATGGGCCAAGTGAAAAATTAGGAATTAAAGCGGGCGATAAAATTGTGGCGGTAGATGGAACACTAATGACCGGAATAAAAGTGACCAACAAAATGGTGTTTGATAAACTAAGAGGAAAAAGTGGCAGCACGGTTAGCGTAAGTATTTTAAGAGGTGGATTAAAAAAACCAATTGAGTTCAAGATCACGCGCGATAAAATTCCATTGTATAGTATTGATATTGCTTACATGGTAAAACCAGGCATTGGTTACATGAAGATCAGTAAATTTGCAGCTACCACTTACGATGAATATTTAAAAGCCTTTAATGATCTTAATAAAAAAGGCATGAAGAAATTGATCATCGACTTAAGAGGAAATGGTGGCGGATTTTTAAAAACAGCCGTTGATCTGGCTGATGAATTTTTGATCAACGGTTTACAAATTGTTTACACCGCCGGAAGAGCGCATCCTAAAAAGGCTTATAATTCAACCACGCAAGGTGGATTTGAAAAAAATCCAATGGTGGTTTTAATTGATGAAGGAAGCGCTAGTGCCAGCGAAATTGTTGCAGGCGCTTTGCAAGATAATGATAGAGCCACTATTATTGGAAGAAGAAGTTTTGGAAAAGGTTTAGTCCAAGATCAAATTGATCTTCCGGATGGATCGGGGATTCGTTTAACCATTGCACGGTATTATACACCAACAGGCCGTTGCATTCAAAAACCATATACGCATGGAAATGATGCGTATTATAATGAAGAATATGATCGTTATGAGAATGGCGAATTATATAATTTAGACAGTATTAAAATTGATAAAACTAAAAAGTATATCACTCCCGGCGGAAAAGTTGTGTATGGCGGTGGTGGAATTGTGCCCGATGTATTTGTTCCTGTTGATACCGCAAAATACAGCAGCATTGTAAATCGTTTGTATTATACCGGCACCATTAATGCATTTGCCTTTGAATACACCGATAAAAAACGTAGCGCATTACTCAGCAAGTTTAAAACAGCTACTGATTTTAATACGCAATTTAAAGTAAGCGATGATATACTGAACGAATTTTCAAGTTATTTGAATTCAAAAAATAACAGTTCACAAATTATCGCCAACGGAAAACAATTGATTGGAATTCAATTGATTCTTAAATCATTGATAGGACGAAATTTGTTTGATAAAGACGGGTATTACCCCAATTTAAATGAGCACGACAACTGCATTTTAAAAGCTATTGAGGTTCTAAACAAGTAGTTATTGTTTATTCAAACACTGAGTTTTCTCTTAAAAAATAGTTATATTTATAGCTCTAAATAAATCATTTATTAATCAAAAAAATAAAATTATGGCATTTGAATTACCAAAATTAAGTTACGCATTTAATGCACTTGAACCGCATATTGATGCAAAAACAATGGAGATCCACCATGGCAAACATCATCAGGCATACGTTACAAATTTAAATAATGCATTACCCGGAAGTGGCGCAGAGAATTTAAGCATTGAAGAAATTTGTAAGAACATTTCTAAATACACACCTGCTATTCGCAATAATGGCGGCGGACATTTTAACCACAGCTTGTTTTGGGAAATAATGGCACCAAACGCAGGAGGTGCTCCAAGTGGCGAAGTTGCAAAAGCCATTGATTCGGACTTAGGTGGATTTGATAAATTTAAAACTGATTTTGCACAAGCAGGAGCAACTCGCTTTGGAAGTGGTTGGGCTTGGTTATGCGTTAAAGCCGATGGCAAATTGTGCGTATGCAGTACGCCGAACCAAGATAACCCTTTAATGGATATTGCTGATTGCAAAGGCACTCCAATTTTAGGAATGGATGTTTGGGAACATGCTTATTATTTAAATTATCAAAATCGCCGTCCTGATTATATGGCCGCATTTTTTAATGTAATCAACTGGAAAAAAGTTGAAGAGAATTATTTGAAAACGAAGAAGTAATTGAACGTTGATCACGCGAATTGTTATCATTTGCACAGATTAAAAAAGACGACCTTAAGCGGTCGTCTTTTTATTTTAAACTATAACAAAAAAGCCACCAATTTCTTGATGGCTTTTTGCTCCCTCTCCTGGGCTCGAACCAGGGACCCCGTGATTAACAGTCACGTGCTCTAACCAGCTGAGCTAAGAAGGAATTTTTTCTGATTAGGGATGCGAAATTAAGGCAGATTTCCGAAATAAACAATATATTTGCCGTAAAATTTAACAAACCCCCTTATAATGAGTCTTTTAGTAGTTGGAACAGTAGCTTTTGATGCAATTGAAACGCCTTTTGGCAAAACAGATAAAATAGTTGGAGGCGCTGCATCCTATATCTCCCTAGCGGCTTCGTACTTTCACCGTGATATCGATCTTGTATCGGTTATTGGCGATGATTTTCCGGAAAGTTTCTTAAATACACTTAAAAAAGAGGGCGTAAAACTGGATGGTTTACAGATAAAAAAGGGTGAAAAATCTTTTTTCTGGAGCGGTAAATATCATAATGATCTTAATACCCGCGATACATTAGATACCCAATTAAATGTGTTAGAGAATTTCGACCCTATTGTTCCTGAATCGGCAAAAAATTGCGATTTCTTAATGTTAGGAAATCTTGTTCCAATGGTTCAACAAAAAGTGATCACGCAAATGAATAAGCGCCCCAAATTAATTGTATTAGATACAATGAATTTTTGGATGGATGTTGCTTTAGAGGATCTTAAAAAAACAATTACCATGATCGATGTGCTAACGATCAACGATTCAGAAGCACGTCAATTATCAGGAGAATACTCGTTAGTAAAAGCTGCGCAAAAAATATTAGCCATGGGGCCAAGTGTTTTGGTAATTAAAAAAGGTGAGCATGGCGCCTTATTATTTAATAAGGAAGAAGTATTTTTTGCTCCTGCATTGCCATTAGAAGAAGTATTTGATCCAACCGGGGCAGGCGATAGTTTTGCCGGAGGATTTATTGGCTACTTGGCAAAAACAAAAGATATCAGCTTTGACAACATGAAACGCGCCATCATTTTTGGAAGTGCAATGGCAAGTTTTACTGTTGAGCGTTTTGGAACTGAGCGTTTAATTGGTCTTTCTCAAAAAGATGTTGATGAGCGCGTACAAGAGTTCATTGATCTTGTGCAGTTCGATATTTCATTAGTTTAAAGCCACTAATTTTCACTAATCTGTATTTATTTAAATTACACTAATCTATACTTAAACCTATTATAATTATCACGCAGGTTTGTGAAATTAATAAACAGCTCACTTTGATTAGTGGTAATTCGTGGCCAAAAAGCCGTTGATCAAAACCACCCTCCTTGTTTCCCAAGATCCCGTCGATCTTTTTTTGTCGGTCGGCCACTACCCTTTTCGCTTTTTACATTTGTTTTAAAGATCATCGTATCTAGTTTTTCTTCTTTTGTTATAGGCGGCGAATGATCCACATACGCATGTTTTATTTTTTCGAATGATTGCCGTTTTTCTATCAACACTGCAACTTCAATTATCTTTTTATTATCGCTTCCTAAATTAATGGCAAATGTTTCGCCAATAGTAACCATGTGCGAGGGCTTAATGGTTTTATCTTTAAATTTTACTTTGCCTCCCCTAATTTCGGAGGTCGCCAAGGTGCGAGATTTGTAAATCCTTATGGCCCAAAGATATGTGTCTAAACGTACTTGCAATGTTGTAAAATTAAGAATAAAAAGCATAGTTCATCTTTTGAAGAATTGATTAAATTCATGGCTGAATGAAGGAAGTAGATCAAATACTTTTAGATCTTAAACGCAAGATATTTAAACCCGTTTATTTTTTAAGCGGAGAAGAAGCCTATTACATTGATGTGATCAGCGATTACATTGAAAATAATGCTTTAAGTGAGGCCGATCGAGAATTCAACCAGAATGTTGTTTACGGAAAAGACACCGACCTTGGCACCGTATTAGGATTAGCAAAACAATTTCCAATGATGAGCGATTATCAAGTGGTGATAGTTAAGGAAGCGCAGAACATAAAAGAATTAAATAAAAAAAATTCTGGCGATGATGATGATGCTCCGACAGCGTCAAACAGCTCGGTTACACAAACATTTCTAAATTATTTAAAAGCGCCTCTCTCTTCTACAATTTTGGTATTTTGTTTTAAATACAAAACCATTGATAAGCGTTCTGCCATTGGTAAATTGCTTCAAAAAAATTCGGTGTACATTGAAAGCAACAAACTTTATGATAATAAATTACCCGAGTGGATAGGGAATTATGTAAAGTCAAAAGGTCATAACATCAATCCAAAAGCATCGTTTATGATCGCTGAATTTTTAGGAAACGACCTTAGCAAAATTGCAAACGAGATAGATAAATTATTTATCAATTTAAAAGAAGGCGCCGAAATTACAGCCGAACTTGTTCAGGATTATATTGGCATTAGTAAAGATTTTAATGTGTTTGAATTGCAAAATGCATTAGGAATTAAAGATGTTTTAAAGGTGAACCAAATAGTGAACTATTTTGGCGCTAATGAAAAAGAACATCCTATGGTGATGCTCATGAGTTCACTATTTGGCTACTATACTAAAATTTTAAAGGTTCATTTTCTTCACGATAAATCAAAATTCGCTGCAGCATCATCTCTTGGTGTAAATCCTTTTTTTGTTGAGGGTTATATGCGCGCCGCACATAATTACCCAGTGCCAAAACTAAAACACATATTTTCGTATTTAAAAGAATACGATCTCAAAAGTAAGGGTGTAAATAATGGGAGTTTAAGCAGTGGAGAGTTAATGCGTGAATTGATGTTTAAAATACTGCATTAACGTTTTGCCTTTTCTACATTCAGTTTTTCCAATACCGTTTCCATCAATTCTTTAAATTCTCCGGGCTTGGCCGAATAATATTTCATTGCAGAATCGTATTGCGCTTTGGTAATATTATTCTCTTTGTAAACACTAAAATTGTAAACCGAATCAAATTTTTCGCCGGCTACATTTTTTACATTCACATTCAAAGCAGCTTCGGCTAATGCTTTATCTTTTAATACCTCAATAAATTTTTCTTTATCAATAATATCCGTAGGAATCTCTTCGGTGTTTTGTTTACAAGAAACAAAAAATATAATGCTTAAAAAAAGAATAGTTTGTTTCATCTATTTTGCAATAACGTAATTTCCCTTAGCATCAACGGTAAATTTCGGAGTAAGACCACTTGCTTCAAAAAGATCATACCCGGCCTTTAAGGTTCCCCAAAATGCATTCATCTCCTTTGAAAAATTTTGATTAAGCATTTTTATATTCTCCTGTGTAAATTTGCATGGGAACATATCTACCCGCAAATTTTGCTTTCTGTCTTTTGCTTCCACACACAAAATATATAATTCTTCTATTGGATCATTTTCAATGGGAATACAACCAATGGTAACACAATTGCCATGGATCATAATATCTCCACCCGGCGAACCTGTTGCTTTTTTTGAATCACTTTTATTTGGATACCCAACCTTCATACTCAAATGATAACTGCTAACCGGATTAAAATGCTCTATGTAATAAAACCCTTCAGGCACTTGACCATCACCTTGCACTCTTTTTGGACCTAATTCTCCACTCGACGAACAAATTTTATAGGTTTTAAAAAGTTTAAATTTTGGATCATTCTTATTCCGCATCCATACCTGCACTTCTTTTTCGTGTTTAAAAACCTGCATGTAAATTTCGTATGTATTTACGCTAAATCCTGCCGTTGTTATCTCCTTTTTAAGGCCCTCAAACTTGGTCTTATAAGCGGCTCTTACCCTTTCATATTTAAGTTGCGAGGCCTTAAAAGCACCTTGCGCATTGATATTCAGCATTAAAACTACTAACAGTGCAGTTTTAATAAACCTTTTTATCCTTTGGGTTGAGCGCATTTATTTTAGGTAACTTAGTTCCTATAAAGGTATATGTTTTTACTAAACTTCATAAAGAATAAGTATTTTTTAACGATAACCGCGCTTATTGCTTGGCTACTTTTTTTTGATAAAAACGATGTATTTACGCAACACGAAACCGTGAGCAAACTCAATAAATTAAAAACCGATCAAGGCTACTATACCACCGAGATAGAAAAAAATAAAGTAGAACTTCAAGAATTAAAAACAAATACTGAAAGTCTTGAAAAATTTGCTCGCGAAAAATACCTCATGAAAAAAGATAACGAAGACGTTTTTGTTTTTGTTACCAAGTAGTGCCAATATGATGCATATTTTAGCCCAACCTGCTTGTTCTTTTTTAACCTAAAACATAAATTATAACGGTATTTTGGATCTCAACGCACATAATAAAAAAGCACACAAACTTAAATCGGAGAACGATCGTTTTTATAAACGCATCATCCGACAACCCCCAAAGGATCTCGATAATATCATTCACAAATTACACGACGAAGTTTTTGAACAGATAGATTGCACCACTTGCGGCAATTGTTGCAAAACAACTTCTCCCATTTTCTACGAACGCGATATTGAACGTGCTTCAAAATCTTTGAAAATCAAGCCGGGTACTTTTTTTGAAAAATACCTGCGCATGGATGAGGATAAAGATGCCGTTTTACAACAACTGCCCTGTGCATTTTTAGGGCCCGATAATTATTGCAGCATTTATGATAACCGACCCAATGCCTGCCGTGAATATCCACATACCAATCGTAAAAAAATGTATCAGGTTATGGATCTAACCTTTAAAAATACCATGGTTTGCCCCGCGGTGTTTGAGATAACCGAGCGTTTAAAAAAAATTATTAAATAAAATTTTGTGTTAAACCGACATGTCGCCCCTCTGGGACTGCATGTGCCGAGCTATTATCTGTGGGACAAAATCTCCCGCCCTGCTTGAAATCCGTTTGTTATGGCTGAACGGAACATTTTGTCGCGCAAACTAACAAAGAATCCGTAGGAGCGAGCTATTGGTTCAATTACAAATTAATAATATCGTACCTAGGACAAAAAAATTAAGCTCCGCAGGAGCGACATATTGCTAGCCCCGAAGAGGCGCTATAACCGATTGCAAACAGAATCTCTTTAGGGGTGACCAATTGGTTTTTCTTCACTATTTTATGGGTTTTTTTGTACCTTTAAGGCTCTTTAAAGCACATGTATAAATTACAAAATTATATAAACGGCAAACTGGTTGAACCTGTTTCCAAATCGTATTTAGACAATTACAATCCTTCTACCGGAAAAGTGTATTCACTTATTCCTGATAGTAATGAAAAAGATGTTGAGCTGGCTTATCAAGCTGCAAAAACAGCATTTGCTTCGTGGAGTATTACACCAAAAGAAAAACGTTCGCAATATCTTTTAAAGATCGCAGCGCTTATTGAAAAGAATTTAGATAAACTTGCTTTGGCCGAAAGTATTGACAATGGCAAACCATTAAAGCTTGCTAAAACAGTTGATATTCCAAGAGCCGCAGCAAATTTTCATTTTTATGGTACCGGTATTTTACATTATGCGGCACATTCGCATAGTATGGAAGATACTGCTATCAATTATACCTTGCGTCAACCTGTTGGTGTAGCAGGATGTATTTCGCCATGGAATTTACCTTTGTATTTATTTACCTGGAAAATTGCTCCTGCATTAGCTGCCGGTTGCACGGTTGTTGCAAAACCTTCGGAAGTTACACCAATGACAGCACATTTGCTTTCCGAAATTTGCATAGAAGCAGGATTACCTGCAGGCGTTTTAAACATTATACATGGCTTAGGCGGAAAAGTTGGTAATGCCATTGTATCGCACAAACACATTCCATTAATTTCGTTTACCGGCGGAACAAAAACAGGAGAACATATTGCCTCTATTGCAGCGCCTATGTTCAAGAAACTATCTTTAGAGCTTGGCGGAAAAAATCCGAATGTGATATTTGCCGATTGCGATTATGAAAAGATGATCTCTACAACGATGCTGTCGTCGTTTGCTAATCAAGGACAAATTTGTTTGTGTGGATCACGTATATATGTTGAAAAAAGTATTTACGAAAAATTTAAAAAAGACCTTGTAGAAAAAACAAAAGCGCTTGTTGTTGGAAACCCATTGAACGATGATACAAAGATCGGTGCTATTGTTTCAAAACCACATCAAGAAAAAATATTGAGTTATGTAGAACTCGCAAAAAAAGAAGGCGGAACTGTTTTGTGTGGTGGACATGCCATTAAATTAGCTGGTGAATTAAGCGAAGGATATTATATTGCCCCAACTATTATAGAAGGCTTAAGTTATACATGCCGCACAAATCAAGAAGAAATTTTTGGTCCGGTTGTAACCATAACTCCATTTGACACCGAGGAACAAGCCCTGGAAATGGCTAATGGCACGCGTTACGGATTGGCCTCTATTGTATGGACAGAAAATTTAACTCGCGCGCATCGTTTCGCCAATAATATTCATGCAGGAATTGTGTGGATCAATTGTTGGTTATTGCGCGATCTTCGTACACCGTTTGGTGGCGTAAAAGATAGCGGTGTTGGACGCGAAGGTGGCTTTGAAGCACTTGACTTTTTTACAGAACCGAAAAATGTTTGCATTAAATTGAAATAACCCCCAAGGTGTTATGCTGAGCGTATTAGAAGCACAGGCAGACCCTTCGACTACGCTCAGCACACCCAAACAAAATAAAATATAAAGAAAAATAAATGGAGTTTGACAATACAATACGCACAGAACTTTCTAGCCTTGGAGAATTTGGTTTAATAAACCATTTAACCCAGCACATTCAATTAAAAAATTCTGAAACTGTAAAAGGTGTTGGCGACGACGCGGCTGTGCTTTTACTAGGAATTAAACAAACCGTTGTTACAAGCGATATGTTGGTTGAAGGAGTTCACTTTGATCTAACCTATATGCCTTTAAAACATTTGGGTTATAAAAGCGTGGTGGTAAATTTGAGTGATGTGTATGCGATGAATGCGCAACCAAAACAAATTTTAGTATCGTTTGCTTTAAGCAGCCGTTTTAGTTTAGAGGCCGTTGAAGAATTGTATGCAGGTATGTTAATGGCTTGCGAAAAATATGGCGTTGATCTTGTTGGAGGAGACACAACATCCAGCACATCCGGTTTAGTAATTAGCATCACTGCCATTGGTGTTGCCGATCCGGGCACTGTAGTTTACAGAAGTGGTGCAAAAGAAACTAATTTATTGTGTGTAAGCGGAGATCTTGGTGGGGCTTATATGGGTTTGCAAATTTTAGAAAGAGAGAAAGCGGTATATAAAGAGAATCCGAAATTACAACCCGACCTGGAAGGCAAAGATTATATTTTAGAGCGACAATTAAAACCGGAAGCACGAAAAGATATTATTGATCTATTTGCCAAGTTAGAAATTCAACCAACGGCATTGATAGATATTAGCGATGGATTAGCTTCCGAAATTTTACACATCTGTAAAAATTCAAATGTGGGTGTTGAATTGTACGAAGAAAAAATTCCTATCGATCCTTTAACATACGATACCGCTCGCGAATTTGGCCTCGACCCAACTGTTTGTGCTTTAAGCGGCGGAGAGGATTATGAGTTGCTTTTCACTATTGATCTTAAGGATTACGATAAAGTTAAAAATCAACTTGATTTTACAGTTATTGGTCATATCACCAATGAATCAAAAGGCAAACTCCTTGTTACAAAATCGGGTACTGTAACCGAGTTAAAGGCTCAAGGCTGGGATGGATTGAAATCATAAGGATTATTGGAAGTTTTTGATTAAATTTGGTATAGACTAAATTTTAATGAAAAAACATTTACTACTTTTTTTGAGCTTGTGTTTCGTTTTTAAAATGAACTCACAACAAGAACTTCCCAAGGACTTTGCTCCGGGTGAGAAGGAAAAAATGGAAGACTATTTAAATTCCATTCGCAACACCAAACAAAAGTCCTTGTTTGTAACGCCACCACCGTATACAAAACTTCGTAATGCTGCCGAGTGGGAAGAGATCCAAACGTTGAACATAACTTGGACAGGCAGTTATACAAATATCCATCGCGCCATCATTAAAGCAGCGCAATTAGAAACTATTGTTACTATTATATGCTCCGATTCTAATACAGTAAAAAGCAATCTTACCACTAACTTAGTTCCACTCACAAACATTAAATTCCTTCAAGTACCTTACAATTCTATATGGGCCCGCGATTATTCAGGTAATTCGGTATATGGTGCTTATGTTGATTCATTAATTCTTGTAGATTGGATCTATAACCGTCCACGTCCTTTAGATGATGTAACACCTACGGCCATTGCAGGTTTATTCGGACTTCCAATTTACGAAACCAAAACAGCACCTTGGGATCTTGTACATACGGGCGGAAATTATATGAGTGATGGTTTTGGAACCGCGTTCTCTTCCACGCTTGTTGTGGCCGAAAATTCTAGTAAAACAGTGGCACAAATTGATACCATCATGAAAAAATTCATGGGTATTAACCGTTATATAAAAATGCCAACATTACCTTACGACGGAATTCATCATATTGACATGCATATGAAATTATTGGATGAAGAAACATTATTGTGGGGAGAATATCCGGCAGGAGTTTCGGATGGTCCGCAAATAGAAGCCAATCTTCAATACATTCAATCCACTTATAATTCGGTGTATGGAACGCCTTATAAAGTCATTCGAATTCCGATGCCAAAGGATAAGAACAATAAGTGGCCAAATCAATCGGGCGGTTGGTATTGTACATATACCAATGGTGTTTTTGTAAATAAAACTTATATTTTTCCAACCTATTATCAGCAATACGACACCACTGCCATTCGTATTTTAAAAGAATCATTACCTGGATATAAATTAGTTCCCATTGATGTAGATGAGGTTGGAAGTACGCTTATTTCGCAAAGCGGGGCCATTCATTGCATCACGCACGCGGTGCATACAAATGATCCTTTGCTTATCTCGCACCAGCAAATAAAGAATGCCTGTGATTTCGATCCTTCTTATAGTGTAAAAGCTAAAATCATGCACAGAACAGGGATTAACAATGCGAAAGTTTACTGGACAATTGATACATTATTAGGCTTCAATCCGGTTCCTATGACATTAACCAATGCGCTAACGGATGAATACACCGGCAATATACCTCAGCAAGCGTTAGGGAAAACCATTTACTACTATATTGAAGCTGCGGCCACCAGTGGTAAAACTATGAGGCGCCCAATAACAGCGCCACTAGGAAGAAATATGTTTAAAATTGTTTTATGCGCCACAAGCGGAATAAAAGAAAACTCGGGCTTTGAGCTTAAAGCTGTTTATCCAAATCCTGCGAGTGCCATTACGTGTATTCCTTTGAGCTCAACAAAAACACAGGCTATAAAAGTAAGTTTGTTTAATATGATGGGGCAGTTCGTAGATGTGATCTATGATGGTGAAATAAACCAAGGCGATAAAAGTGTTTTCTTGTTTGCGGATAAGTATACCAAAGGCGTTTACTTTTTAGAAGCTAAAACAAGCACTACAACTAAAACTCAAAAACTAATTATTAAATAAGATTTACTTTCTTCAAAAGCCCCTCAGCAAAAATGTTGAAGGGCTTTTTTATTTTCACAGCCCGCCAGCGATGGAAAGTTTTTGGTATTAATTCTTGCGGGGCAAAATGTCTCGCCCTACTTTAACGTGAAGCTCTTTCAGTTGCACGGGACATTTTTTCCCGCAACAGAAAAGAGAATATCTTTTACAATAATTTCCTGCTATTCAACATAAAGTCAAGTTAGCAGCTTCCTCTTTTTACCGAACGCGTGAGGGATTGCAGTGGAAATCCTTTTTGCTTTTTCAGCAAAAAGATTGTTCGCCGTGGCGAACGAAAAGCCCGACCCCTAAAGTAGAACTTGCATTGTGTTGTTTCAAGGCAAGTTCTACTTTAGGGGGCACGCCTAAATAAAAAATTCTTTCTTTCCTAAAATAAAAAGCCCAATACGAAGCATCGTAACGGGCTTTAAAAATATATTTACTAATTACTTCTTCTTGTCGAAATCAACAACTATAGGAGTTGAGATACATAATGAAGAGTAAGTACCAATGATACGACCGATCAATAACGCGAAGATGAATCCGCGGATACTATCGCCACCAAAGATAAAGATCACTAATAACACGAAGAATACGGTTAATGAAGTTAAGATGGTACGACTTAATGTACTATTTAAAGCGTAGTTAATTAATTTGTTACGCTCTTCTCCAAACACATCCGTTTTTCCGCTATCCGCTAAACGCTCACGGATCCTGTCGAACACAACCACTGTCTCCGTCATGGTATAGCCCATTACCGTTAAGATAGCCGCGATGAAATCCTGACCGATCTCTAAAGAGAAAGGAACGATGCCATCAAAAATAGTGTAGCACGATAATACAATAAGTACGTCATGGAATAAAGCCACAACCGAACCTAAACCATATTGCCATTTACGGAAACGAATAACGATATAAACGAACATCATTAAACACGAGAATAAAATTGCTCCATACGCACCGTAAACGATGTCGGTAGCAATGGTTGGTCCAACTTTTTGTTGCGACATTACTTCGTACTTCGCGCCTAATGAACTTAAGCCTTTATTTAAAGCTGCTTCTGCATCTGAATCAGCCGTTGCGCTATTATCAGAAACTTTATACGTTGTGGTGATCTTAGCTTGATTAGCGCTTCCTAATGTTTTTACTTCAGGTGAACCTTCAAATGGAATTGATAAAGATTTTTTAATGTCTTCCGTGTTCATGTCTTTTTCAAAACGAACTTGATACGTACGGCCTCCTTTAAAATCAACGCCTAAATTCAATCCGCCGTGCTTAAAATACATAACAACACCTACAATAATAATAAGGGTTGAAATAGCGTAATACACTTTACGTTTTCCAACGAAGTCGATAGAGATGTTTTTAAATGCATTGCGAGTTGCTTTAGTGTCGAATGGAATCTCCATTTTACGCTCCAACATCCATTCGAAAATAACGCGAGTAATTAAAATAGCGGAGAATAAAGAGGCAATGATACCTACACACAATGTAGTTGCGAAACCTTGAACCGGACCGCTACCAAATGCGTAAAGAATGATGCCTAATAATAAAAGTGTAACGTTAGAGTCGATGATAGAACTCATGGCATGTTTAAAACCTTCTTTAATAGCAATTGGTGTTCCTTTGCCTAAGGCTAATTCTTCACGCACACGTTCGAAGATCAAAATGTTTGCATCCACTGCCAAACCAATGGTTAATACGATACCTGCGATACCGGGAAGGGTTAATACAGCGCCGAGCGATGTAAGAACTCCCATTACAAAGAACATATTAAATACAAGGGCAACGTTTGCAACCAAACCTGATTTGTTGTAGTAGAATGCCATGAATAATAAAATAACCATTAAGGCTATTGCAAAACTCAATAAGCCGGAGTCGATTGCTTCTTGACCTAATGTTGGTCCTACGATGTTCTCTTCAACAATGCGCGCAGGCGCCGGTAATTTACCAGCACTTAAAATTGCTGCTAAAGCGTCGGCCTCCGAATCAGTAAAGTTTCCGGTGATTTGCGATGAACCTCCGCTGATCTCTTGATTAACTCTTGGCGATGAGAACACCATGTTATCCATAACAATGGCAATACATTTTCCTTTATTAGCACCTGTTATCTTTTTCCATTTCTCGGCAGCATCCGAATTCATGCTCATGCTTATTAAAGGCACACCACCACTGCGTTGATCGTAATCTTTATTTGCTTTTGTAATGATATCTCCGCTTAAGGCTGCTTTTCCTTTAGCATCCGTTTGCTTGATCACATACAATTCATAATACGTAGTAACTACTTTTCCATTCTCATCTTTTTGCTCAATAGCTTTTGAACTCCACATGAATCTTACTTTCGATGGGAAGATGTTTTTGGTTTTAAGAATTCCTAAATACTGATTTACCTTTGATGTATCATCCTTTGTGTACGAACGACCAACAGCAGGACCATCAGCATATTTTTTTGGTTGACCTTTTTCGTCGTACTCAATCAACGGACGAAGAGGTGAATAGTTTGAGTAAAGAGGCATTCTCTTTAAGAAATTCTTTAGAGCGGTATCTTGAGGATTTACCGAAGGTGTTTTTGCGGCAGCCATTGCAGCCGAATCATTTGTTCCTAAAGAATCTGCTTTAACATCAACTGATGTAGAATCTTTTGCAGTTGTAGTATCTCTAACGGCAACAATTGTTTCAGGATACATTACCTGACGGATAGCAAAGTTTGCTTTGTCCATCAACGATGCAATTTCTCCATTCTCGTATGTTTCCCAGAACTCCAAATTTGCAGTTCCTTGTAAAAGTTCGCGAACACGTTGCTTATCTTTTACACCGGGTAATTCAACAAGGATACGTCCGCTTGCTTCTAATTTTTGAATATTAGGTTGAGTTACACCAAAACGGTCGATACGACTACGGAATGTTTTTTCGGCATTACTTATCGATTCTCCTGCTTTCTTTTTTATGTAAGCGATCACTTCTTCATTACTTGAGTTGTAAGAGATCTCGCTTTTGTTCTCAACCGTTTGGAAGATAGGACCTAGTTTTGCGTTAGGAGCATTTTTCTTGTAGTTTTTTTCGAAAGCAGTGATGAAGTCATCATTGTTTTTTACACCTAAATTCTTTTGAGTTTCATCCAATGTTTTGTTGAACACCACATCAGTACTTCCGTTTGAAAGGCCGCGTACGATATCGATCATCGAAACCTCAAGGGTAACGTTCATACCACCACGTAAGTCCAAACCTAAGTTTAACTCATTCTTTTTACATTCTTCGTAAGTATACTCTGCAATAAGCAGATTATAAACGATCTCTTTCTTCATCGAATCAAGATATCTGTCGGCAATTCTACCTTTTATAGAATCCAAAATGCTTTGCTCTTTGGAAGTATTGCCATTGGCAACTTCCTTCGCAAGGCTTTTGTACTTCTGGGCATTCACAATGCCTTCAGCATATTCAACAGCTTCTGTTTCTACGCTACGCGTAACCCATGTAAACGATAAATAAAAAATACATGCCAGTGTGAGTAACAGGGCAAATACTTTTATAGCTCCTTTGTTTTGCATAAAAATTAATTCTAAATACTTTTTTAATTAAGGGTGCAAATATAACATATTGGGACCTAATTCACAATTTTAGATTAAAATATTGATTATATGGCAGTTATGGTTGAGTTTGCTGATAAAAAAGTGCGTTTTTTAGTGTACTGCAAAGTTCCGCTTTAAAGGGCTAAAAAAGCTCTATTTTCCAGATAGTCGATATATCATACCACTTACTAAACTTAAGGTGGTAAATGTTGTTCATGGTTTGCTTTAGCGACCCAATTGTTGTAATTTGATTTACAATAACCCTAACCTATTCATCATGAATAAAATTTACTTTTTGCTTTTCATATTAATTGTTTCGATTGATGTAAAAGCGCAGTCGGTGATGTCTACCACCATTATTTGTTTTAGAGACGCAAATAATAATGGGATCAAGGATGTTACCGAGAATCCGCTCAGTTCTTCAATTGATCTTTTTTTACTTGATTCTTCCAGTGTTTACGCCCAAATTCATTTTTGCGGCGTTCCATTAACTTTTTCGGCAACATCATCTCAGACACATTATTTTTTATTATTCCGTCAACGTTTTAATCAATATTCGAACTTCTGGACTTTAATGCAGCCTCCTAATCCCTTTCTTTATAAATACATTTCAGGTTCTATAAATTTTGGAAGCATAGTTTATGTTCCTATTCCTCCCGATTTTGGAAATGGTTATTTTCCTGTAACCGATAATTTGAAAACCCTAACTACAATCTATCCTTCACATAGTTGTATGCCCGACTCTATTGGTTTTTCTATTTATCTAGGAAATATTGATTCAGTATGTCTGTAAATAATTATACGTTCAACCCTAATACAGGCGCCAACATCGATTTATATATAAATAATTCCTTGCTGAACTCTTACAGCATTCCACAAACCAATCCGTCTAGCGCTCAAACCGCCAGCGCTTCTGTTATTTGGTATAATGGGGTGGGAATGATAGTGAAGATTTCAAGCATTACCTTCAGCTTAGGTGTAAACAGCATAAAATATGTTATAAAGAACGTGCCTGGTTACACGGTTAATTCTATAGCAGAATACACATTTACGAACAACGTAAATAGTTTCTGCGGTCAGTTATTCGGCTATACCTATGTTGACTGCAATGGGAATTGCCTTGAGGATGCAGGTGACTTCTCAGGCACTTCATTTACTGCGACCAATTTTACCATGGCAAGTATTAGCAATACTTTTAATCTAACTTCCAATGGTAATATTATTACTTCATTACCTTATGGAACTTATACAGTTACTAATAGCAGTCCATGCCCAGCTTCTCCAACTGTTGTCACCATCCCTACAAGCAATACCATTGCGTTACCTCAACAAACTGTAACTCCCATGTATAACCATTACACAAATCTAGGGTTCTGCTGCGGAGCCCCCCGGTCCGGGATTGGCTGTCCCGGGAGGTACGTTTGTTGCCCAAGCAAATGTTTATTTAGATTATAACTATTGTTCATCACTAATACAATATCCAACGAAATTAAAGATGGTATTGGATCCTGATATGTTTTATATTGCCCCATTTAATTCCACTCCTGCACCATCAAACACCATTGCAGCAGCTACAGGAGATACGATTGTTTGGAATATTATCAGCTCCTCTTCAAATACCTTTTACTGGTCTTCTGTTGGTGTAAAAACAACAGCTATTATTGGAAATCCCTTTACTTTGAAATCAATTATTATTCCACATACCGACTTTAACCTTAGCGACGATATTTATAATTTAACTTTTATATATGGCGGACCGTACGATCCAAATAATAAAGAATCTCAACATCCCAATATGTTAAGCAACGGAAATCTTGTTGTTCCTGTGTCAACAAATGAGATGGTGTATACTATCAATTTTCAAAATCTTGGGAATGCTCCAGCCAAAAATATTTATATAAGAGACACCCTAAGTTCTCAGTTCAATTTAAGTAATTTCAAAATTCTTAATTCGAGTTACCCTGCTACATCACAGATAAATAGTACAACTGAAGGAATTGATGTTCGAATTCCCTTCTATTATGCTTCCTCCAGGTAGCGCTAGTGATTTCACCAATCGTGGTCATGTTACTTATCAGGTGAACATGAACCCAAGTTTACCTGTTGGTACCACCTTAAAAAACCGCGCCCATATTTACTTTGATTATAACAGCCCAATAAGTACCAACCAAACCATTAACACACTTGTTGATCCTACAGGTATTCACAAACAATTTAAAGGCAACGAGGTTTATATTTATCCAAACCCAACATCTGGAGATCTGTCTATTCGCGCAGATAATATTGAGATCACAAAATTTATTGTTTATGATCTTGTTGGCAAAAAAGTAATGGTCGGCAAATTAAATTCTAACGGAATTGAAACAAGTAGTTTAACCGAAGGTGTTTATTTCCTTGATCTTTATTCAGAAGATGGGCAAAAGGTTACTGTTAAATTTTTAAAGGCGGGAGATTAGCCTGGAATTGTTTTTAAGGTCTGTTTTTTTTCCTAAGCTCCGGCCTAAAGCCGCGCCAGCGATTGTAGTGAAAAGCCCTACTTAGAACTTTGCGTTATGTTTGTTGGGCAAGGAGGCGACCAAAGGAAGCCACCGCAGACCTACAAACGTAGCAAAGTACAAGTAGGCTTGAAACGAAAAGCGCACCCGGGCGCCCTAATACTGAGAAATTTTAAGCTTTACTATTTAGTCGAACCTCAAAAAGTATTTTTTATTATTTGGGCGCCTTATCGGGCTATCACTTCAAGCTTGTTTGTCCTTTGCTATGTTTGTCGCACTG
>JAWXAS010000084.1:0-18476 GCA_034439635.1 Bacteroidota bacterium | reverse complement strand
TACTCTTGTAAGTTTTGATTACAAGGTCGGGGTTATTCTAAAATCAACAATAACAAAGGATTAACAGGATTTTTAAAAGCCTACTGTCTATTTACGGTTTAATCCCTTTTTTTACTTTTTTCGGTAGATTTTTATCGCACTATTTTTAAACAAACTCAATAATGGCAAGGGTTACAGAATTTTTGAGGGGCGACTAGCTAGGCAGGAAGTCGAAGGACTGCCTCTCCTTTGTGAAAACAAAAAAGCGGAACAATCGTTCCGCCTCTTTAATAAAAATTATTTTGTTTGAGTTATGCCTTTAAAAATCCTAATAATTTCTCAACGCTAACTTTAGCATCTCCATAAAGCATTTCTGAATTTGGCTTGTAGAACAATGGATTATCTTCGCCTGAATAACCTGCGCTCATAGAACGTTTCATGATGATCACTTTTTCAGCCTTCCATACTTCAATTACAGGCATTCCGTAAATAGAACTTGCCGGATCATCCTGTGCGCTTGGATTTACAACATCGTTTGCTCCAATTACCATTACAACATCTGTATTTGGCATATCTTCATTGATCTCATCCATTTCCAAAACAATATCGTAAGGCACATTTGCTTCTGCTAACAATACATTCATGTGGCCCGGTAAACGACCAGCCACTGGGTGAATAGCAAAACGCACATTTTTTCCTGCCTTGCGTAAAGTTTGTACCATGTCATAAATTGGATACTGTGCTTTTGCAACAGCCATTCCATAACCAGGAACAATAACAACTGATTTAGCTTCTTTTAATAAAGAAGCAACTTCTTCGTGATTCAATGCCGTTACTTCTCCTTCTATTGCCTTTTTCTCACCACCTTGAGAAGAAGAAGCTGTTGCACTTGCAAATATTACAGAGAAGAAAGAACGATTCATGGCATGACACATATGCATTGAAAGAATAGCGCCCGAACTTCCAACCAATGCTCCTGTAACAATTAATAAGTCGTTGCCCAACATAAAACCTGCGGCTGATGCAGCCCAACCAGAATACGAATTCAACATCGATACAACTACCGGCATATCACCGCCACCAATTGCCATTACAAGCACAACTCCAATAAACGAAGCAATAGCAGTCATCATAAGCAAATACATCATTCCGCCTGTTCCATCTGCTTTGCAAAATAAAATACCAAGAGCTGTAGATGCTAAAAGAAGTGTTAAGTTCATTGTTTGCAATCCTTTAAAATTCCAAGGTTTGGAAGGAACTTTTCCATCTAATTTACCCCAAGCAATGATAGAACCCGTAAGCGTAATGGCTCCAATAAAAATACCGATAAACACTTCTACTAAGTGAATGATGTGTGCCGCGCCAGTGAGTTCATGAGACTTTGGATCTAAATAAGAACCGAATCCAACCAATACAGCTGCTAATCCCACAAAGCTGTGCAAGATGGCAACGAGTTGAGGCATGGATGTCATTTCTACTTTACGCGCCAACATTAATCCTACTACCGAAGCAATGGCAATGGCAATAATAATATAAACATGGCCGGCAACACCTTCACCGAGCACCGTAGCCACAATAGCGATAGCCATTCCGATGATACCATAAAACACACCGCGTTTTGCAGATTCTTGAGAGGACAAACCCCCTAAACTTAAAATAAACAGAATACTTGCAAATAAATATGCTGCTGTTTGTATTTCTTGTGCGATAAACATAATTTAATTCTTTTTACTATTTTATAATTTTGTTTCGTTGAAAAGGCATGCTTAGCCTGCCGAAGTATTATTTTTTAAACATTTTCAACATTCTGTGAGTAACCATGAATCCTCCAACAATATTAATGCTGGCAACTAAAATGGCAACAAATGCAATAATCGTCATTGGGCTTTTAATATCATCTGTTGTTTGTAATAAACCACCCACAACAATAATACCACTGATGGCATTGGTTACAGCCATTAAAGGTGTGTGTAAAGAGTGAGCAACGTTTGCGATCAATTGCCATCCTACAAATACTGCTAAAACAAATACTGTAAAGTGTTGGATAAATTCTGGCGGTGCAAAACGACCGATCAACAACAATAAAGCTCCAACAACGCCCAAGCTAATAAACATAGATCGCGTTGCTTTTTTTGCTTTTTCAGCATCGGATATTTTTATTTCTTCTGCAGTAGGAGGAATCACTTTTGCTTTTCCACCTGCGGTTGGACTAACAGGTAGTGGGGCTGGCGGCCAATTTACTTTTCCGTTGTAAGTTACCATAGCGCGAGACACTACAGCATCTTCCATATCGATTTTCCACTTTTCTGCTTTACCCATATCATCTAATAAATGACATAAGTTGTTTCCGTACAATTGTGATGCTTGACTAGGTAATTGATTTAATTTACCAACCATGGTAACTCCATTATCGGTTGTATAAACTTCCCCATTTTTTGTAAGCGCACAGTTACCACCAGTTGAAGCAGCTAGATCCACAATAACAGAACCCGGTTTCATAGCAGCTACGTGATAATCCATCCATAATTTTGGCGCTGGTCTGCCTGGAATTTGTGCAGTAGTAATTACAATATCACATTCTTTTGCTTGCTCTAAAAATAATTTCATCTCCGCCTCAATAAATTCCTTACTCATTTCTTTTGAGTAACCCGATGATGTTGCGCCGTCTTCTTCAATTTCTACAGTTAAAAATTGCGCACCCATGGATTCAATTTGTTCAGCAACTTCTTTACGCGTATCAAATGCTCTAACAATAGCGCCCAATGAATTAGCTGCTCCAATAGCTGCTAAACCTGCAACTCCAGCACCAATAACTAATACTTTTGCCGGCTCTACTTTTCCGGCTGCTGTGATTTGTCCATTTAAAAATCTTCCGAAATGATAAGAACCTTCAATAACAGCTCTGTATCCTGCGATGTTTGCCATAGATGACAATACATCCATTTTTTGTGCTCTGGAAATACGCGGAATAGCATCCATCGCTACTGCGTTAACTTTTTTCTCAGCTAATTTTTTAAGAAGGTCTTGATTTTGTGCAGGCCATAAATAACTCAACATCACTAATCCTTCTTTCATCATACCAATTTCTTCAACGGTTGGTTCTTTTACTTTGAGAACAATATCAGATCCGCCATAAATGTCGGCTGCCGTATTTACTATTTTTGCTCCTGCTTCTTCAAAATCTTTATCCGAAAAATTTGCTTTTACGCCGGCGCCTTTTTGAATTTGAACTTCAAAGCCTTGTTTTTGTAATCGTTTAACGGTTTTTGGAGTTGCTGCAACTCTTAATTCATTTGCAGATATTTCCGATGGAATTCCAACTTTCATGTGTTTGTGTTTTTTAATTTTGGCAACATAAATAGCTTTTGGCCCTTATGCGTTGCTTTAATTTTAGGGTAACAAATAACGAAAAAAATTGACAGAAAGTCAAATAAACTTTCATCTTTATCTGCTTAATCCTCAACGGCGTAAATCCTATTGATAGCATCTAGGTTCTTTTCCTTTATTACCCTTCGTTTGAGGCTTAGTTTGGGGGTTAATTCTCCGCCATCAATTGTCCATTCAGCTTTTAGGATCTCGCACCTTTTTAATTGTTCGTAAGGGGCCAGCGTTGTGTTCATTTGCTTAACATGCGCTGTAATAAATGTCTTTAGTTCGGCATGTTGTGTCATGGTAACATTATCCAACCACTCAATGCTATTTTGCTTACAATGCTCTTTAAAATTTCCAAGATTTGGAACGATGATGGCGGATGCAAATTTTTGTCCTTCGCCAACAACCATGCATTGCTCAATGTATCGACTCTCTTTCAATTTATTTTCGATAGCCAGTGGCGCAATATATTTACCGGCGCTGGTTTTAAATATTTCCTTTTTTCGATCGGTAATTTTTAAAAATCGTCCCTCAAATTTGCCAACATCTCCTGTGTGAAACCATCCCTCGGCATCCATCACCTCATCGGTAGCTTCTTTATTTTTATAATACCCCATCATAATGCTTGGGCCTTTTACTAAAATTTCTCCGTCCTCTTCTGCAATTTTTACTTCCACGTTTTCAATTACCGGGCCAACACATCCAATGCGAATATTTCCTTTACCAAAATGATTTACGCTTACAACAACGCACGTTTCGGTTAAACCATACCCCTGCAAAACAACAATGTTAGCGCATAAAAAAATGCGTTCGAGTTTTGGATTTAAGGCTGCGCCACCTGAGGCCATGCACACCAATTTTCCTCCAATGGCTGCTCGCCACTTAGAGTAAATGAGTTTATCGGCCATTTTGCGTTGCATTTCGTAAAAAAATCCATTGGTGCCATCCACTTCATAGTTTAACGCTAAACGCACACTCCAATCAAACATTTTCTTTTTAACGCCGGTAAGTTTTTCTCCGGCGCCGGATATTTTTTCCCATACACGCTCTATCAAACGTGGTACTGAAACAAAAATTTGTGGTTGGATCTCTTTTAAATTATCACCAATAGTTTCAAAGCCTTCTGCAAAATAGGTTGAAATGCCTTGGTGTAAATAAAGAGTGATCAACATGCGCTCGTACACATGGTTCAAGGGTAAAAAACTTAACGATTTCCACCACGTTGCAAAAGGCGCAAAGTTTCGCATGCTAATTACATTTTGTACCAAATTATGATGCGAGATCATTACGCCTTTTGGAGTGCCGGTTGTTCCGGATGTATAAAGTATGGTGAGTAAATGCTGCGATGTAATTGTACTTTTAATAGCGTTCACCTTTTCTAAGGCCGGAGCTTTAGCAGCCTCTTCTAAAAAATCAGTAAAATAAATAGTGCCGCCTAATTGATTAAAACTGATGATATGTTTTAAACCCGGAATTTCAGACGCAATGGTGGCCAGTTTTGTATAAATATTTTTATCATCTATAAATACTGCCTTTACTTCGGCGTGCTTTAAAATAAATTTAAGATCATTGTTACTCGCCGTAGGAAAAACAGGAACAGTAACAGCGCCTATTTGCTGACAACCATAATCGGCAAAACACCACTCGGGACGATTGCCGGAAATAATAGCCACTTTATCATCCATGCCCAAACCCAAATTTAATAAACCGTAGCTTACTAAATTAGCTTGATCCACAAGATCATTGCTATTATATTTTTTCCACTCCTTAACTGCCTTACCGTTTGGCAGGTTGATCTTCCCGCAAAGAATGTCATCCTTTTGATACTTGCCTTTGTGCAAGTCTAAAATATCGAATACCCGTGTAATCTCCATAATGAAATAAAATACTAATATAAAATTTTTTGCTTTCTAACACAACAGATTTGTTTTATCTTTGAAAGATGATAGTAGTTACGGGTTCGGCCGGATTCATTGGAAGTTGTTTGGTAAGCAAACTAAATGCTTTAGGGCATGCCGATCTTATTTTGGTGGATGACTTCTCAAGAGAAGATAAGAGCGCTAACTATACCTCAAAAGAATTCTCCGAAAAAATTGATCGCTCACAATTTATTGAGTGGCTGGGCAAAAATGCAAAAGATATAAAATTTATTTTTCATATTGGCGCACGCACCGATACAACCGAATTTAATGTGGCTGTTTTTAATGAGCTTAATTTGAATTATACCAAATCGCTTTGGCAAATTTGTAGTTCCAATAAAATTCCATTCATTTACGCTTCTTCAGCGGCTACCTATGGCTTGGGCGAGTTTGGATACGACGATGATGAAACAAAGATCTCGCATTTAAAGCCTTTGAATCCTTACGGTGACAGTAAGAACGATTTTGACAAATGGGCTATTACACAAGGGCAAACACCGCCAAATTGGTACGGTTTAAAATTCTTTAATGTGTATGGGCCAAATGAATATCATAAAGCGCGCATGGCTTCGGTTATTTTTCATTCGTTCAGTCAAATAAATTCAACAGGTAAAGTAAAATTATTTCGCTCACATAATCCGAAGTATACTGATGGTGGACAGCTTCGCGATTTTGTTTATGTGAAAGATGTGGTAGATGTTTTGGTTTTCTTATTTGAAAAAAGTCCGACGAATGGAATTTATAATTTAGGAAGCGGTAAGGCTCGCAGTTTTTCTGATCTTGCTAAAGCAACCTTTAGTGCTTTAGGAAAAACTCCCCATATAGAATTCATTGATACGCCAATTGATATTCGCGATAAATATCAATATTTTACTGAGGCAAATATGGCCAAATTAAAAGCAGCGGGTTTTAAAAAGGAATTCACCACATTAGAGGAAGGCGTAAGTGATTACGTAAAGAATTACCTTATTTCAAATCGATATTATTAGCCACAAAGGCGCTAAGGCTCAAAGATTCAAAATATGCTAAAAGCAATTTTGTTTTTGTTTCTAGCAATTATGGCCCTGCAGGATATTCGTTAAATTGTTTGCGATCGCAACTACTAATTGGCAAAGAAACTTCGCGTCTTGGCGCCTCCGTGGCTAAAGAATTACTGATCTGTTCTCGCTTTTATGATCTCGGTAGCGTAATCGGTTTCGTTCAAATGACTGTCTATCCATGCAATTAGGTCAAAATACTCAGATGCGATCATTTGGTATGGGTCTTTGAATATCTCTTCCAATTGCGCTCTGAACTCGCCGAATATCATTTTTTTATTTGCTGAACGTTTTTTAGAAATAGCAATATTTTTAAAATAGTTTAAGAAGGTAGATTCAAAGTCGAACGGATAGTCAATTAACTTGAAGAAGCGTTGCGTGGATTTATAAGAATAGATCAGGTAATCTATATTATTCAATTCGTAATGAATGATAAGGTTGCAGAGCTTGGCATACCTATAAAGATCTTGACGTGATTCTTCAAAATTAGAATTATTTAATTCGTTGATGCATTTCAATGCCTTATTGTAATTCTTTCTTGCAAAATAAGTAACGAACATTAAAAAATTTATGGTGGTCAATTCGTGCCCTTCATAATCATTCCTGTTTTTTTCAAGATTTGCTTCTATTTCCGGGAAAAGCACTTCTGCTTTTTCGTATTGACCGGAATAGTTATAAAAAATAAGATCGTAAACCGTTAAGCGGGTAAAAATTGTGTTTTGAAGATCCTGTGTTTGAAAACACTTATCATCCTTTATAGATCGCAAATGATCAATAGCAATTTTAGCCTTTTTAAGATTTGCATTTATAGCTAAGTATCGCGCTAAGAATCCATTCAAACCAATATACATTTTTGGATACTCCTCTTTTAAATATCCATAGGTTTTAAATAATTCAACTGCATTATCTATTTCCCGTCCTTGCACCTCGTTTTCGCGCATGATACGATAGCATATCAATCTACAAAACGTGCCATGAAGCAACGCCTTTTTACTATTTGCGTAAGTAAGATCAGCAATATATGGGTTGCTTAAAAAGCTTTCGAGCAAGTGCTTTTTAGAGCGATCGTGCACCAAAATATTTTGGTTAAAATAATATTCTATCTCTCTTAACAATTGCTGGTACTTATTAAGAGTTGCAACCTTTTTAAGGATGAGTTCCTTTTCTTCGAACAACACTTGCAATTTAGCCGCGGCTTCTTCCTGGTCGTAACCATTAACGGCCATGTACTGTATCTCTATCTCAATGAGATCCAAATGTGAATAAAATAATTCTTCCTGAATTGTGCGGTAACGAATTCGCTCCGCCTCTTTGTTTGCCATTTTAGGAAGGTTCTTATCGTAAAGTAATTGAACGTCCTTTATTTTTTCGAATGTTGCGGCCGAACTTTTATCATGTATACGTTGTTGCCTTAAACTTTTCAAAATATGATGGAACAGTTGATTTTTCTCCGAGGCTAAATGCTTTGCAAAGGTTTCATTCTTAAAATATTCTTTGGCCTTCTCTTCATTATATTCTTCCACCGAATCCATATAAACAAAAAGCTTTTTATAATTTTTTTCGCCTTGTTGCAATGAGGAGCCTTGAAGGAACGCTGCCTTTTCTTCAGGACTCAATGATCTAATGATCTCATGCAACAATAAACTTGGTTTCATTTTACTTTATACTACTTCTAAAAAATATTCCTTTAAAAAATTATGTTTTCTAAACAATTCTCTTATTTGGGCGCGACACAGTTCTGATTCTATTTTTTGATTCAAGAAGGAGTAGATCCGTTCTTTACATTTTAAAACAAATACACGTTCTTTTCTGCATAAGGCGTCTAAGTTGTCGATGACAAAAGGATTGTTAAGAGTGCCTGATAAGGTATCATCCTTTTCTGAAACGCGCGCCGTAATACTGATCAATAATTTTCGATACTGCAATAGCTTTTGTTCCTTATTGATCACGCTTTGCTCTTCTTGGGCAATAATAGCAGGCTTAGATTGAATTTCTTTGCCTTCCTCAAACACAATGAGTTTTTTTTCTACGTCGAATAATTTCAATAAAAAACCGAACTGCTCTTCATCGTACAACTCGCGTTTTAAAGAAGCTAACATTTTTCTACATTGTCGGTATTGCGCTTTATCAAATAAACAGCGCAAATTCAAGATCTCATCCTTGATACGAAAAATAGTACAACTCTCGGCGTGAAATCCTCGCAGAGATTTTAAGATCAGGTTGTAGAGTTTGTCGATATCGTATTCGGTATAATAACCGCTGCGTTCCAGCTTTTCAATACTTACGCTTTCCCTCTCAATCTCATTAAATAGTTTTACGAGCAAATCAACATCAACATTCTCAGTTGATATCATCATCTTAAAAAAACGTTTTTCTGCTTTACCAAGACTACGGATAAGGTCGGCTATATCGTTCAGGTCTACCACGTACAATGTTCCAATGTTAAATATACGTACAAAGGCTCAAAAATGGATTTTTTTTACTACATTTAATTTTACATTTCCCACACATGATGTTAAGAAAATTAATTACATTAATAGTTGCTATTTTTCTGAGTTTGAACTCAATGGCACAAGAGTATTCGTGTCAACACGCCAAACAGGCCGCTATTACGGCAACCCCTCCATACTACAGCGCCGCTAATTTGAGAAGCGACACGTTTGATGTTTTTAAGTACTTTATAAACCTCGAAATTGGCACTGCTGCTAATAAATTCATTAAAGGAAACACCATTATTAAATTTGCGCCTAAACAAAATAATAAAACATTCATTCGTTTTGACCTTTTAAAATTATTGATCGATTCGGTTAAAGAAGGAAGTACTTTATTAACTTATGGATATAACGACACCATTTTAAAAGTGAATTTTGCTGCAACAAAAAACATCAATGATACTGCTTATGTAACTGTATTTTATCATGGCGTTCCTCAGGGTGATGCCAGCGGCTGGGGAGGTTTTTATTTTGATAATTCGGATGGTTCCAATTATGCTTACAATTTAGGAGTTGGCTTTGCTGCTAATCCACATAACTACGGGCGAGTGTGGTTTCCGTGTTTTGATAATTTTGTAGAGCGCAGCAGATATCAATTCGCTATTACAAGCGATACTGCCCGACGCGCTTATTGTAATGGTTATTTATTGTCGGATATTATTACGCTTCCTAATCGCACACGCACCTGGGTGTTGAACGATCAAGTTCCCACGTATTTAGCATGTGTGGCATTAGCCAATTACAAGCAAGTAAATTGGACGGTAAATACTTTGAACGGCGTAAAGCCAATTACGCTTGTGGCAAGAGGCGCGGACACAACGCTCATGAAAAATGGTTTTGTGAATTTACCAAATTGCATTACGGGGTTTGAAAATTATTTTGGTCCATATATTTGGAATCGCTTTGGTTATTGTTCCGTGCCATTTAATAGTGGGGCAATGGAACATGCCACCAATATTGCATATCCCAAAGCTGTGCTGGGAAACATGGGATATGAAGCTTCGTTAATGGGGCACGAACTCGCACATCATTGGTGGGGAGACAATATTACCTGTCAAACACAAGAAGATATGTGGATCAATGAAGGCATGGCTTCGTTCAGTGCATTCATGTTCACCGAATGGAAATATGGCAAAGCGGCATACATAAATGCTATTCGCGTACAACACGACGATCTATTAAAAAAATTACATCATAAAGAAACTGGCTTCAGAGCAATTTCCGGTTTACCACACAACTTAACCTATGGCGATCATGTGTATTTAAAAGGTTCAGATGTGGCGCATACGTTGCGAAATTATTTAGGAGACACTTTGTTTTTTAATGCTTGTAAATATGTGATGGCGCAAAATGAATTGAAACACATCAATAGCATTCAGCTTCGCGATATGATGCAAACCTCTAGCGGAAAAAGTTTGACCGACTTTTTTAATAATTGGGTATTTAATGGTGGTTGGCCACATTTTGCCATAGATTCTACAAAAATTTTGCAACAAACAGCAGGAAGTTATACTATAGAAGTTAGCGTAAAACAAAAACTTTATGGAGCCCCTTCTCTATATAACAATGTGCCTTTAGAAATAAGTTTTTTTAAAAGTGATTGGACACGAACCGTTAGAAAAATGACTTTTAGTGGTGCAGCGCAAACATTTACCATGGTAATTCCTCACGCTTCGGATTACACCGTATTAAATTACGATAGCAAAATAGGCGATGCTGTTTCGAGTGAAACGTATACCGCCAAAGTATTAACCAATGTGGTATTTAATAGAGCGCGAATAAGACTTACGCCTACCAACGTTGGATCAGATTCTAACTTTGTTTATATGGCACATAACTTTGTTAAGCCCGATCCTTTTAAAAATAATCTGCAAAGTGCTTTGATCTCTGATCAGCATTATTGGAAAATTGGTGGTGTGTGGTCGAACGGATTTATTGCAAAAGCCCGCTTTAGCTACGACGGTGGTTTGTCTTATGTTTCCGCCTTTGGTTATTTAGACACCTTGCTGTGCAGAGTAAATGGAGATAGCATACGTTTGTATTATCGCAAAGATGCAGCCGATGATTGGAAAATGGTAAAGAATGCCGTTAAAACTGCACCTGGAATAAAATCAGGCTTTTTTGAAGTTGATACTTTAAAAATAGGCGAGTACACATTTGCCAATCATGGCGACACTACCCTTGCTATTGGCGTAAAAGAAATACCTAAACATATGGGTGCTGTGAGTTTATTTCCAAATCCTGCCAAGCGAAGTGTTACCGTTGATCTTGCTCAATTAAAAGAAGTTTACAATAGTATTAACATCATAAATGCCGAAGGAAAAGAAGTTTATTCAATTCTTGTAGCAGAAAAATCGGTTAAAATAAATACTGAGAATTTTGCAAAAGGTGTTTATATGGTGCAAATTAAAAACGGCACCAAAACCATTACGAGCAAAAAACTTATTATTGAATAATACCAAATACGGATATATTTTGTTCCAAGCCTGCGAATTTATTTTTTGCGTAGGCGAGGAACAAAAATTCTTGCGTAGTAATGAATACTGACGATTTTGTTGAAGAAGCATAAGTGTAAAAGAACAAGCAAATTGGATTAAAATATATTTGTATTTGGTATTACCCCGTTGATCGCTTTAAGTAAAGCTTTTGCTTTTAATAAACATTCTTCGTATTCCTTTTCCGGGTCGCACAAATGTGTAATAGCGCTTCCAACGGCAAACGACAAGCGCTTTGTTTTCGCATTATAAATGATCGTTCTGATGAGAACAGATAAAATAAAATCTCCGTTTTTATTTATATATCCTAATGTTCCTGAATATTCTTTGCGTTTAAATTGTTCAAACTCCTCTATCAACTGCATAGCACGAATTTTTGGTGCACCCGTCATACTTGGCATTGGAAAAGTTGCTGCAATAATGTTCTCAAATGTTTGTTCTGGCTTTAATTTACATTGTACCGTACTTACCATTTGATGAACGGTTTGATACGTTTCTATATTATATAATTTTGGAACCGTAACTGTTGCACGTTGCGCCAAAATTGAAAGATCATTTCGCGATACATCAACTATCATCACATTCTCGGTTCGCTCTTTTAAACTTAAATGCAATTGCTGTTTAAGGTTCTCATCTTCTTGAGCATCTGCGCTTCGTTTGGCTGTGCCTTTGATGGGCTTGGTGATAAGAATTTCTCCGGTGCGTTTTAAAAACAATTCGGGACTGGCGCTAATGATATAAGTATCCGCCAGTTTTGCGAGAGCTGCATAAGGAGCTTTAGCCAATTGGTTAAGTTTTAAAAAAACAGAAGTCGGATCTATGTCAACGTCTTTTACTTCAAATTCTACGCAAAAATTAATTTCGTAAATACCGCCCACGTGTATATGCTGCTTAAGCTCATTTACACGTTTGATGTAGTCTTGTTTGTTAGTGAGTGTGTTTAATTTTAAAGGTTTGTTGTTGTCTGCTTCTTTAAGTTCGCTTATCTCGAAATAACGTTTTTCTTTTACGGGGTAAAACATTTGTTCTCCATCATACTGTATCAAAACAACCGAATCGATTACAAACTCGCCTTGCCCGTCTCTTAATTCATAAAATGAATTCTCATATCCTTCCGGATGTTCGTTATTGAGTGTTATGAGAAAATTTGAGTTCATATGCAATTTATGCTTTGCAATTCATTTTTCATCCGCCGTTGCTAATGCCATTTTAATTTCGCCATAAGAATACCCATCTCCTAGTTCTGTTTTTAATTGGTTTAGGGAAGGGTTATCCAAAGAGGCCGCAACCTTCAATATCTTTTTTATATTCTCTTTCGATACAAAATCAGTGGCCTCTATTTGTTTTAATTTTACAAAATGTGCCAAATGTCCTTCAATTGTAGTAACAGCAAAATTGCGGATTGCCGCAATTTCTTTAACTGTTTTTCCTTCTTTGTAAAGATCAAAACTTAATTGTTTCGTGTCTATCTTTTTTTCCTTTGGTGTTTTTTCCTTTTTCGTTCGTTTTTTTGCCGTCTCTATCACTTCAACTTTTTCATCCCGCGCACTATCTTTTATGATCTGCTCAATATTGTCTTTTGTGTATTCTTCTCCACGAATAATGGCTTCACATAAGCCAACTGCCTTTTGAACTTTTTTAGACTGCTCAAAAAATAAGATCTCCAGCTTTGCTAATTCAGCTATATATTGCTTTACTTTCTTTTCATCCGTTAGTAATTCAATTTGCCCAATTACCGAACTCGACATTTCTTTTAACATAGGCGAAAAATATCCTTGCGCATCTTTTGTTCGTTTAATAAGATTTTCTTTCCACCCAGGTTGAACTAATTCAATGATTGAGTTAAGTTCTCCGGCAAATTTAGCCGCGTGGTTCTTTAATTTCTCCGTTTTTTCAATCAGGTCTTGCATCCAATTAGCAAAACGCACTTTCAATTTACTTTTATGATCCTCAAAATGTTCTTTGTAATGGCGATTCAGTGAATTATTAAGCCAATTAAAATCGTAACAATAATTGAGATAATATTTTAAGAATTTGTTGGTCTCATTAGCAAGTTGAACATCCAAATCGTGTTGAAGTTCTTTTGTTCCCGAAAACTCAGTTATTTTTTCATCACTTGAAATGCTTGTAAAATTAATTGGCGAGGTTAATATCAATCCACTCAAGTCGCGTAAACGAGAAAGTGCAACATACACTTGTCCGGGCGCAAAGGCGTCAACCACATCTATGATAGCTTTATCAAAAGTTAAACCCTGACTTTTGTGCACGGTTATCGACCAAGCTAATTTTATAGGGAAATGAATAAATTGCCCTACAGTGTCTTCCTTTATCTCATTGGTTGCTGGATCTAAAATATATTTTTTGTTTTCCCATGTGTATTCGTCCAGTTTCAGTTTTTTGCCATCCTCAAATTCCACATAGATCTCCTTTGTTGTAAGTTCGATAACCTTTGCCAATTTGCCATTAAAATATTTTTGCTCGCCGCTCAGATCATTTTTTAAGAACATAACCTGAGATCCCATTTTTAATTCAAGTGTTTTTTCAATGGGAAACATATTATCGGGGAACTCTCCTTTTATGGTTGCCTCGTAAAAAAAAGATGGCGACTTTAATTCCGAAAGAAAAGATTTATTGATGAGATCTGCCTTGCGATTATGTGTAGTAAGGGTAATATAATTATCATTTACCGTTTGTTTGAAATTAGGTTTATAATAATTGTTCAAAATATTTGTATCGTTTTTTGTGATGCAGTTATTGCGTAAATTATTCAATACCGAAATAAACTCCGGATTATTTTGCCTGTAGATCTTATCAAGTTCTATATAAATGGGAGGTTCTTTTTGTAAAACCTGTGCGTCGAAAAAATAAATACTCTTATAAAACTCACCTAATACTTGCCATTCGTTATCTTTTACCACTGGTGGCAATTGATACATATCGCCAATAAATAAAACCTGAACGCCTCCAAAGGGCAAATAACTTTTTCCTCTTACGTGACGCATTACGGCATCTATGGCATCCAAAACGTCGGCACGCAACATACTTACTTCATCAATAATGAGTAATTCTAATTCTCGAATAATAGCTCGTTTTGTATTATTAATGAATTGCGTTTTAAAAAGTGTGTGTCTATCGGTAACTTGTATATATGAATTTGTTTTTTGTGTATAATTTTGCACCGGAACAAAACTTCCAAAAGGAATATTGAACATAGAGTGAATAGTTGTTCCTCCGGCGTTAATAGCTGCAATGCCAGTTGGAGCAACGATGGCTGCTTTTTTGTGTGTATGTGTGATGATGTGTTTTAAAAAGGTGGTTTTGCCTGTACCCGCTTTTCCTGTGAGAAACACATGACGATTAGTTTGATTGATGAATTTGCTGGCTACTAAAGCTGCTTGGGTTGGTGCTGACATGGTTTACTAAATTACGGTTTATTAACTGTTTATAAAGCGTTGTATGCCTAACTTAATTAACGGAACATTAAAATTTATCAAATAACCAAGGTTTAGGTTTGTAAGTTTTAAATAGCTTAGGATCTGCGCTTCCCATATTTTGTTGTGCTTTTCAGTTGATTTCAGTTCTATGATCACTCTATTATTAACAATCATGTCAAGCTTTAATGCTTCAGTAAAAATCTCACTTTCATAAGTAATTGGTATACACATTTGTCTTTCAACCTTGAATCCTCTTTTTTTAAGTTCGAATTCCATGCAAAATTCATAAACCTTCTCTAAAAGACCGGGACCAAATGTTCTGTGTACTTTTAAAGCAACATCAACTATTTCCCTGCCAATTCTATTATCTTCTAAGCTTATTTCTTTATGCTCTACTTTTGTATTATTCTCCATTGCTTTTTACATTTATGCCTTTGTTTCCTTTGTGATTACGGAGCAGCGGTAGCTGCTGTGATACTGTATTTGTTTTTTTACCACGGAAGCACACAGTCTCTAAGTTTCCTTAAATAAATCACTCCGTGACTTAGTGTCTTTGTGGTTAAAACAGCGTGTGTTTAATTTAAGTACGCCAAGTTCATAGGCCTATCGGCCTATCAAAAGAATAAAACTGTGTGTAGGTTTACCCAACTTACGGGTCAGGTAAATCCTATCACACCGTTTACCATTACGCAGCCTGTGTATAATTTATTACCACCTCACTCGCCACTATTTCCGTGGCAATACAGTTTCTGCCTAGGCGGTTGGTGTAGCTAATATTCTTTAATCGTCCGTCTACCATTACCGAGGTTCCTTTTTTAGCTAGTTCGCAAACCTGTTCGGCTAGTTTGCCCCACACGGTGATGTAGTGCCAATATGTTTTTGTGCGCACTTCGCCATTGGAGTAGCGTTTCCGTTCGTTAACGGCTACACTAAGGCGGGTTAATTTTTTGTCGTTCACAATTTTCAATTCAGGTGTATTACCTAAGTTCCCTACGATCTGTACTTTGTTCTTAATTGTTTTCATTCTTTAACTTATTATTTATGTGTTTAATTATTTTCTTTTTTAAAAAGCAGGGCCTTACCTGCCGGCCAGGCAAGCGGGGCCCTCGCTTTGTTTATCGTATATCTATCTTGCCGGTAGTTATGCGGTTTATTTTTTGTCACGAAGGCACTAAGACACAAAGTTTTTTGTTTATTAAGCTTACGGGCTTATTGTATTCTTTGTGCCTTTGCGTCCTTGTGGCTATTCAATTACGCAGCCGCTTCTTCTTTTTTAGCGATCAACGTTATTTCGCTTGCATGGATCTCGGTTGTGTAGCGCTTGTTCCCTTCTTTATCAGTGTACGAGCGGTTAACTAATTTTCCTTCAATTGTAACGTGGCTTCCTTTGTCTAACGTTTTTTCGGCGAGGTCGGCTAGTTTACCCCATGCGGCAATGTTATGCCATTGCGTTTCGGTGATGATCTCGCCGGCTTTGTTTTTTTTGTACTCGGATGTAGCAACCGAGAATCTCGCTAATTTGCTATTGTCAAAGTTTTTCATTTCGGGTGCTTTGCCAAGATTTCCTTCTAATTGTACGCGGTTTTTTACAGATGTGTTCATGTTTTTGTTTTTTTGATTGTTATTTATTATTTAATTTTTGTTGTCAATTTTTCTCGAACGGCCATTCTAATAGTTTGACGACACAAAGGTATGGCGACACAAAAACGGGAGCCGTATAGAAAGCGTTTAAAGTCGACAACAAACGGTTAATATTTATTTAAGTGAATAAATTATATTGTAACTTATTGAAATTAAATAATATATAGAATTAAATAAGCGTTTCTTAATGGCTTTAATTCATTATGATTTTATCCGACAAAAAGCCGTTTTAAAATATTGTGTCTTTAATGGAGTGAGATTTATTGGGGTTAGGGGTAAATTAGCCGCCATTTTATGAGACGCTTGAGGACAAAATATTAAGCTTCGACAATTGGCCGCGACCGTGGACATTTCACGAGTTTATTTCCAATGACAAGACATTATCCGAAGCCGAATTGAATTTATTCAACGAAATTTGGTCAAAAGCAGGCGACTTTGAACTCTGGAAAAGCGCTAACTTAATTCTATGTTGTAAAGCAAACCAAATATTTATTGCCGAAAATTATGACCTCACAGACAAGGTCATTGCAAATATTGTTCGAGCACTCTCTTTCCAATGGAAATAACAGCAAGCAAGCGAACCAATATGGCAGATAGATCGGACTATTAATATTTGCCCTCACTAAAAACATTCGTACCTTCAATAAAATGAACAGCTCATCATCAAATACACTTTTTTCTGAGAGTCAATATTTCCGACAAGTATGGATCTGGATTTTATTGATTGGCCTTAACGGACTTGTTATTTACGGTTTTGTAAGTCAAGTGCTTTTTGGATATAACTTTGGCGACAATCCTATGAGCAACCTAGCACTTCTTATCACAGCTATAATTATGTTGCTGTTTACGCTTTTGTTTTGGATCATAAGACTCGACACCGAAATAAAAAGCGATGGAATTTACTACCGCCTCTACCCTTTTCAATTATCTTACAAGCAAATTTTGTGGCATAGGCTTAAAAAAAAATTTGTAAGACAGTACAGTCCATTAACTGAATTTGGCGGTTGGGGATTTCGCATAGGCCTTTTTGGTAGCGGACAAGCATTTAATGTTTCGGGAAACCAAGGTCTGCAACTTGTTTTCGATAATGACATGAACTTTTTAATTGGCACACAAAAACCAGAAGAAATTGAAAAAGTACTAAAGCAAATTGAACAGCTTAAAAAAGACACATAAAAAATAATTACAAACACCATATGCAAAATAAAAAACCAATTCATGAAAAAACCTCAACTTATAGTCCTCACATTTTTAGCATCGGCATTTATTGCGCAAGGTCAATCACCGCCAAAAATTGAAAAGGGCTGGAAAACGTTTAGCCAAGATAACTACACTATTCAGTATCCCGAAAATTGGTTGTTGGATAGCGCTCCAAAAATGGGAATGAGCCTTGTTGTTTTTTCTAAACTCACATCCCCTAATGATCAATTTAAAGAAAACATTAACCTCTTGGTCCAAGATCTTAAAGGAAAAAATATTGACCTTACAAAATACGTTGAGATATCAGAAGAACAAATATCTACCTTAGCTGCCAATGGCAAACTTATTGAAACCAAACGGAGAAAAGAAAATGGATCTGAGTTTCAAAAAATGATCTATACTTCCGACGACCAAATGTTTAAACTAAAATATGAGCAGTACTATTGGATAAAGAACGAAAAAGCTTACGTATTAACTTGCGAAGCCTCGCAATTTGAAACCTATAAAGCACCCGGAGAAAAGATCATGAATAGTTTTAAATTTAAATAAAAAAACCTCATGGAAAAAAACATACCATTTCAATTAACCAATTGGGATAAAATTGTAGCCCTAGAATATAAAGGCGAAAGCGGTACCGCGCGTTGGAAAACTATAGAATTTGACGGCTTGCGTATTCGCGTGGTTGACTATTCTAAAAACTATAAAGCCAATCACTGGTGTAAAAAAGGACATATTATTTATTGCCTTGAAGGAGAAATGGATACCGAGCTTGCCGACGGAAAAATTGTGAAGCTTACAAAAGGAATGAGTTACCAAGTATCAGACGAATTAAGCTCTCACCGCACAAGCTCGGTTAATGGCGTAAAATTATTTATTGTAGATGGTGATTTTTTAAAACTGAAAAAAT
>JAWXAS010000083.1:0-10359 GCA_034439635.1 Bacteroidota bacterium | reverse complement strand
TGACTCCAGGCTTGAAGCAAGAAAAAGAGAAAAGTACTTTAAAGCAGGAAGTGGAAAAGAAACTATAAAAAGTAAATGGTCCCGTAGCTCAGCTGGATAGAGCACAAGTTTTCTAAACTTGCGGTCCTTGGTTCGATTCCAAGCGGGATCACTGGTGCCAAACCAAAAACCCTCACAGTTTAAAAATTAACTTTTAATCGGGCTGAGGGTTTCTTTTTGTGTAATTTGTCACTCTTCCCAGAGTACTGCTTTACAACGTTTCAACCTCTTCAGGCATTCGCTCACGGTCAATAACCGATAACCGTTTCATGGCATTTACCTCAATACTTATAAAATCATACTCTTCCACTACTTTTCCTTTTAATTCGTAGCAGCCGGGGCCAATAAATGGATAAGTTCTGGCCGAAGGGGGAAAATGAACGGTATCTATCCAAGCTCCCTCGGTGTCAATAAATGTTCCGAAATACATTTTGTCGCCTTTACTTGTATAGGTAGTTTTTATATTGATCAAATAGCCAACTATGCATACTTCTTTATTTATGAATGAGTTTAATTGTTTAGTAACTAATTTGCTTGATGGTTTATCTTTCAACAGATCAAAAGGCGAACATAAAGAAAACCCAAGTAATTCTATTTGATCAAAGGCTTCATCAATGGGCGATTCGTTAAGTGTTGGAAATTTCCAGGTCTTTGGTCGCAGTTCAAATAATTCCTTTTCTTTTTGCTTTTGAGGTTTTATCAAGGCGTGGATCTCCCACAATAATTCTTTTTTATTTTTTCCTGTAAATCTAAAAGCACCTGTTCGTACCAATAAACGCATTTGCTCCACCGAAATAGATACACGTTTTAAAAAATCATCTACATCTATAAATGCGCCATTTTTTTCTCTTTCTTCAATTATCAATTCGTATGTATGATGCTCCACTTCGTTAATCATTCCAAAACCGAGATAAATTGTTTTGTTGTTTAAATAACACAGTGCGCCGCTATTGTTTACACAGGGTAAAACTACTGTAGCCCCATGCAAACGTGCTTCGTGCAAATACAGTTCTTTACGATAAAAACCACCGCCATTATTTAAAGTGGCCACCATGTATTCGACAGGGTAATACGCTTTAATATATAAGGCCTGATAACTTTCAACGGCATAGCTGGCCGAATGCCCTTTTGAAAATGCAAAATTGGCAAAACTTTCTATTTGCACCCAAATATTAGTCACTACTTTTTCATCATACCCTTTTTTTGCGCAGTTATCATAGAATTTTTCTTTCACCGCATTAAATTCATTTCGTTGTTTAAATTTCCAACTCATGCCTCGTCGCAAATAATCGGCTTCGGCTAATGTAAGGTCGGCAAATAAATGCGCTACTTTTATTACATCTTCTTGGTAAACCATTACGCCATAAGTTTCTTCGAGCAGATCGTACAGCACAGGTAAAACCTCTCGTGCTTTTTTTCGCAAATGCTCGTTCCTAAAGCGTATAATATATTCGCGCATCATTCCGCTTTTTGAAACACCGGGGCGAATAATAGAGCTTGCCGCCACCAAGCGCAAATAATCATCGGCCCTAAGTTTTGTTAGTAACATACGCATGGCAGGAGATTCTACATAAAAACAAGCTATGGTTTTTCCTTCGCGCAATAATTCTTTAATACGTTCGTCATCCTTAAAATCTGATACCTTATGCATATCCAATTGTACTCCGCAATTTTCTGTAACGATCTGAATGGCATCTTTTATTTTTGCCAAGCCGCGCTGACTCAAAATATCAAACTTGTACAAACCAATATCTTCTGCCTCCAGCATACTAAATTGTGTTGTGGGATATCCTTTTGGCGGCATACTGGTGGCGCTATAATTTGTAATCTCCTCTTGAGAAATGATGATGCCACTGGAATGAATACTTAAGTGACTTGGAAAACCTTTTATGAGATGGCTATATCTTAAAACGAGTTTACTCAGATCATCGAGTTCTTTATACGAATTTTTATCGGCCGCTTGCAATCTATCTATTTCTCCAACAGGTAAACCAAAAACCTTTCCTAGTTCTCGTATCACGGCATCTTTTTGAAATGTATTGTATGCTCCTAATAAAGCGGTGCGTTTATGGCCGTAGGTATCAAACATATAACGCGTGATATCATCGCGATCGGTCCACGAAAAATCAATGTCAAAATCGGGCGGATTTGTTCGTGAGGGATTTATGAAGCGCTCAAAATACAGATCCAGATCGATAGGGTCTACATCTGTAATTCGAAGTAAATAAGCCACAATACTATTTGCGCCGCTTCCTCGTCCTACATAATAATAATTTTTATGTTGGGCGTAATTTACAATATCACAGTTGATCAAAAAATACGAAGCAAATTTCATATCCTCAATGATCTGAAGTTCTTTATCAATACGTTTCATTACTTCAGGCGTGGGCTTGGTGTAACGATAGCTTAAATTTTGCATGCACTTGGAGCGTAGCAAATTCATATCATCGGCGAGCGATGTTGTAAAGTATTTTAAGTTCTTATTGGCAAATTTGCCGTATGTAAAATCAATGGTGCATGAATTTAATATAGCAGCGGTGTTTGAAATGATATTGGCATATGATGCATAAGCAAAATACAATTCCTGATGTGTGCGTAATAATTCGTCGGCATTAGCTTGTTCGCTTACCGGTAATTTGCTTAAAAGATTATTAGTGTCAATGGCGCGCAGTAAACGATGTGCATTGTAAAATTTTTTTTCGGCAAATGTTACAGGCTGTTGCGCCACAAACTTTGTAGTAGTTTTTTGCGCATTCATAAATGCCATGCTTTCGAGCTCTTTAACTGAAACTCCAACAAATTCATTTTCACGAAGAGTTTGGCCTTTGTAATTTTTTAGCGGATAGATGATGTATGCATTATTGAATTCGGGAGCTTTTTCTTCAAATGGAATAGTGCCGTGCAAATGAAGTGATAAATGATCGTTAAGTTCTTTGAACCCGTAATTATTCCTGGCAATTCCCACATAGCATTGTTGTGCACCATTTCTAAAGTCAATTCCAAGAATAGGTTTGATATGATATTCCTCTTTTGCTTTTCGCACAAGATCAATACACGCCGATGTATTATTGATATCAGTTACCACAATGCACGAGTGACCGGCTTGTTTGGCCAAGGAAAGTAATTCATCAACCGATAAAGTACCGTAGCAAAAACTGTAATATGTATGGCAGTTAAGTAGCACTTTTTCCGCGTTCCCCTCTATTCACCCCATTGAACGGATTAAAATCCATGCTTCTCATGTTCATGCCAACCGCGCGTGAAACAGCATCTTTTCCAAAACGATTACGGATCTTATCCATGGCTTGCATCAACTTTAAATGTTCGCCGGTATCTTCAAATAAATTATATTGGTAACTTCCTTGTACTAAATGACTAAATTTTATTCCTACCATACGAATAAGCATACGTTTTTGAAATAATTTATCAAACAGCTCCTGAACTTTTTCAATCAATACATGATCAAGCGATGTATAAGGAATGCGCATTTGTTGCGTGTAGGTATTAAAATCGGAATAGCGAATTTTTACGGTAACACAGGCCGTTAGTTTTTCTTGTGAGCGCAGATCATACGCTAATTTTTCGGCCATACCGGCCAACAAGGCTTTTAGAGCTTTTACATCAATGGTATCTTTTTCAAATGTTTGTTCGGTTGACATTGATTTTTGTTCCGAGTACGGTTCAATGGGAGAATTATCAATACCATTTGCTTTTCTCCAAATAGAAATCCCGTTTTGCCCAAGTACTTGTTCCATTAATTCCACCGGCATTTCTTGCAAAGTGCGGATCCACATCACGCCCATGCTTCGGAGTAATTGATACGTTTTATCTCCTACCATGGGGATTTTTTGTACGGAGAGTGGTGCTAAAAATATTTTTTCAGTTCCAAAGGGAATTTCTTTTTGTCCGTTTGGTTTTGCCTCACCTGTTCCGATTTTTGAAACCGTTTTGTTTGACGACATAGCAAATGAGATTGGCAATCCTGTTTCGCGCGTTATTTTTTGGCGTAACTCACTTGCCAGTTTATAACAACCAAAAAAACGATCCATCCCTGTGAGATCGATATAAAATTCATCAATGGATGTTTTTTCGTAAAGCGGAACATCTTGCTGAATGATTTCGGTGATATCATTAGAATATTTACTGTATTGTGATGAATCGCCGCGAACAATAATGGCGTCGGGACAGAGTTGCCTCGCCATCTTCATGGGCATGGCCGAATGAATTCCAAACGCGCGTGCTTCGTAACTGCAAGAAGCAACCACGCCTCTATCGCTTCCGCCTCCCACCAAAACAGGTTTGCCAATTAGTTTGGGATTTTGCAAACGCTCTACCGAAACAAAAAAGGAGTCGAGGTCGATATGCACTATGGAACGGTTGTTACTCATAATGGTTTAGTATTTGAAAAAGTTATTTTTATTAGGAATGCTTTGGCCTGCTGCCCGCGTGAGCGATTGTAGCGAAAAGCCCTGCGCAAGACTTTGCTTAATGGTTGTTGGGCGAGGAGGCGGCCGAAGGAAGCCACCGCAGCCATACAGCCATAGCAAAGGGCAAGCAGGCTTGCAGAGAAAAGCGCGACCACTGAAGCGAAAATTTGTTCCTGATGTTTACAAGGCAAATTTTGCTTCAGGGGACACGCCCAAATAATGTCAATTTTCATCCCTCTAAAATTACCATGAATTACAGCAAGTGCTTGCCAGCTTTTGTAGCAATAAGTGTTAAAATCAGAAATATCAAACAACTGTATATCAATTAGTTAAAATAGTAAGGCCTTGTAACTTTAGCCTTCCTTATTCGTCTTACCTTTGCGCAAATGAATGTATCGGACTATAATAACTGTGTTGATGAGTACTCTGACGGGCTTTACCGTTTTATGCTGAAAAATACAAGAGATAAAGATCTGGCGAAAGACCTGGTGCAAGATACATTTGAAAAATTGTGGCGAAAATTAAATGATGTTGATGCGCAAAAAGCAAAAAGCTATTTATTCACAAGTGCTTATCATGCTTTTATTGACCATACACGTAAACAAAAATTTAAAGGCAATTACACGGAAGTAGTAGAAGCGAATTATGGCTACACAACCAACAGCAATAATTTAAAGGAAGTGATAAACATGGCGCTTGAAAAATTACCGGAAATACAACGCAGTGTAATTATGTTAAGAGATTATGAAGGCTATGATTATAATGAAATAGGCGAAATAACAGGATTAAGTGAAAGCCAAGTGAAGGTGTATATTTTTAGAGCGCGCCAAACATTAAAAAATTATTTAGTAAAGCTGGATACCATATTGTGAGCAAGATCAATTTAAATAATTACGAAGCATATATGCTAGATCACTTGGAGGGAAATCTATCCCCTCAAGATACGCTGGCATTAAAAGCATTTGCCATATTGCATCCAGAATTGGAACTAAATTTTGATGAAGAATTAATTGCGCTCGAAAATGAAAGTATATCTTTTAAAGGAAAACAAAATTTTAAAGTAGACTTTAGCGACGAGTTAGTGATAGGCTATTTAGAAAATGTTTTAGAAGGGGAAGAGAAATTAGAAGCTGAGAAGTTAGCGCTAAACAATACAGTATTTAAGCACGAATTAGAATTGTACAAAAAAACAATTGCAGTGACCGACGCTACTATAGTATTTGAGAATAAAGAAAGCTTAAAACGTAGCGCTGCGGTGATCTTCTTCCCACAAAACAATTATATAAGAGTAGCTGCTGCTTTACTTTTATTATTAGGCATTTGGTTCATGGTTTCGCGAGTAATTAAACAGGATACGATAATAAGCACTGAAATGGCGAGCAAGTTAAAGGAAGAAGAACTAATTACTCCCAATCAAATAGTACCTGAAACTGATAACACACCTGAAGTAAAATATAATGCCAATAAACTCATTGCTAAAAAAACAAACCCGAACAACAACGTAAATAACATTACACCAAAAAACGAGATCATTACAAGCACTATTAGTGTAATAGTTCCTGAAAAACAAAACGAACCTCAACTGGCAGATCGCAATTTGAATAATGAACAACCCGAAAATAGAATTGATACGAATAACGAACAATTAGCAAGTAATAATACATCGGAAAGTACGGGACCAAAATACATTATTGAAGAAGGAGCAGATAATGAAATAGCTGCAACTCCTCAAGCAAAAAGTAAATTATGGAATGTGGCCTCAGGTTTATTGAAGCGCCTGAATCGCAGAGGAGTTGAAAATGTGAATAGTTCTGAGAATAATAATGAAATGTTCATTGGCGCATTAACTATATCAAAACCAAACTAAGTAATGTGTATCAAATTAGCCCCTACTGCTTTGTTGTAAAAATTTTAAAATCCTCACATATTTTAGTATGCTACGGTTTAAAATTTTTACACGCCTTGTAGGAACATATTTGATACACATTACTAACTAGCATGTCGATAGTTAAAAAAGTTAAAATAAAATAATTTGTCGAACACTGTAACATTTTAAAGAACACAAACGTCATACTACAAAGAAAACAAAAAATGAAAACAAAAATTTACATAGGATTATTGAGTTTACTAAGCGTAAATATTTTTGCGCAAGACAAACAAGAAAAAACAGTTGAACCATTTACAGGTTTAACTACTTCGGGTGCGGTGAACGTTAAGTACAGAAATTCGGATACCAATATGGTAATATTAAAAGGTACTGTTGAGGATTTTGGTAAAATTGACTTCTATTCTAAAGACAATACATTATTTATCACCTCACATGGTAATATAAGCAATCCCTTAACGGTTTACGTAAGTGGAAATAAACTAAAAGACGTTGACGCAGCGGGCGCCAGCACTGTAAGATCCACAGATGTTATAAAAGCAACAGAGTTTCATGTAAGTTCATCGGGTGCAAGTAATGTGCACTTTAATTTAAACTCTAACAAAATAGATGTTGTTGCCACCGGTGCCAGCGATGTAAATTTAAAAGGTAATACACGTTATTTAAATGTAGTAGCCACGGGTGCGGCCAATTTAAAAGCATATGATCTTATAACTGATACATGTGAGGTAAATGCATCGGGTGCATCTAACGCAAAGGTGTTTGTTCAACAAAAGATTAACATTAACGCCACGGGTGCAAGTAATGTAAAATTCAAAGGTGATCCAAAATCTGTTTCGGCCGAAGGAAGTTCAGCTTCTAAGATCATGAAAATAAGTGGCGACGGAACAAGTTCGGGCACGCCAGGTGATACTTCAAAGTCGCAAACCAAGTTCAGTTGGAAAAATAAAGAAATCATTATTCTTAATAACGACTCGCACAATAGTTATGGTTACTATCACAGCGATCTTACTCGCAAACACTGGCAAGGTTTATGGTTAGGCTTTGGTGGTTATACAAATCCATCGGTAGGTTTTACTATGAATACACCTTATAAATATATGGCATTAGATTACGGCCGTTCATTTAATTTTCAATGGAACTTAGCCCAACGTAATTTAAATTTGTATAAAAAATACATTCAACTCTCAACCGGAATTGGTTTCCAATTCAGTAATGTAAAGTTCGAGAATAATACTAAACTTAATGCCGACAGTTCTTTTACTTGGGGTTATGTTGATTCAAGCAATACATTCTCGTACCAAAAGAATCGTTTTAAACAAGGTTATGTTACTGTTCCTTTATTGCTGAACTTTAATACAAGTAAAAGTTTAAAAAGAAATTTCCACGTAAGCATGGGCGTAGTTGGTAAATATTTATTGACCTCAAGAGTAAAACAAGTGTTATTACAAAATAATAATGAGTTCACTTTTATTCGCAAAGACGATTTCAACATCAATCCTTTTCAGTTTGACGGATATGCAAGTATTGGATACAGAAATTTTACAGTGTACGGACAATATGCTTTAACCGAATTATTTAAAAAGAATAAAGGTCCACAAGTTTATCCGTTTGCGGCAGGCATACGCATCACGCCTTTCGAGTAAGAGTTTCATGTTTAAAGTGCGGTTAGAGTAAAAAATCCTGACGGTGATCGCCAGGATTTTTATTTTTAAAATTTATAATCTTTATAATCCTTTGTAAACTCTGCGTCTTCAATTTTTGGATTTACCTGCAGAAACATGTAATTATATTCTTCAAACAAACCTTTATCATCTTCTATTTTCATACTAATTGGTAAAAAATAGAATTTATCAATATACATTTCTACTTTTTTGCAATACCAAGTTGGTACTTTTATGATCTCTCCCGGTTTCAAAATATCAAAATAATCTTTAAACTTTTTATTTCGCTCCACGATCATGTATTCGCAAATATGTAATTTTCTGGCAATGCTTGTGATGCTTTCATTTTCACCAACTTTATAATCTGTGTAAGAAAAATCTTTGTTGTTGATGGTAACTTTATAACACATGCGTCCATTTACTTTTTCCTCACCAACCAATTCAAATAAGTCATCGAATTTATTTCCAATTTTTTGTACGCTATATGCTATTATCGACGCGAAATAATCATACCCCATTTCATTGAGAGAATGATGTTGATCTTGACGCATAAGATCTCCTAAAGGGTCAAGATTTAAATTGAAATACGGGAAAGAGTTTGGTTTAACCAGCGCTTTGCCTTTATTTTTTCCTTCAACCCAAAGCACTTCTATTCCTTTAATGTATAAATAGATCTTTCGTGGTTTTTTTTGAAATTTTACAGCGCTTTCGTAATAATTAAATCCCTTTTTTCCGCGCTCGGTTATCTTTAAATGGTACTTTAAACTCTTAACCTCCTCAATAGATTTAAGAGACTTAAGAACAATGTCTTTACAGCTCAATTCATCCTTTTGACTGAAGGCCAATAAGTTGAAAACCAACAAGGTAAATATTCCTAAAACACGTCTCAATTTTGCGAATCCCAAAATAACATAAACTTTAATTGATTACCAAATGATTGAACACATATTCATATGTTTTTAAAAAATTATAACAGCCTCGGCATAAATATTAGGGTATATTTGGTAAAACTCACGTATATTTATTGTCCCGTTTATGAATGTACACGCTCAAATAGTTGAAGGCATAAAAACCCTCTTGCACCAGCAAGAGTACGTGGTTATACCCAATTTTGGTGGTTTTGTTACACAACTACATTTTTCAAAATATCTTGTAGAGAAGAATATTCTTACTCCTCCGGGAAAGGTGATCTCATTTAACAAACAATTATGTCAAAACGATGGGGTTTTAGCATTTTGGATTCAAAAAGAACTTCAAATAACGCCTGAAATTGCCTTAAAGCACATTACTGAGTTCAGCGATTATTGCGAGCAAGTATTGCGCACAAAGCGTCGTTTGAATTTAGAGAATCTTGGATTTTTTTATTTAGACCTTGAGAATAATATTTGTTTTGAACCTAAGAACGATAGCAATTATTTATTGGATAGTTTTGGTTTGAGTCCTGTAATTTTAAATGAATTAAGCGACATTGTTGTTGAGAAAAAAGAAACAGCGTTTGTTGATCGCACAATTGAAACTGCAAAACAAGAATTGCAAATAAAACGCAAGCGAAATTTAAAACCGATCGCTTACATTGCACTTGGTGGATCTATTTTATTCTTTTCTTTGGCTGCATTAGTTACCATCAATAAATCAGAAGGTCCTTTGCTTTCGGGAATATTTAATAGCAATGTTGTAAGAACATATAAGCCTGTAGCTTATTCTGAACTTGTTTTAGAAAAAACAGATGCTGAAACAAAATCATACGTTCCAAATTCGGAAGGTATTGCTGTACTTGATATCACCAGCGAAAAAGCAATTGCAGTTAGCGTGAATGAAAACATTACTGCATCTAATGAGGTTAAACATAACGTTGTGAAAGCCCACAACTATAAATACTCAGGTAAATTTCAAATTGTGTTGGGGTGTTTTAATGAAAAAAATAATGCCAACAAAATGGTTAGCAAATTAAAACGTGATAATGTTAACGCTGGAATTTCAGGAATCAATAACAAAGGCATGCATATTGTAAGTTGCGCCGGATTTAATTCAAAAGATAGTGCGCAGGCTTTTTTACAAGACATCAAAGGCAATTTTCCTAATGCCTGGATAAAATCCGAAAATTAGTGTTTGGCCGAAAAGCTCATTTTCATCGTTATACTTGTTTTGAACATAGTCATTTACAAAAGTAACTCCTTAATTTTAAAAAGCGCGCATGCCTAGAAACTGAACTTTTCCATCCAAACGCTAAGTATTCATAAACATGCTAATTAGTCGTCCCTCAAAAACTCTGTAAGCCTTGTTATTATTGAGTTTGTTTAAAAATAGTGCGATAAAAATCTACCGAAAAAAGTAAAAAAGGATT
>JAWXAS010000082.1:0-18150 GCA_034439635.1 Bacteroidota bacterium | reverse complement strand
GCGGGGTCTGCGCAGAAAAAGCGAAGCCTCCTCGTTGCGCAAACATTAAGCAAAGCCCTAAACAAGGCTTTTCGTTCTATCCCGGGCGCAGCATTAGGGCTTAATTTACACTTAAAAACATTTGCCACTTTTTTAATCCTTTTTTACTTTTTTCGTTAGATTTTTATCGTACTATTTTTAAACAAACTCAATAATAACAAGACTTACAGGGTTTTTGAGGGACGACTAAATAAATATTATCGAAAATCTCGCATCCCTTATTCGTCTTTGAAAAAACTTAATTTTTTCATATCAATGATCTGAATGTTCTTATAATAAAAATGCAATATTTGTTCGTAGCTATAACCTTGCTTACTCATGCGCATAGCTCCTTCTTGGCACATTCCTAAGCCATGTCCATAACCTCGACCCATAAAAAGCACAGAATCATTATTGAGTGGCTTAATGCTAAAGAACGTTGATTTTAATTGAAGATCTTGGCGAACAAATTTTAATGGGACTTTTACATTACATGCTTCCAAAAATATTTTACGTTCATCTTGCTTAAAATTCATAGCAATATCACGTGCAAACGGATCGGTAGTTGGGTAGCCATGTTTTAATCTCAAATATGCAAGCCAATCTTCGGTTAACATTTTTCTCTGCCAATTTGAGTTTGGCATTTTAATACTAAAACTATCGTTTACGCTTCTTAAGTAAGATGTTTTTGCTCCCCAAACATCTTCGCTGTTAGCCGTTTGTCCACCACTATTACTATGAAATGCGGCAATGATCAAATTTAATCCATCATCAACTACAACTTGTCCTTTAGTAGCTTCCACCGCGGTGGTAATACTTCCATCTCTAGGCTTTCCGTAATATACTTGACAATGCACTTGATCGCATAAACTAAATCCTTCCAATACATGTTTGTTAATGTGCGCCAATGCAAAAGTGCGAGCCAAAACAGCTTGTACTTTGTAAAACTCCTGATTAGATCTACTTCCTGCCTCTGCTTCGGTAACTCCGGCAACATATCTATCTACTTCAACATCATTAATGATCTTAATTGTACTTTCAAATATAGAGAAGATCATGTTTTGCGGGTAGATGCGTGGTTTGCGATCGGGATTGATGAGCTTTATTTTTAATTCCGCAGCAGGATTATTATCAGCAATGAATTTGATGTATCTATAAGTGCCTATTTTTTTATCGCCCGACACAACTTCTATACTATCATTTTTATAATTAAGCTTGTATGCCAATTCACCGGCACTTTCTGAAATAAAATTTCCATCGGCAATTACTTTGTAAGTTCCTGCGTTGATAGAAATATTTGCAGAAAGAACTTTAAGATGAGTATACATGCGCACCATAATGGTTTCTGTAGGAATAAAAAAAGAACTACAGAGCAATGACCATAAAATGATCAATTCTAAAAATAAAAATCGCTTATATATTTTTTTTAGCCTCAATTGAGTTTTAAACCTGCCTTGCCGGCAGGCAGGTAATTTAACAACTGTTCGGCCAAACGTTTAGATGCGCCCACACCACCTAACATATCATAGAGTGATGCATAATCCTTCAATATAGCTTCTCGATGCTCTTTATTGTTCAATATCAATTCAAGTTCTACTTTAATATTTTCAGAAGTAAGGTCAGCTTGCACTAATTCTTTTACGGCAGGTTTATCTAAAATCAAATTCACCAGCGAAATATACTTGATATCTACCAACTGCTTTGCAATGGCAAAAGACACTCCTCCCGCTTTATAACATACTACCTGTGGCAAATTATACAAAGCACTTTCTAATGTGGAAGTTCCTGATTTAATGATCCCGGCAATGGCATAACTCATTAATTCATAAGTTTGATTAAACACCACTCGAATATCTTTTTGCTCTAGCCCAATATAATAATCCTTCGATAAATTATTTGAAGCACCAATAACAAACTGATAATCCTTAAAACTATCTTTTACATTCAGCATTATTTGCATCATGCGTTCTATTTCCTGCTTTCTGCTTCCGGGCAATACGGCTATAATTGGTTTATCAGAAAGTTTGTTGTTGCCAATAAAAATATCCTTACTTACAAGATCTTTTTTCTTTTGTTCAATAGCATCTAATAATGGGTGGCCCACAAAATCAACATCTATATTGTGCTTAGCGTAAAATGCTTTCTCAAATGGAAGGATCACAAATAATTTTTTGGTGTACTTTTTAATGATCTCTACCCTATTCTCTTTCCATGCCCATACCGTTGGAGAAATATAATAGTATACATCCATATTATGCTCGGCAGCCCATTTTGCCATGCGCAAATTAAATCCTGGATAATCAACAAGTACTAAAGCGTCGGGCTTGAACTGCAAAATGGCATCTTTTACTCTTTTAAAATTTGCTTTAATGGTTCGTATGTTCTTCAGCACATCAACAAATCCCATAAAAGCCATTTCAGAAATATGGATTACGGGTTTTGTTTTGCAAACCGCCTCCATTAATGGCCCACCGGTGAATTCAAACTGCAAATTATTGTCTATGCGTTGCAATTCTTTAATGCAATTAGATGCATGAAGATCTCCACTTGGCTCACCCGCTATAAAAAATAATTTCACCGTTTAATAAAAAGTTAAAAATGCATATACTATCGCGTACACCAAAACACTTCCAATAACGCCTTTTGTGAAGTCTGTCATTCTTTTATTCAATCCTATGTAAAACAAAACAAGATCAATACCGCAACACATTTTAAATACATTCATCATCAACTCCTTATTTATTAAATAACGAACATCGTCTTGCGGTATATCTAAGTTGCGTTGAAATATGAACCAATAAATTGAGAATACAAACAACGGAAGCAACAGACCTAAAGTAAGTCCGATCCAAAGTTTATTTAGTTTACTAAATTCCATTTAAATTGTTTTTTTAATTTCGTTCAAGTAGGCGTGTGCTGTAAGATCTGCTTGTGTTGGAACTACTGAAATATATCCATTAGCCAACGCCCACTCATCGGTATCATTCGCTTCAGGTTCAAAATTAACGAACTCGCCCGTTAACCAATAATAACTTCTTCCGTAAGGATCCTTGCGCTCATCAAAACGTTCTACCCAATTAGCTTTTGCTTGCCTTACAAATTTTATTCCTTTAATATCATCCTCACGCAGCTTAGGGATGTTTACATTATAACAAACGCCCTTTGGCATTTTATGAGTAAGTGCATGCTCAATTATTTGCTGAATGAATTTTGTTGCAGCAGTAAAATCTGCCTCCATGGCATAATCGCATAAACTAAATCCAATGCTTGGTGCTCCTTCCAATGCACCTTCAATAGCGGCACTCATGGTTCCGCTATAAATAACATTAATTGAACTATTACTTCCATGATTGATGCCGCTTAAAACCAAATCAGGCCGTTTCTTTAAAATACTATTTACAGCCATCTTCACGCAATCAACAGGAGTTCCGCTGCATGCCAATTCGGTTTGCACACCATGGAAATTTGTTTTCTCCAATCGCAAAGTTGAATTAATAGTAATAGCATGTCCCATTCCGCTTTGCGGTTTATCGGGAGCAACAACAATTACATCACCAAAATTTTTGGCAATGGAAACAAGATGTTTTATTCCGGGAGAAAATACACCATCGTCGTTGGTAACTAGTATAACAGGCTTTGTGCTCATAATATCCTATAAATGTACCTGAATAATAAACGCAACATCAAGGCTTTAGCACATACTTTTTAGCCCTCTTTTGTTAATTTTTAAGCATATTTAAGAACGGTTTGTCGGTCTTTTAAGGTTTTATAGTGTAATTTTGTCAGGAACTAGTACTTGGTATTCCTTTTGATGCTACTACTTAAAAAATAAAACTATGATGATGTATGATATGGGCTTAATGGTGATCACGGGCATTTTTATGCTCATTGGACTATTTGTTAGCTCTCGTTTAAAATCGAAATTTGCGAAATATTCGCAAGAACGTTTAACCAGCGGAATAAGCGGAAAAGAAGTAGCTGAAAGGATGTTGAAAGATAGTGGGATCTACGACGTGAAAGTACAAAGCGTACAGGGTCAATTAACTGACCACTACAACCCTGCTGATAAAACCGTGAATTTGAGTCACGATGTTTATAATGGCCGACATGTGGCTGCCGCCGCAGTAGCCGCTCACGAGTGTGGGCACGCTGTTCAACACGCAACAGCGTACGCTTGGTTAACTATGAGAAGTAAAATGGTTCCTGCAGTTCAAATAGCTTCTACTGCTATGGGTTTTTTATCACTGGCGCTTGCCTTTGCTTTTTATAGCATGCCGCACTTAGGTAATACATTGATGTTGGTGTTCATTATATTACAATCTGCTATTACGCTATTTACAATTGTAACATTACCAGTAGAAATTGATGCTAGTAAAAGAGCCGTTGTTTGGTTAAATAGTGCAGGAATAACTTATGGCTCGGAACATGATGATGCTAAAGACGCTCTACGTTGGGCAGCTTATACATACATTGTTTCTGCTTTAGGCGCTATTGCTTCTTTGCTTTATATGATCTTGAGATATACAGGGAGTAGAGATTAGATCTGATCGCGCTTCGACTGCGCTCAGCCAGACTTCGGTTAAACGGGAAATACTACAAATTATTAAAGCAGGAATTATTTTCCTGCTTTATTTTTTTGATCTAAATACTCCTGATGTTTTTTGCTTTGCGTTCGTCGAACGTAATAGATAACGCACGACAAAATGAAGAAAGCAAAAAAGAAAAGGGCGCTATCATTATCCCTTTGAGTTAAAAAGAAAATGCAACCTAATACACCAACTACAGCTCCTCCTAACCATAGTTTCTCTAATATTTTAAATAAATTTTGATCCATATTATAATTCGTCGTTTTGTAATTGAACTGTTGCTGTAACGGTTTTTATCGAATACCTAGAGAAGTCTTCATTACTTTCTAAACCCTTGCCGCTAATGATCTGCGTGGGCGTTGTGATCTTTACAAATTCTTTTGTGTAGATGCGTTTATTAGCTTCATCCCAAGTAAGCTTTTCTGTTTCCAATTTTTCCCCTTTATTATTTACAACCTCAACAGCATACCTCGCTTCCATGCGTTTTGAAAGTTCGTAGCGAATGGCATAATTTGCCTTTAGAGTGCTCGATACTTTTTCTTCTTCATCAAAAAAAGTAACATTAACTCCGTTTGATAGGATGGTGAATGGCTCCGACACATTTTTGTCAAATTGAATAAGACGATTTGCTTTTATAACAACTTTTAATTGGGCGCTATCAGTATAGATCATCGAAACTGTGTCGGCTGTTTGCGAAGGACTTAATTTATTCCTTGGGAGCGACATTACATCTTTAAGATCGTTGGTACAGGAAAATGCAAATAAATTTAGTGAAGAATAAATAAAAATATGTTTAGCCTTAAACTTCAATCTAATCATATTTGAATTTACGGAACCAAAGATCCTCGAGATAAGTTGAATTGAACGTAAAACCAAAATTAACCCTAAGGAAATTCTCTTTTATAAGATTATTATTTTGTGTTCCTGTAACGCCATACTGAATGCCAATATTTACCAATCCTGTTCCGGTTCTTATACCAACAGGTAAACTTAATCCTGCACTCACGCCATAGGTAGCAATAAGTGTTTTGTTTATATCCAAATATCCGGAGTTATAGAAAGCGCCGGCTCTGTATTGTGTGCGTTTAAAATAGGTTCCTCTTCCTAAAACATATTTATCAGGAACATAATTAAAACCTATTGACGTTCGCATATTGTTTTTAAGCGTATTGGTGTAATCAAACATTTTAAATTTGCTCCAATCCGTTATGGCATAATCCAATACTAAATTAAACTTCTCGCCTTTTTTAAACCCAATACCAAAACCTTGTTCTAAAGGTAATGTGATCTTCCCGCTTTGATCAATTGCTTTTAAAACAGTATCCTTAGGAATAATAGCCGTATTATTTAAAAAATAATTATAGGATACAAGATCGTATTTTGCTTTAACAGTATTGTTAAGCGCCATATAATATCCAAACGTGATCTTTACTTTTTCGCTCAACGCTCTTTTAAGGCGGCCTGCTACTACACTACCCGTGTCTTTTTTAACCTTTACACTATCAATGGTAAATGCAGTTTGTATTCCAAAATTGCCGGTAAAATCGTTAATGCGAACCGTTTTTTCTCGAATAGTATTGAAATACGTTAATGAATTTGGATAACGTACATCTGTGTAATTAAGCGTAGAACCAAATAAATAATTTGCATTAGCGCCAATACTAAAATCGCTAGCTATCTCACTCATCAATTCTTTGAATTTATATGAGCTGCTCGAAATAGTGTAGGCCGGATCTAATTCCTTATTTGCTTGTCTTCTTCTGAACTTCATTAAGCGCTCTTTAAACGGCATGGTTCCGTAACCTAAGAATACTTTATTAAAACCACCTTCTCCATTGTAATTATAAGTTACGTTACCAATATTTGGTTCGGCGCTTATGCTTTGCATATTATATCCAACATTAGAGTATGGCATAATACCAAATGCAGCACCCGATTTGCGCCGGATAGGAAAACCAAGCGAGCCGTAATTAAAATTTGTTGTCCACTTATAAACGCTTGATAAAGATGTTGTGAAGTTTGAACGTACAAAATTTCCACCCACTTCAAACGTTGCAAATTTAATTAGAGCGTATGAAGCCGGATTTCCAGTATTGATCATTACAGGATATAATGAATCGGGCTTATACGCAATGCACGTTCCTGCCATTGCCTGATTATGAGAAAATGTTGTTTGATTAAGTTCGCCCAATCCATAACGTGAATACGGACTAAATGTATTTATCTGTGCAAAAAATACATTACACGTGATCACAAATAAAAATATGTATCTATTTTTTTTCAAGCGTAAAATTCAAAATATGATTTAACCCTTCTAATACGAGGTTTTGGTGCGTAAAGATGCTATTTTTTTTTAAGTGTTTTGCAAAGAAGTTTCCATCGCCACCTGTTATAACAATTTTTATATGTGGATACTTTTGTTGGTATTCCTCTATAATTCCTTTTATTTCCTTTATTGTTCCGAAGATAACGCCGCTAAGAATGGATTCATTGGTGTTTTGTCCTATTAGTTTATCATAACTTTCGTTGATCTCAACCAATGGTAATTTATTGGTAAAGTGCTGAAGTGCCTTAAAGCGCATTTGTAAACCCGGAGAAATAGCACCACCCAAATACTCGTTTTTTTGATTCACAAAATTGTATTTTATACAGGTGCCGCAATCGATGCTAAGCACATCTGTATTTGGATCCAAGCTGTAAGCACCAATAGCCGCAGCCAAACGGTCGGAGCCCAACGTAGCGCTGGTTTGATATAGATTTTTTATGGGTATAGAAGTTTGAGACGTAAACACGGTATGTGCTAATGATCCTCCAAAATGCTCAGTAAATTTAAGATGATCATCGGTAACCGAACAAATGATTGCATGCGAATGCGCCAATACAAATTGGTTTTCGCTAATGAGTTCGTTAATGTTTGAGAAACTGCGAGTTTTCTGCAATTTATTGCCGAAAAAGCTTCCTGCTTTAATGCAGGTATTACCAAAATCTAGGGCCAAATGCGCCATGCTGGCTAAAGATAGCTGAAATATAAAGGGAGACTGGAGCTTTGTGAATTTTTTGCAATAATTTGAAACAAAAAACCCAACAAATGTCGGGTTTTTTAGTGGTACCTCCAGGAATCGAACCAGGGACACAAGGATTTTCAGTCCTTTGCTCTACCAACTGAGCTAAGGTACCAGCTCATTTTCAGTATTTTAGCCCTATAAAAATAGGAAAAATACGTTTGATTACGAGGGGCAAAAATACGTCTTTTTTTCTAATTACAAAAAATAATACTGGATATTCAGATTGTATGCCGGATAGGTTCTTACATAAGACCTGTTCAATAAAGTGAAGGATCTAGAGATATCAATTCGCAAACTTGACTTAATGATGAGCTGAATAGCTGGCCTAAATTCTATATAATTTCCTTTTTCAAAAGCAGGTACGCCTTCAATAAGTACTCTATTATTGTTTTGATACACTTTCATTCCGTCATAACTCTTTCCTAAAAACTCTGCGTATAAGTTTAAATTAGTTTGATCATAGTTTTTGTATTTGAAAGGCAACAACAAATATCCAAACGATAAACTGTAATTGTACGCATTGCCATAAAGCAAAGTAATGTCTTTACTTTTATCGGTATACGGCGTTGGAAAAATTGCTCCGGCTGTAAGCGATACCGCTAATTTTTTTTTTAGCACAGTGGCTATCAATCCCCCACCTGCGCCGCTATTATCTCCCATTAAATTGGTCTCTGCTTCATCGTGCGCTTGATCGGCATATACAGCATTTCCATATAAAGCCATTCTAAAATGACGGTGATCTCCATCGCGATTAAAAAAACGATAGCGAAATCCTAAGCCATATGATTCGTTTTTGTAAGTGTGATTATCGCCTTTACTAATGCCGTGTGTATGTGGTCCAATATTTCCATCGTTGAGAACAAAATCATCAGGCAAGGATGTTGCGTGGTGATTTGAAAATGAGAACGAACCTATGATCATGAATTTACTACTGATGCCGTACATCAACATCACATCTTGCCATATTTTATGTTCGCTGATCTCTTTATAATACTCATTCATTATCCTCATTCCAAAAACACGTTTAGGGATTAAGCTGGCAGGTTCTGAATTAGGGAAAAGTTCTTGTGCGTTGATCTTACCCAAAAGAAAGCACAAGCTGTAGAACACTATTTTAAAATAACTTTTCAAATAGTAATGTGAAGTGGGTTTGCCGAAATACAAGCGGATTTTGAATTAATGAACGCCTCTTTGTACTTGGTATTTTTTCGATTCTTACTAAAAACTTTTTTTGAAGTAAACTCTTTATCAATAAGCTTAAACGTTGTTAATCCATTAATGGTTTTAGCACCAACACCAACAAACTTGTAAGTACGATTGTTGGTAAAAGAAGTATTTTCAGAAATGCTTAAGTTGTTAAACATATACTCTATTTTTATTTCTCCGATAGAGAATCCTGCACCTTCAACTTTGCTTTTAATGTCACACAACTCCACCGTTGCGCTTTTCTTGAAAACAATTTTAAAGGAGGCCGTTTCAAGGTCAGGCATTATAGAATCAATAAAACTCAATTCCGACAGGGCCTTATGAACGGTTTTAGAGCACATGGAGCAGGTTAAGCCATCAACCCTAACGCTACCCGAAACAAACTGTGCTTTAAGCGCAGAACAAGAAATAAGCAGTATTAATATTATTCTTATCATGTTATAAAGTTACCAAAATTTTGGTAAAAAAAGATCCCCCAACTTGTGGTTGAGGGATCTTTATATTGTTTTTTAATGTTTTATAACTATTGTGGCAATTCAGCGCGCATTTTTAAGAATTCGCAATCGTCTTTTGCGTAAGCTTTCCAAGCTGCATCTTTTTCGATAGCTGTTTTTAAGTTGGTCATAGCTTCTGCATTGTTACCTTGACGAGCAAAAGAAACTGCTTTTAAATAGAAGCAATAAGCTGCGTCTTTTTCGTTACTTGCATCAATTGTTTCTTTAACAGAACCTGCATTACCCGATAAAAATTGAGCTAATGCTTTGTTGTGACCTTTAAAATCACCAAAGTTACTTACAGCATCAGCATATTTACCATCACGAATATTTACGATACCCATGTTGTATTTTGCTTCTGGGCTTCCACCTGCTTTTTTATAAAGTTCCATTGCTACAGCACGGTTACCTTTTTTAGCTTCAATGATTCCCATGTTGTTTGATACTTCCGGAGCACCATTCGCAACTTTATCAGCACGTTTGAAAGCTTCTTCAGCATCAGTTAATTTATTTTGCATTAAGTAAGCACCACCTAAATTATTAGCACCTCTCCAATCGCTAGCAAAACGCTTCTCTGCATTTTGATAAACAGTGACCTTAGTATTTACATCATTCACTAAGTTAGCCCCATATAATAATTCTTCTAATGATAAGCTATCAGGAGTAGTGTTGATCAAAGCAACGATCTGATCATCTGTTCTTGAAATCTTATCTACCATGATAGTAACCTCACTACGACGTAATTTTGGTAATATTTTATCAGCTAACTCAGTGTAAGTTTTAGAAAGATTCTTGATCTCTTTACGACGTTGATCAGCATCAGCATACATTGTTAACACCCGTAAAATAAGATCCTTGTCTGTCATTGTAGAAGCTTCCATTAAGCTTTTGAAACCTTCCCAGTCTTCTTTTGTAGTACCAACTGCGTATTGTTCTTTTGTTTTACCAAAAGTATTGTTTTTGTTCTTGTTCTTAGAGAACTCACTCATTACAGCAACTGAACCTGATTTAGCACGATCCTTAGCTAAGTTTTCGTTCTTATCAGTTTCACCGTCTGGAGAAGCATAAGCAGAAACATTGATACCATTGAATTTGTACCAAACTGAATTGATGTTCACTTTAACGAAATCGTTGAAAGCTTTCATCTCGTCTGATTTCATTTCACCTGGACGAACGTTTGATTGATTCATTGCATAATAGATATGTGTTGTTTGATTAGCAGGATATGATTTTTGGAAATTATCTTTTCCCATTGATGGCTTCTCATCATTACGAACCAATAGCGATGTTGCTAAAGTTCCATCGGCAAGTTTAACGGCATCAAATTTCTTTTCTTTTTTCTTCACAGTTCCTACAGCACGAAGTTCAACGATCGCGTTGCGCATTCCTGTTTCGAAACCAAATTTCTCAGAAGCATAGCTAAAAGTACCACCTGAAGAGTATCCAATTTTTTGGCCGCTTCCGGTTGCTTTCTCACCTACTAAAACCAAAGGCTTTAGCGCTTTCTCACCTGTAGCGTATTTTACAACAGGAGTTATAGTTAACGTAACCTTCTTAGCGAATAACTTAGGGTTGAACTTTCCGTTCACGCTAAACTGAACACTGTCTCCAATCATTTCAATAGGACTTGGAGTTAAAGTATACTGAATGTCTTTTTGCTTTTTTAACATTTTGCCAAGTCCGTCGCAACCTGATAATATCACGGCCACAGCTAACCCTGCACCAACTGTACGTAAAAAATTTGAATTCATCTTTTTAGTTTTTTTTATGAAATAATGACTAAGTGGAACAAAAGTAGAAAAATATATTAATTAAAAGAATTTTTTTTTAACAAAACAAAAAAAATCCGCCTTTTCAGCGGATTTCTAAGGACTTAAGCCCTTTTAAATTACTTTTAGATTGCTTTTAAATTACTTTAAAGAGGTTGCTTTTTTAGTCAATTTAGACTTCAAATTAGCTGCTTTATTTTTATGAATAATATTGCGTTTTGCAAGTTTATCTATCATAGCCGTAACTTTAGGTAAAAGGTCGTTTACTTCCTTTTTATCAGTTGACTCACGTAGTTTTTTAACGTATGTACGTGCCGTTTTTGAGTTATAACGGTTACGAACGCGTTTTGCGTCGTTTGATCTGATTCGCTTAATAGCCGACTTATGATTTGCCATTTCTTCTTAAAATTAGGAGTGCAAATATAGCACTTATTTTGGATCCACAAATGTTAAAAAAGAATTTTCGCTATGTTTTAAATAAGGTTACTTTTGTAGTGATACCCATGAAAACAGCAGTAAATATAGCCCTTTTTGGACTTCTACTACAGCTGCCGTCGGCATTTGCCCAATTTGTGCCCGGAAATTACGAAAAGAACCTGGTACCTAATGGAAGCTTTGAAAATCATCGTAAAAAAGGAAGCAACATCAGACAAGCTATACCTTGGGGTCAGGTGTCGACGGTGGATTACTACCTAAAGCCCCTTGACAACGACACTACCGTTCAAAAAGGAGCTAAGGATGGAGATTGTTACGCAGGCCTACGTTATCAAAAAAAATACAAAGAATTCTTACAGGTAAAGCTAGCCGAATCTCTTCATAGAGGGAGTACATACGAATTTGAAGCTTATATACGTTTAGCCTTTTGGAGTAATGCGGTTTTAAAATCGTTTGGTGTGCTGTTTAGTAAAGCGGGTTATACCGGGCAAGGAAGCGCCGTTAAAGCTAACATGGTTGACACAATTGCAAAAAAAAATGGATTTATGAATAATTTCAGATGGATCCGCATTCATGGGTATTATAAAGCAGATGGTGGTGAGAAATATATTACTATAGGGAATTTCAGTGCTCAAATAAAGAAAGATCTACAACGAATGAATTTATTAAAACGCGGGTTTAAGGAAGCCTATTACTTTGTGGATGAAGTTTCGTTGTACAGAAGAAAAGAACCGGAAGAGTATATTGAGACTGTAATTGTTGGTCCTGACAAAAAGAAATTTGAAGAAGACAGTGTTTTAAATGTAAAAGCAGATCTTAAAGTGGGTGATAAAGTAGCGTTACAAAATATCACTTTCAATCCCGGATCTTATGTTATAACTCCCGAATCGCACATAGAATTAAATAAATTAACCTTGTATTTGATCAAGAATCGTGATATAACTATTCAGATCAACGGACATAGCGATAATTCAGGCATGAAACATAAGAATCAAAAAATGAGTGAATACAGAGCGCGAGAAGTGTTTGAGTATTTGATCAGAAAAGGTGTGCAAAATAAAATGTTATTCAAGGGCTATGGAAGTGCAAATCCTGTGGCCAGTAATGAAACTGATGATGGAAAAGCTAAGAACCGAAGAGTGGAGTTTGAGATCATTAAGAAGTAAGCATAAGAAGACAGTATAAGAAGTAAGAATGAAGATCGTAACTATCATAGGAGCACGTCCACAGATCATAAAAGCGGCTGCATTGAGCAGAGCCATTAAAACTGATTTTGCAGGTAAGATCACAGAAATAATTGCGCATACCGGGCAGCATTACGATGAGAACATGAGTCAGGTTTTTTTTACTGAACTGGGTATTCCTCAGCCAAATTATAATTTAAATGTTGGAAGTGGCAGTCATGGTAAACAAACCGCAGCCATGATCAGCGGGATTGAAGAAATTCTTTTGAAAGAAAAACCAAATGCCATTGTATTGTACGGAGACACTAATTCAACATTAGCAGGTGCTGTGGCTGCCTCAAAAATTCATGTTCCAGTGGTGCATATTGAAGCTGGCTTGCGATCGTTTAGCAAAGCCATGCCGGAAGAGGTAAACAGGATTTTATGTGATCATGTGAGTACGCTTTTATTTTCGCCAACTGTAACTGGCTACACTAATTTGGTAAAAGAAGGTTTCAAAGAAAAAAATGTAGCGCCCTACTCTGCCAACAATCCTAAGATCTATCACAGCGGTGATGTGATGTACGATAATAGCATGCATTTTTCGGAAGTGGCCGAACAAAAAACAAAAGTGATCACAGAAAATCAATTACAAAAAGGGAAATTTATTTTAGCAACCATACATCGCAATAACAATACCGATGAACCTGGACGATTGAACGCTTTATTTAAATCATTGAATGATATTAGCAATGAAAATAATTTAGACATTTTACTTCCGCTTCATCCGCGCACATCTAAACTTTTGGAAACAAATTTGGATGCTGCATTGCTAAAAGCAGTTAAAGCCAATACAAAATTCAAGATCATTGCCCCTGCTTCTTTTTTAGAAATGATAGCGCTTGAAAAAAACTGCGCTTTGGTAATGACCGATAGTGGTGGCGTTCAAAAAGAAGCGTTTTACTTTGAGAAGCCCTGCATTATTTTACGTCCCGAAACCGAATGGGTTGAATTAGTGCAGTGCGGTGCGGCTATTATAACAGATGCTTACGAAAATCGAATTAAGGGGGCATTCAAAAAATTATATTCTTCTAAAGACCTTAAGTACCCCGAGTTTTACGGAGATGGTAAAGCGGCGCAATTTATTTGCAAGGAGATGCTGTTGCATTTATAACCTTATATACTTTTTTTTGACACAAAGGCTCGAAGACTCAAAGGAAAACTAAAGCTTTGCGCCTTTATGGCTGCTAAGTGCAATGCAAAAAAAATCCCCGGCGTTTGGCCGAGGATCTCAATAAAAAAATCCTTTTTAGAACATTATACCAATATTTATTCGAATTGCTCTTGCGGTTAATCCTTGAGTAAGAGGTGCAAAATTGTATCCGTCAGCGCCATAAGTATTATCAGCTCCTTTCGTAAGGAAATCTGAATCTTTACGCATTAAGTTGGTGAATGATTGAAAATAGTTTACCGACATTACCAAAGAAGTGCTTCCTGCAATGCGATATTCGGTGCCAAGTCCTAAATTCATTCCTACACGGAAAGGAGCAGCAGAAGCGTCTTTACCTAAATTGATATTGGCACGAGTTAACTCAGTTACTGTTGCTGTTACCGGAGCAGCGGTTCCTGTAACGGTTGTTTTAATACCTTGAGCATATGTATCGTTTCCTTTAATGCCGGCTCTAATACCTATTTCTCCACCAAACATCATAAAATACTTCATGCCACTATACTCTTGCGTCATCATTTTTAACATGGCAGGTAAAGTAACAAAAGTGCTTTTGTATTTTCTTTCGCTCATGATGTATTGAGTACTTCCGTTCACAAGTTCGTATTCAGAATATTTCAATCCGTCTTTTGCTTCAACCATGTTGTTTTCTTTATCTACAACAAGGTTAGCATTAAACTCGGCATCATTACGATAGGTTATCCAACCACCTTCAAAATCTCCTCCAATACCGGTTTGAAAATGAATGATATCAGAAAGTTTAAATTCCATGGTTAAACCAAAACCAAAACCAAACACTGCACCACTGCCTTTTGATCCTGTGTTATCACTTTTTAACCAGCTTGGCTGTGGTGTTGCTCTTAAACCAAATCTGAATTTTTTATCAAAATTCTCTTGTTTTGGAGTTTCAGTTGGCGTTGTTGTTGGCGTTGTTGTTGGCGTTGTTGTTTGTGCCAATACACTTGTGCTCATCAAAACGCTCGTGCTTAAAATAAATAATATCTTTTTCATTGGTTAAAAATTTTAGATTTAACTTTACAAAGATAAAAATATATTTATGTTACAAAACACAATTAAGGCCTCCTCACTTCTTTTTATCTCTCTAGTGTTTTGTAATTGTTCTCATAACCGCATGGAGGTTGATATTGAAACGGTTAGCATACCCCAAATAAAGTTTCAAAGGCTCGAAAAAGACATATTTTTAATCACAAAAGATAATATTATCGCAAAAACAGTTGAGATCAAAAAAAACTATGGCATGTTTTACGAAAGATACCTTAGCAGCTTTATAAATCGGGGTGGAACCATGGATAGTTTGTACGAGCAAAGTGTATTGGGTTTTGTGAACGATAAAGACATGATAGGCGTTTTTGCTCTTATTGGCAAAACATTTTCGGATGATGATACTAAAAATTTGGAACGCCAAATAACCGATGGTGCAAAGCGATTTCATTATTTTTTTCCGAAACGAAAACTGCCGATATACATTACAACCTGCATGAGTGGTTTTAATTATTCGGTTGCTAACTCCGACAGCACTCTTGCCATTGGATTGGACATGTACCTTGGCACAGATGCTGAATTTTACAAAATGCTTGAACTTCCTCAATACCGCACTCAAACAATGAATAAAACTTATATTCCATCTGATATGATGCGCGGATGGTTATTAAATGACTTTGATAACGACGCTGCTGTTAATACCTTGGTTCATCATACGATATTTTACGGAAAATTATATTTTGCGGTAAAAGCTTTGATGCCCGAAGTTGAAGATAGTGTGATCATTGGCTATACAAGTAAGCAAATGCAATACTGCCAACAAAACGAAAAAAATTTATGGGGTTATATGGCCGAAAAGAACAGGTTGTACGAAAACAACATGCGAATTGTTCAGGAATTAACAGTAGAAGGTCCATTTACATCTGCTATTAGCAAAGAATGCCCTCCTGGAATTGCCAAATGGATGGGCTGGCAAATTGTAAAAAGTTATATGGATAAAAATGAAACTGTAACTTTGGAACAATTAATGAATGAGAAGGATGCACAAAAGATTTTGAGTAAAAGTAAATACCGACCTTAGACACAAGGAAAAGGTACAAGAATGCCCTTCGACTCCGCAACGGGTGATATTGGGAAAAAGTATAACTAATAAGAATTAAGCATAAGAATATGAAGGTTAGCGAAATAAATTTTAAGATATTGGTAGATGATGATCATTTGCCGGTGGATATTAAATGGGAGGCAAGTGATGCCGGTGAAAAAAGTCATGCTAAAAGTATGATGATAGCATTGTGGGATGCTAATGAAAATAATACTTTACGAATTGATCTTTGGACAAAAGACATGAGCGTTGATGAGATGAAAAAATTCTATCATCAAAATGTTATGACATTAACCGATACATACATTCGAGCTACAAGCGATGAAGCTACAGCTAAAAAAGTAAAAGCTCTTTTTAATGAGTTAGGAAAAGACCTGGGTGTTTTAAAGTAAAGGAATTGTTTTTCTTTCAATAAAACCCCCACCAACAAGATCATCGCCTTCATAAATCACTGCGCTTTGTCCCGGAGCAACTCCGCTAACAGGCGAATGAAAGATCAAATCCAATTTATTATCAATGGTATTAATAGTTGCTAAAGTTCCGGCATCTTTGTAACGGATCTTCGTTAAACCAATAAAATCTTCAGGCAAACGATCGTATTTAATTAAATTAAAATCGCGTACCGTTAAATGATTCTCTAAAAGATCATCTTTATCGCCAAGGATAACCGTATTGGTTTCAGGAATAATTTCTTTTACAAAAACAGGTTCGCCCATGGCAATTTCTAATCCCTTGCGTTGTCCAACTGTATAAAACGGGTAACCACGATGTTTACCTACTTTTTTTTCTTTATAAATATAATCTCCGCCATCAACTTTTGCTTCTAACTCAGGTATGCGGTGTTTTAAAAACGCGCGGTAATCATTATCGGGCACAAAACAAATATCATAGCTCTCGCTTTTGTTTGCAAGGTCATAAAATCCTGCATCCTTTGCCATCTGCTTTATTTCGGTTTTTTTAAATCCTCCTAAAGGAAACATGGTTCGATTTAAACACGCTTGATCTAATCCCCACAAAACATATGTTTGATCTTTTGTTTGATCCAATCCTTTATAAATAATAGCGCGATCGCTTTCTTTTCGTAAACGGGCATAATGACCGGTTGCAATAAATTCGCAATCCAGCATATCTGCACGTTTCAATAAGGCATCCCACTTAATATGCGTATTGCATAATACACAAGGATTAGGCGTACGTCCTGCTAAATACTCTTCAACAAAATTATTTATAATATGTTCACCAAACTCTCCACGGATATCTAAAATATAATGTGGAAAACCCATATCAACTGCCATTGTTCGTGCATCATTGATGCTATCCAAACTGCAACAACCTGTTTCTCGTGTGCTAGATCCCGAGCTTGTATAATCCCAAGTTTTCATAGTAATTCCAATTACTTCATAACCTTGTTCATGAAGCATCATAGAGGTAACACTGCTGTCGATACCACCACTCATGGCCACCAAAACTTTACCTTTTTTACTCATAGGAGCATAAAGGTACTAAGAAAAGAGATTGAATAATAAGGAATTTAGAGGTTTGATTAATTCAAAGCAAGAAATGCAAGAAAGGAAAACTGTTAAAGCGCTATCCAGTTAGTGAGACTTGCTTTTAAATTAGTCTTTGATAAGCTTTATGGGCTTTGTACCCGATCCACTATTAATCAGCAAGTAATAAACTCCTTTCGAAAGTTTGCTTACATCAATAGATTCCTCCTTGGTTATACGTTTTTCAACAACAACCTTTCCTATAGAATTAATTAGCTTAATATTCAAAGTCTCTCTTGTTTTAATATGTAATTGATCGTTAAATGGATTTGGATAAATAAAACCTTGGCCGTTGTACATATTCCATTCATTTATACCAGTACACGCATTAACAGTTAATGTATAAATTTTAGTTCCAATACAATTTGTTGTGGCTGTAGAAGCAACTGTATAAACTGTTGTAATAGTTGGAGTAACTATAATGGTAGTATTAGTTGATGAGCTTGGCGACCATGTATAATTATTAGAACCCCATGCAGTAAGAGTTACAGAAGAACCACTGCAAATAACTGAATTAGATGAAGAAATATTAACT
>JAWXAS010000081.1:0-11671 GCA_034439635.1 Bacteroidota bacterium | reverse complement strand
TTTTTCTGCGCAGACCCCGCAGTGCGACAAACATAGCAAAGGACAAACAAGCTTGAAGTGATAGCCCGATAAGGCGCCCAAATAATAAAAATACTTTTTAAGGTTCGACTAACTATAAGCACCGTTTTATTCCTCTTACAAATGGATATCAATGTTACGGTACTGTTGCTGGCATTCGTGTCTTTTACGTTAAATTCTTTTTAGAAATAAACTATAAACTTGCCAAAGACCAAGCGAAAAATTGGTACAAACGTTATTTATCGCAAATATGTTGTGGTGAGTTCGTATGAATTTGTGAAGTAGTCTCTATTCATCTTAAAAGCCTAAATATTTTTATTTCCATTCTACAGTACAGTTGCGGTGTTTTATCGTATCACGGATTAAATCCCGATAATTATCGAGACCGCGCGAGCACCGTCTTTTTTTGGAATTAGAGTGCTGCTATCGAAATCTTTAATAGATGAGCTTAATATTACGGTTTACTTAAATATCCGTTAATTCTTTTCTATAAATTCAAATTGAAGCATGGCTAGTTTTTGAAGGTCTTCTCCGGTGGCAAGCATATCATCATCTTCCACTTCATATATCCATGCAATTTTTACAGTGCTATTGCTTGAAGATCTAATTTTAATGATAGTATTTAAAAGAGATTTAATGCTTGATGTATTTACGTACTTAAGATCAACGGTTAAGTTTACATTAGAAGTGTTTACTTTAAAAAAACTATCTAACCAATTAGTAATAGGTTCGTAAAACTCAGTAGCGTTTTCGGGGTATGAATTGCCTTTGAAATTAAACGCACCATTCAGTTGTAGTTTAACCTCAGGTGTTTTTATCGTCGCGGGTATATTTAGTTCATCCATATGTTTATTTTTTTTAATTAGAGCCTTTTAGATACGTTAAGCAATTTGGCATTATTATATTATTTGAACCACACGAGTGTGTTATATTATAGTAACGGATATTTACAAACTTAAGACGCAGGACAATAAAAATCAAGAGTAAAAACACCCATTCTTCGTAGGTGTTTTTACTGTACGGGTTGTAAAAAAGCTACAAAATGGATGGATCAAGTAATGGTATAATGCAAACCAACGCTCTCTTTACGGCGCATGGCTTGTTTAATAATGAGGTAGCTTACGCAAATAATATTTCTAAGTTCGCCAAGCTCTTGGGAGATGATAGTTTTATTGTAAAGTGTTTCGTTCTCTTTGTAAAGGATCTCTAAGCGATCAAAAGCACGTTTTAAACGTAATTCGCTGCGCACAATGCCCACGTAATTACTCATGATCTGTTGTACTTCTTTTTTTGATTGTGTAATTAAGATCATTTCTTCGGGGTGCTCTGTGCCTTCGGCATTCCAGTTTGGAATTTTTTCGTTAAACGAAATTTTTTCTAGTGCAGCAGTAGCACTCTCATAAGCACGGTGAGCAAATACAACGGCTTCTAAAAGCGAATTGCTTGCCAAACGATTGGCACCATGCAATCCACTGCAAGCACATTCGCCGATGGCATATAATTGTTGAATGCTGCTTTGCCCAAATTCATTGATAATAATTCCGCCACATAAATAATGTTGCGCAGGCACAACCGGTATCATTTTTATAAAGGGATCAATACCTAAATTGATGCACTTATTATAAATATTAGGAAAATGTTCTATAAATCCTTTTCTATCTAAATGGCGGCAATCTAAATAAACAAAATCCTCTCCACGAATTTTCATTTCATTATCTATAGCACGCGCCACAATATCGCGAGGCGCTAAAGAGCCACGAGAATCATAACGGCCCATAAATTCTTCTCCATTTTGATTTTTTAGTACAGCACCAAAACCACGTATGGCTTCTGTAATTAAAAAACTCGGATGCTCATCAGGTTTGTAAAGCGAAGTAGGATGAAACTGCACAAACTCCATATCTTTTACATGTCCTTTTGCACGATACACCATTGCAATTCCATCTCCTGTTGCAATGGTAGGATTTGTTGTGGTTGCATATACATTTCCCGCACCACCGGTAGCCATGATGGTAATTTTTGAAAGTACTGTATCAATATGGCCGTTGCGTGTATTTAAAATATAAGCACCATAACATGTAATCCCGGGTGTTTTTGAAGTTACAAGCTCGCCTAAATGATGTTGTGTAATAATGTCAATAGCATAGTAGTGATCGTAAACGGTGATGTTGGGGTCTTTATTAACTTTACTTAAAAGCGCTCGTTCAATTTCGTAACCGGTAACATCTTTGTAGTGCAAAATACGATTTTCAGAATGGCCGCCTTCTTTTGCAAGATCATATTCGCCTTTTTGATTCTTATCAAATTGAGTTCCTATGTCAATTAATTCTTTTACGCGCGCAGTTCCTTCGGTAACAACCATGCGTACTATCTTTTCATCGCACAATCCTGCGCCGGCAACTAAGGTGTCTTGAACATGTTTTTCAATACTATCTGTATCGTGCCAAACGGCTGCAATTCCGCCCTGAGCGTATTTGGTATTACTTTCATCCTGGTTGCTTTTGGTGATAAGAATAACCTTACCCTTTTGAGCTGCCTTTAAAGCAAAGCTTAAACCGGCAATGCCCGAACCAATAACAAGGAAATCTGTCTTTATTTGCATAAAATTCAAACTTTAAACAAATTTAAACAAAATATCCCTTTTTGCTTCGTATTTTTGTAGAGTTAAAACATCATGGATTTACAAGAAATACCCTACATTATATACGCCGAAGAAACCCCAAACCCAGGGAGTCTCAAATTTGTGGCTAATAAATTGCTGTTAGTGAGTGGTGCAACAGCAGAATATCAATCAGCCGCAGAAACAAAGGATGCGCCTATTGCAAAAGCTTTATTTAATTTCCCTTTTGTAAAACGTATTTTTATTGCTTCTAATTTTATTTCTATTGCAAAAACCGATTCAGTAGAGTGGAAAGAAATAAGAGATGAGCTTCGTGTTTTTATTACCGATTATTTAAATAAAGGAAACGCGGTAATAACAAAATTGCCTCAAAAAGAAGTGGAAAAAGATAATACCTTTAAGGAAACGGTGAGTGTAAATACACAACATGTATCGCCAACCAATAATGTGGAAAATAAGATCATTGAAATATTAGAGCAATATATTCGTCCCGCTGTTGAGCAAGACGGCGGTTTAATTACTTTCAAAGAATTAAAAGACGGCATAGTTACCGTTCAAATGCGTGGCAGTTGTAGCGGTTGCCCAAGCAGCACTATGACGTTAAAGGCAGGCATTGAGGCTTTGTTGAAACGCTTACTTCCAAACGATGTGAAGGAAGTGGTGAGTGAGGCGTTGTAGAGGCAGAAACCACAGAGACGTCTTCGGTGCTCGCAGAGGTTTACACAGAGGTCTCCAATAGTTTTAGTTATGGGTTTTTAAGAAAGCGAAGCTTTCTCTCTGTGTTCTCTGTGTAAAAACTCTGTGTTCTCCGTGGTTTCTGCCTCTCATTTCCAAAAAAAATGCTATTTTTATATCATCACTTTCAACTCTAAATACCTCTATCAAATTCTTGGGCCTTTAGTGGCTTTAATTTTTTGGTTATTCATTGATCTGGATCCAAAAAACCCGAACATAAGCTTAATGGCGGGCATTGCACTTTGGATGGCCATTTGGTGGGTTACCGAAGCCGTAGGTTTGGCGGTAACTGCAATTGTGCCGGTATTAATGTTGCCGGTTTTGGGAATTGCCGAAGTTAAGGAAGTAGCCCAGCAATATACTGATAGTATTATTTTTTTATTTTTTGGTGGATTTATGCTTGCATTTGCCATTGAAAAATGGAATTTGCACAAACGCATTGCATTAAAAATATTATCTATTGTAGGAAAAAGCCCGCGCACCGTTTTGTTGGGTACAATGATCTCAACTTTTTTAATTAGTAATTGGATAAGCAATACCGCCACCACAGTAATGTTGTTTAGTGCCGTATTAGCGCTCATCCACGAAACAAAACAGTATTTAAAACACGATAAAGAAAAATTTGCAGCGGCTATGTTGTTAGGTTTAGCTTTTTCGGCCACAATTGGCGGAATGGCTACTCCGGTGGGAACTCCTCCGAATATGTATTTCTTTAAAGTGTTTCGCGAAACGTATGCGCAAGATTATGATTTCAATTTTTTAAAATGGAGCATGATAGGGTATCCTATTGCTATTGTTTTTTTGATAGTGTGTTATACAGTGTTAAGTAAATATTTTATGAAGAACTTGAATTCGTTTGAGATTGGTAGAGATTATTTTCGGGAGCAGTATAAAAAATTGGGAAAAATGGGTCCCGAAGAAAAATGGGTGTTTGGAATTTTTATTTCTTGTATACTTTTATGGTTTTCAAGGGCAGATATAGATCTTGGAATATTTAAAATGCATGGCTGGGCAAATTTGTTTAAGGTTCCTAAATTTGTTGACGATTCGTTTGTAGCATTAGCAGCGGCCATGTTATTGTTTCTTATTCCCAGTAAAACCGATAAAGGCAATGCTTTGTTAGTATGGGAAGACGCCAAAAAGATCCGCTACGATATTATTTTAATGTTTGGATCGGGTTTTGCTTTGGCGTATGGTTTTGAAGTAACCGGTTTGAGTACATGGTTGGCAAATCAGTTAATGGTGCTCAAAGGTGTACCTGTTATTTTTATTATTTTAGGAATTTGTTGTATAGTAACTATTATAAGTGAGTTTGCCAGCAACATTGCGAGCATACAATTAGCGATTCCTGTTATGATGGCCTTGCAAAAAAACATTGATGTATCGCCTTTATTGTTGATGATTCCGGCTACTTTTGCTTCGTCTATTGGATTTATGCTCCCGGTGGCAACGGCAGCCAATACCATTGTATTCGGAACTAAAATGATCCATACGAAAGATATGTTTAAAGTTGGATTGATATTGGATATTTTAGGAATTTTAATCATAACTTTGATGTGTTATTTGTACTTAGCATAATATGATCGTAGCAAAACAAATTCATAAATCGTACGGTTCACTGGAAATATTGAAAGGTGTTGACCTTCATATAAATTCAGGAGAAGTTGTTTCTATTGTTGGTTCTTCGGGAGCAGGTAAAACTACATTGCTTACGATATTAGGAACTTTGGAACGGCCTGACTCAGGCCAAGTTTTAATTAATGGACAAAATGTGGTTGAGCTAAACGACAAAAAACTGGCGGCTTTCAGAAATGAGAATATTGGTTTTGTATTTCAATTCCATCATTTATTGCCAGAGTTTAATGCGCTTGAAAATATTTGTATTCCTGCTTTCATCGCAAAAAAATCAAAAAAAGAAGCAGAAGCAAGAGCCGTTGAATTATTGGAATTATTTAATTTAAAAGACCGAGCTACTCATAAACCTTCTGAGTTGAGTGGGGGCGAGCAGCAACGCGTGGCAGTGGCTCGTGCTTTGATCAACAACCCCAAAGTTATTTTTGCTGATGAACCAAGCGGAAATTTGGATAGTAAAAATGCAAGTGAATTACATCAACTTTTTTTTAAACTTCGCCACGAATTAAAGCAAACCTTTGTGATCGTTACACACAATAACGAATTGGCAAAAATGGGCGATCGCACACTTGTGATGAAGGATGGAAGAGTCTCGAATTAGAGGCAGAAACCACAGAGGCTTTCAACCTCACAGAGTTTTGCACAGAGGTCACTGAGTTCAAAAAGAGCCTAGTTTAAACACTGTATTCTCGGTGCAATCTGTGCAAAACTCTGTGAGATGCAAGGCATCTCTTTGGTTTCTGCCTTTTAAAACCTAAACTATAAGCTCTCCCTGTTGCATCTCGTAAAGCATTTTGAATTTGCTCTCGGTAGATAGGAGTTCTTTTAAATTGCCTTGTTCGATCACTTCGCCTTTTTCCATTACAATGATCTTATCTGCATTTTTAATGGTAGATAAACGATGCGCAATTATAATGGAAGTTCTTCCTTGCGTAAGGATATCAGTTGCTTTTTGTAAAAGTTGTTCGGTTGGTGTATCAATAGAGGCAGTAGCTTCGTCTAACACAAATATTTCGGGATTATAAACGTAAGCTCTGATGAAGGCGATCAATTGTCGTTGCCCTGCTGACAAGCTTATACCTCTTTCTCTTACTTCATAATCAAAACCACCGGGTAAATTCATAATAAAATCATACAGGCAAATTTGTTTGGTGGCTTTTACTACTTCTTCTTTGTGAATGCCAGGATTATGAAGTGTTATATTATTATATATACTATCGTTAAATAAAAACACATCTTGTAAAACCACCCCGGTATTCTTTCTTAAGGAGGCTAAGGAATAGTCTTCAATACCTTTGCCGTCGATAGAAATACTTCCTTTGTTGTATTCGTAAAATCGACTCAATAAATTTATAATGGTTGATTTTCCTGAACCTGTTGCTCCAACAAAGGCAATACGCTCACCTTTTTTGATCTCTAGGTTAATGTTCTTCAATACATAATTATCATTTACATAAGCAAACCAAAGATCTTTGAATAGGATCCTATCATTTATTTTCAAAAATTCTATTTTGCCGGCGTCATGAATGATTTCATTTGTATCTAATACTTTAAAAACCCTATCCGCCGCTACAATTCCCATTTGCAGGGTGTTTAAGCGGTCGGCCAGCATACGAATAGGACGAAACATCATATTGGTTAACATCACAAAAAAAGTAAGATCTCCTAGGGTAACATGAAGTGTAGAGGATTTTACACCAGCGTACCAAATTACTAAAGCAATAGACACAGAAGAGAGGATCTCAACCACAGGAAAAAATATAGAGTAATAAAATATCGAGCGAATGTTAGCATTACGATGCTGTTCATTGATCACTTTAAATTTATCGTGTTCATCTTTTTCTTTATTAAATAGTTGAATAACGCGAATGCCTGTTATATGTTCTTGCGTAAACGTATTTAAATTTGAAACTGCATTTCTTACTTCATTAAATGTTTTCTTTACACCGTTTTTAAATAAGGCGGTTGCAATAAATAGGATGGGAATAGTTGTAAATACAAGTAAGGCCAATACCCAGTTCTTCCAAAACATGGCGCTTGCAAAAATAATAAGCATCACAAAGTCGCCTGCTATTACTATAAATCCTTCCGAAAAAACATCGCTCAAACTTTCAATGTCAGAAATTGAACGGGTTACCAACATACCTACTGGTGTATTGTCAAAATAGGTATTCTTTAATTTTAAAATATGTCGGTAGATCTGATTTCTAAGGTCTTTTACAATACTTTGTCCTAAAAAATTGGTAGTGCTAATGTTTGCGAATTGAAGAATAGCTTCACAAAAGATAAATCCAAGGATGATCAAACAGGAAGTATTAAGGTCGTGAATGCTTTTGTTTTCGGAAACATCAGTGGTTAATGCATTACTTACTAATAGCGGGCGAATAATGGCGAGTACTGATAAAGATAGAGTAAGGAATATAGAAACTGCAAAACGAAATTTATAGGGTTTCGAGTAGCTTAATATCCTCTTGATAAGAGCGAAGTTTAATTTATTTTCTTTTTTCTCACTCACTGTGTTGGTCTTTAGGATATTCAATAGCAACTAAAAACAAGGCATTGGCAGGAGCATTATTGCCCGCTTTACTTCTGTCTTTGGCTTCAATGATCTTTTTAAATTCTTCAATGGTGATCTTGTTTTTACCAACTTGTAAAAGTGTTCCAACAATTGCGCGAACCATGCCTCTTAAAAAGCGATCAGATTTGATAGTAAATCGCCATTCGCCATCACTCACTTTTTGCCAAATAGCTTTGGTGATCTTGCAGTTGTTGGTATGTGTTTGGGTATTTAATTTACTGAAGCTTGTAAAGTCTTTATAATCCATTAAAACGTGTGCCGCTTTATTCATCAATTCAAAATCAATATCTCCGTACACATAATAACTAAAGCGATCAATAAATGGATTTTTTTGTTGGTGTAAAAAATAATAGTACGTGCGCGATAAAGCATCAAAACGAGCATGCGTTTTTTCATCTACCTGAATAATATCCTGAATGGAAATTTCGGGAGGCATGATTGTGCTGAATTTATAGATCCAATGCGCTTTATTGCTTATCAAATTTGGGGCATTACTATCAAAATGAGCTACGTAATTTTTGGCATGTACACCAGCGTCTGTTCGCCCGCAACCTACCAATTCAATGTTCTCTTTTAATAAAAGGCTTATCTTTTCCTGAACTGTTTGTTGAACCGTATTTGGGGTATTATCCTGAACTTGCCAGCCATTAAAATCAGTGCCGTTATAAGAAAGTTTAAGAAAGTACCTAGCCATGTGCCAAAGATACTTAACTTTGCGCATCTGGTAAAATGAGCAAGATCAAAAAGAACTTTGAATTACAAGGACTTGAGATAGTAGATACATCTACTGACGGAAAGGCTATTGCCAAACATGAAAATTTGGTAGTTTTTATAGAAGGCGCAGTTCCCGGCGATGTGGTTGATGTAATGGTGCATCGCAAAAAGAATAGCTATGCCGAAGCAAAAGTTACTAAAATAGTTACACCTTCTAAGAACAGAATACAGCCTAAATGCGAACATTTTGGAACATGTGGTGGTTGTAAATGGCAAAGTTTGGATTATCAAACGCAATTGTGTTTTAAACAAAAATATGTTACCGATGCCTTTACGCGCATTGGGAAATTAACCTACGGAGATGTTACACCGATTGTAGCAAATAAAGAACCTTATTTTTATCGGAATAAATTGGAGTTCTCTTTTTCTAATAAAAAGTGGCTTACCAATGAGGAAATAAAAAACGGAATTGAGGTTCCTAATAAAAACGCTTTAGGATTTCACATTCCGGGTTTATTTGATAAGATATTAGACATCAATAATTGTTATTTGCAAGCTGAGCCAAGTAATTCTATAAGGTTGGCAATAAGAGATTACGCTTTTAAGCATAACTTCACTTTTTTTGATATCAGAAGTAAAGCCGGTTTTTTAAGAACTGTTATTATTCGTACAACGTCTACTAAAGAAGTGATGGTTGTTTTGAGTATGTTTGAAAATAACGAAGAGGACATGAAAGCGCTTTGTTTACACTTGAAAGAAAAATTTCCGCAGATCACTTCTTTACAATACGCCCATAATCCGAAAGGAAATGATACTATTCAAGATCTGGATATTAAAACGTTTTCAGGAAAGGATCATATTACCGAAGTAATGGAAGGTTTAAAATTTGATATCAGCGCAAAATCTTTTTACCAAACAAATTCAGAGCAGGCTTACGAACTTTATAAAATAGCAAGAGATTTTGCTCAGTTAAAAAAAACGGATGTTGTGTATGATCTTTATACCGGCACAGGAACCATTGCCAATTTTATTGCTCGCCATTGTAAAAAAGTGACGGGTATTGAATATGTAGAAGCGGCCGTAAAAGACGCTTTTAAAAATTCAGAAAATAACGGAATAAAAAATACTTTTTTTGCGGCCGGAGATATAAAAGATATTTTTACTTATGAATTTGTAAATACACATGGAAACCCGGATGTGATAATTACCGATCCACCGCGAGCAGGAATGAGCCCAGAAGTGATAACGGTAATGATGAATTTAAAACCTAGTCGCATTGTTTACGTAAGTTGTAATCCAAGCACTCAGGCCCGCGATCTGGCGCTTATGGAGCATTTATATACCATCGAAAAAGTGCAGCCTGTAGATATGTTCCCTCAAACTGCTCATGTGGAGAACGTGGCACTTCTCACATTAAAATAGTTGAAGACTTGTTTCTTTAAAAAATACCTATAACTTTGGTTGTATAAAACCAAATTACTATGATCCATTTTAAGACCTCGAAGATCCTTATACCAATTGATTTTAGCGAAACATCTTTATTAGCTATACAGCATGGTGCTTTTGTTGCTCAATTAACAAAAGGTGATGTGTGTTTGTTGCACGTGATCAATTCAAATTATACTCGACAAAATTTATTTTTACCGGTGTTGCAATTAAATGACCCGCTCGAATTTGAAAAGAAGATCGAGAATAAATTAAATGAACTAGCCAATGATGTGCGTTCTGAATTTGGTGTGAATGTGGAATGCATCATTAAAACCGGAATTCCTGCGGTAGAAGTTATAGATACAATCAAGGAAATTGATGCTTCATTAGTAGTTATGGGAACTCACGGCTACTCTCCTATGGAAGAGTTGGTTATTGGGAGCAATGCTTTACGCGTTATTACAAAAGCAAATTGCCAAGTTATGACTATGAGTAAAATCGCCAATCATAAGGGATATAATAAGATCCTTATTCCTATTGATAATAGCGCGCATTCTCGTCAAAAAGTGGTGTATGCTATTGAAATGGCGAAACAATTTAGCGCGCATTTACATGCTGTTGCTTTATTAGGACCTGAAGATGAGAATCACAAGCCACAAATGGAACTTATTTTGCACCAAGTAGAAAAATTAGCGAAGGAAAAAGGAGTAACGTATACTTCGGATGTATTATCAGGATTAAAAAATCGGGCAACAGCAACTGTGCAATACTCCGAAAAAATTGGCGCAGACCTTATAGTTATTATGAGCGATCAAGACGCTGAGTTAAGTGGATTCTTTTTGGGACCATACGCACAACAAGTTATTCATTTGAGTAAGATCCCTGTTATTACTGTAAAGCCTGAAGAGCACCCTGAAAATATTAATTTTACCATTTTGAGTGGAACGAGTGGTATTTGATAGGCTTTATTTTTAAAATTCGGAAGCTAAGAGTTTGATCTCGTTTTTTTAGAAATTATTTGGGCGTGTTGGCGAACCTCACCGCAAACAATGGAAGTTCGCTCGCCGTCGGGCTTTCCGTTCGCCGCGGCGAACAATCTTTTTGCGCCAAAGAGGCAGGGCAAAAATGATTTTCGCTGCAATCCCTCACGCGGTTTGGGAATTACGAACCCTGAATCCTCTCTTGTTCTATTGGTATTTATTGGCAAAGCATCCGCAAAAGAACCAGATACCATTAAATCACCACCATTTATAAATTTTGCATAGTAACACGCGTTATATCTTCGCATTTTGCTTAACCAAAACAATTCACATGAAAAAAGCAGTATTTATTTTAGCATTATTCTTAAGTGTAAGTTATAATGCACAAACCGATAAGGATGTAGTTGAAAAAGTTGACGAAATTGCCGAGTTCAAAGGAGGGGCGCTAGAAATGGTGAAGTATATTAGTAAAGAATTAAAATATCCAACTAGCGCAAAAGATAATAAAGTAGGAGGGAAGGTGTTCATCAAATTTATTGTTACTAAAGAAGGAATTGTTGAAAAAGCCGAAATACTAAAAGGTGTTGAAAACTGTGTAGAGTGTGATAAAGAAGCTTTACGAGTAATAAGTTCGATGCCAAAATGGAGCCCTGCAAAACTTGCAGGCAAAACGGTTAGTTCATATTATAATATTCCAATAAAATTTGATCCTGCTTAAATGTGGGGTCAAATAAACCCGCAGAGTAAGGGTTTTTTCTGAAGGGAGCTGAGAGATCAGCTTCCTTTTTATGCTGTAAACTAAATTGTATTTGAGTTAAAAAATGCATGTATATGAAAATCTAGTTAAACAAACTCCCAGTTTATAAATAGTCGTCCCTCAAAAACTCTGTAAGCCTTGTTATTATTGAGTTTGTTTAAAAATAGTGTGATAAAAATCTACCGAAAAAAGTAAAAAAGGATTAAAAA
>JAWXAS010000080.1:0-4153 GCA_034439635.1 Bacteroidota bacterium | reverse complement strand
TTATGGTCGAATCGTTCGCAAGCAACAGGTAAAACCATCAAAATTAAAATTGATAGTGCTTCCATTAAGGGATTTATTTTAGAGAACAATGCTTTTTTGATCAATCAAGTAGATTCATCAAATAAATACAATCAATTATCTTGTAAGAACATTGAAGCTTTTTTTGTAAAGGATACTATACGCAAAGCTGTTTTAACGGATAATGTAGAAGCGCTCTATTTCGTGAAGGATAAATCAAAGATCATTGGCTTAAATAAAACAACATGCGGCTCTATGAATATTTGGTTCAAGAATGAAGAGATAGAACGATCAACGATGAATAATAAACCGAAAGGGAGTATAACACCAATCAAAGATGTAACCGAAGCAGATTCAAAATTAAAAGGCTACAGATGGCAGTACGATCGAAGACCAAAATCAAAACAAGATCTTTTGAATGAAACAAAGAAGATTAAACCGTAAATACACAGTTGAATTTCTATTCCAAAGCAAAATCTACGTCGGCCTGCGAAAATGCTCAACTTTGCGGTCTTCAAAATATCGAAGGATATTCTTACAGTCCTCAAGTCTGCGCTTTCCACATCCCTTGCAGCTTTTGCTTTTCACAACGAAATCAACTGGCTATTTACGGTTAAAAAATAATTATACCAACAGCCGGTATTACCTCAGCGTTTTTCTTCTTCTTTCGCTTTTTGCACACTCGCAAGTTATAAATATCTAAGAGTATTACCTTACCAAAGTTACATTCCCCTTATATTTTTTAACTTGATCCTTAAAATCAGTTATAGTTACAATATAAAAATACACTCCATCGGTACATTGAATACCTGAAGTTGTGTAACCATCCCAGCGAGTATTTGGCAAATTAGATTCAAAAATTAAATTGCCCCACCGATTGTAAATGGAATAACTGATCTCTTTTACATAAGAAACCTTTTTATAGTTTATTCCCCATGTATCGTTAACGCCATCATTATTAGGAGTAAAAATATTGGGAAAAACAGGCTCAACGTCACAGGAGTCTATTAACTCAATAGAAATTGATTTGTTGTAACTGTACGGGCAATAAGTTCCGCCACCAAGGCTGTTATAAGAAATATTATATGTTGAACTTTGCTGAATAATTCCGGCTGGGCTTGTAATTGTGTAATTGCTTAAACTTGGTCCTTGCCAAACGAATTTAGCATCGCTGTCGATTGGCGGGTTTAATAAACTCAATTTCAGACTGTCTTTAAAACAGAAGCGCGAGTAATTTGCTGTTAGTGTTGCGGCATCTGTGTATTTTGGCTTTAATTGAATTTGTATTGTATCATAAGTAAACACTCCGCAAACCTCTTGCTGAACATCAAAGGTTTGAGTGGCTGCAGGTTTAACCCATAAGCCTCCGCCAGTTGCTATGGTGGAACTGTTTGTTGACCAAATGCATTCTAAACCAACCTCAGGTGGGCGGCCAATAAAAACGCTATCACCAATACACAAGACTGTATCTCTTCCGGCATAAGCAGGAAGATCGGCTTCAATAACTGAAACGTCTTCTACGTAATAATCTGCTACCAGACGTGGGCCGCTCATAATGCTGAATGTTGTATTAGCATTGCTTTTAAAGTTGCCAAGTGTTAGATAACGCTCATTCCCACTAGCGATGAATGATCCTTGCACTTTTATCCATCCTAATGTATCAGTTAAAAACACGCCAACTGGGCTTTTTACATACGGAATAACAGTTGATGCCCCATAATATGGAGTACTAATGCTTCCATCATCGAAGTATGCGCCGTATTCAGTAATGGCATACTTGCTCTCGTTCATCAAACTAACATAAAAAGTAGCACAATACTTTTTACCAGGTTTTAAGGGAGGTGAAAGCTCATTTTGTACATATTCTCTAAGATCACCCGGGGGCGGGTTTGGTTGCTCAACATAATTTGTGAAGAAAACATATTTCTGACCGGTCCTTGGTATTTGAAAAGATGGCATTATGCCATTATACGGAACACCACGGCTATTTAGAATGGAACAAGGAGTGCATGCTTCCGGTCCACCACCACCACCCGCCCTTAAAGTGTCCCAATATCGTGGAGCGTTATTAAAATTGATATTATAACAAGAGTCAAAATCTTCAAAACTTGGATTCTGAACATAGTTAACTTGTCCTTTATATTCAATGAACAAGGAATTTAATAAAATAACAAGCATCCTAATTGTTACAATAGGACGGTTTTTGTTAATCAATAATAAGCCTATGTATGTCTGCCGAATTGTCTTCAAAAACTATTTTTACTAAATAAATTCCTTTCAAAAGTTTTGAATCAATCTCAAGCATTCCTACACTAGTTGCAGAGTACTCACTTTTAAATACGGTTTTACCCATTATGTCATAAATAACTACAGTGAAATTTAAAGTTTTTAATGGGTTTTGTAACTCAATTTTAAATGCTCCATTATTAGGATTAGGGTAAAGTTTTGATTTTAAAATTACACTTATTCCTTCTTCTTCAATTTCAGTATTTTGTCTGTTTGAATAACTTGAAGAACAATTACCTGCGAATTTATAATAACCTCTATACAAAATATTATACAAAGCTCTGGCCTGAAACACAACACCACCATCAATATACGGGCATTGATTTGCCAATGAGATCAAATTTAAACTATCTGAAATAGAATAAGTACTATCTTTTGTGTTTTTCAGAATTTGATAATAGTTTTTGTAGTTGGTTTCGATTTGACAAGACGGACTAAATGAATTTATTTTTATTTGTGCGTTAGTGTAGTCTGTATTCATCAGATCATTTTCAATAGCGCAAAGCTGCTGCAAGCAATTGTTTTGGGCGTTATTATAGAAGTTTGTAAGCACAGATGAGTTATTGAGCAGCGACTGATTCACTTTAAGCGTTCTATAGGCCATGTGCTTGTTGATCATTTGGGTTTCGATAGGATTGATCGTGTATATAATTGACCCGCTGACCATGCTTGCAAGAACATTTTGCGCGCTGTTGTTGCTATTATTACTATTGTTACTTATTCTACAACTTGGGGTAACAGGATTTGCCTGAAGTAAAGTACCACTATTTCCATTGTAGTAATAATCGAAAACTCCGAGAGGACCAGTAGTTGAACCACTACCGTTAGGGTTTAAGTAAGGCGTTGTTATATTTACATACATCCTGGCATTTTGTGCTGAACTTCCTGCTAACGTAGCGGTTTTGTAATTAGGAGCATTCACTACCAAATCCCAAATATTATTTGTTGGTCTGTTTATATCACCCATTACATTAACACTATTCTGATTGGTCGTTACTGCATTGTTATCTAACACGAAACCTAAGTTTTGATTGCTCATTAAATTATCTTCAAAATAATCAACCGTTTGACCATTATTAAACTGAATACCTCGGTTTGTAAACGAAGTAGTATTGCACCTAACAGACATTAGTGCGTTTAATGCCGTGTTTATGGCATGAACGCCTGGTGAATATGTTGTTGCGCCGATAACTTTATTTTGTGTTATCAATGCTTTAAATTGCAATTGCTCGGTATTAATTCCATATTGAATTGGAACCGGAACAAAAGTATTTGGTTCATTCACAAGATCAATTATATTTTTATTAATATCAACCGTGGCAAAACTTATGTTTTTTACATCAATACCATTATGCACACTAGTAATTGTGTTTTGATTGATGCTTGTGTTAACACCCGAAGGCGCATATGCAACAGGGCTGCTTGCAAATGGATCTTGAACAGAAATTCCAATATTTACATATTCGCCGGTGCTTGGCGTTGTGATATGATTTTTGATAAGATTCTTATTGATTACAATACCACCAACAAGCCTGCCATTGCCTGCCTGATTGCCTACTGCGTAGAAACCAACATCCAAAGAAACCATCATACTGTTACCGATATTATACAATTTATTTTCGCTCGCATAAATTTTTAAATACCTGTTTGTGTTAACTAAAAAGCCATTACTAACATAAAGAGGATTGCCATAATCATTAAGTGATGAATAGCATTCAGCAAATTTTATTTCGGTGCTTAAATATCCAACCACATCTACACAGGTTTTTTTATCATAAAACTTATTTGTAAAGTTACCACTTGGAGTACCCGGAAATACCTGTAAACGATAATTGTTAATATTTACATC
>JAWXAS010000079.1:0-18679 GCA_034439635.1 Bacteroidota bacterium | reverse complement strand
TAGCTAGTATGACAAGAGCCGTATGAAGTGAGAGCTTCACGTACGGTTCTGTGAGAGGCTTAGGGTGAAACTCCCTTTGCCTACTTGACCTCCGCTTCGCTTCGGCTTTTTTTGTTTGGCGAAAAGCCAAACAAAAAAGAGCTAAACCTTTCGCATCCCTGGCGCGGGCGGTAAGAAGAGGCAGCTGTTTTTTTTACCGCCGCGTGAGGGATCGTAGTGGAAATCCTTTTTGCCTTTTTCAGGCAAAAAGATTGTTCGCCGCGGCGAACGAAAAGTCCCACCCCGCATGGGTAATTCCAGAGGCGGGGGCACGCCCCAATACTTGATAAAGATGGCCATTTATTCTCTTTATGAATTTAGGCAATTAGTCAGTTTACTCATCTGAAAGGTCGGTTCGCCCAGATTTAAGGCTCTTCACTCAATTTAACCTTAAATTTTGTAACTGATAGCCAGGTACTTACTTATAATGTTAACGTTATTTGAAATTTTGGCGTAACCCGCGAGAATTATTTCAGTTATAAAGAGGTAACAATAAAAACGCAGCCTCTATGAGTTACAATTCTCGATACCATCATACCGATGTTCAGTTGCAAGAAGAGCACCTGATCATTGAGGCCGCGAAAGCTGATCCCAACCATTTCGCACCTTTATACGATAAGTACTACAAGCAAATTTTTGGCTACTTGTACCAACGTATGGATGATAAGGATACCGCCTTTGATCTTACTTCACAAGTGTTTTTAAAAGCACTTACCAATATTGGAAAGTATGAATTTAAAGGTGTGCCATTTGCAAGTTGGTTGTATCGCATTGCGCACAGTGAGTTGATGCAATTGTTTCGTGAGCAAAAAAATAAACGCTGCATAAATGCTGATATTGGCGACTTGAGATTTATTTGTGAAGAAACACAGGAGTTTTACCTCGAGGACTATATTCCTTTATTAAAAAAGGTAATTAGCGAACTTGATCCGGAGGATTGTCAAATGGTAGAACTGCGTTTCTTTGAGAGACGCGCTTTTAAAGAGATAGGAGAAATAATGTATATAACTGAGAATAACGCCAAAGTAAGAATGTACAGAATTTTAGAAAAGTTAAAGAAAGCAATAACATCACCCAAAAAGAATTAGTATGCAACCAAAATTTAATATTGATCGCCCTAAGGTAAGTGACGATGAGATCAATAAACACAAAGACTTTGACAATTTAGTTAAACAGTTCAAAGAACAAAGTATTACCAAAGCAAGGAGCGACAAAAGTTGGTGGAAGAATAATTATATAAAATACGCCGCCGTTATTGCAGGAGTAACCGTAATTTGTACCGTAACCTATACAGCATTATTCAATAAATCAACAAAACAAATAGCATCGAATGATAAAACAACTACTTTAAAAGATCAAGAAAATAAGAATACAGCAAAGAATACAAAGTTCATAAACGAACCTTTTGAAAAAATAAAGGTGAACAACACTTCCTATAAAGTTGATAATTCAAAAGGAGCCGACATCAAACATTCTACAGGCTCTAAAATTAAAATCCCGAAAAGCAGTTTTGTAAATAAAGCCGGCGAAGAAATTAAAGGTGAAGTAGAAATTCTTTACCGAGAAATTCATGATCAAGCCGAAATTATTGCAAGCGGAATTCCCATGCGATACGATAGTGCCGGAACAGAATTTACGTTTGAAAGCGCAGGTATGTTTGAAATTACAGGATCTCAAAACGGAGAACCTGTATTTATTAAGCATGATAAACCTTTAACGGTAGAATTTAGCAGTACGCAAACCGAAGATCACTTTAATCAATATGTTTTAGATACAGTAGCAAGAAATTGGACTTATATCAAACGTGATAATCCTGTTGTGTCGCCTCAACAGCAGCCGCCCAATCCGGCAGAAGCTAAACAAGAACTTAAAAAACTCGCACAAAAATATGAGCCTGCTATTGCAGCCATTCCAAAACGAATTGATAGTGTAAAGGTGGTTTACACTAAAAAGATAGAGAAACTAGAAATACCATTACAGCCAAATAAGCCCAACAAATCTTCGGGCCGTCCACAATTTGAATTAGATGTGGATTATAAAGAATTCCCTGAACTATCAGCCTTTAAGAACGCCGTATTTGAAATTGGAAGCGAAAGCACCAATTACAAAGCGGAAATGAAAGACATTACCTGGAGCAGTGCCGAAATTGAAGAAGGCCCTACAAAAGGCAAGAACTATATTTTAGTTTTGAAATTAAAGCAACGCGTTGAAAAATTAGTTGTTTACCCTGTGCTTACAGGAAATGATTTTGCCGATGCTTCAAAAAAATACGAAGAAAAATTTGAGAAATACAAAACCTTGCAGGTAAAGCGCGTTGCCGATGAAGCAAAATTAAAAGCCGAGATGGAAGCAAAGCAAGCGGTGTATGTGGTGCAACAACAAAAAATTCAGGAAGAATACATTCAACAAAAGATCCGTTTGCAAAAGCAAGAAGAATTATCGGTAACAACGCAAATAAAAGCCGGTGGAGTAGTTCCTGCGATCACACGTGTTTTTAGAATCAGCAATTTTGGAATTTTTAATTCAGATTGTCCGCATACCATGCCGAGCTCGGCTGAAGAAATTCAACCAATTTTTGTATCAACTGGAGCAAAAGAAGAAATACTTGCTAGCGCCATTTATTTGATAGAAACAAACAGGAACATGGTTTATACGTATGCTGCAGCTTCAAAAATGAAAATTGATACGAAGATCCAATACTCCATGTGCATTTTGGTTGGCTCTAATGTTTATGTAGTAAGAAAAGATGAATTTGCACGAGCTGTTTTAAAGAAAGATAATTACTTTAATGTAACTAGACTGGGCTCTGAAATTACAGACGTTTATGAATTGAAAAAAGCGATGGGGCTAATATAGTTTCCTTCCCCGTCTTTTGCTAATGCAAAATCTACCCCCTCAAGATGGGGATTTTCCGAAACAAAATGTGTCGCCCAACCGGATGCTCCTCCGAAAGTATTGGTGAACGGGACATTTTGTTCCGCAAACGAAAAATAAAACTTTGTGAATTAACGTCTTAGTGGCAAAAAAAACGATTAGATCTCACTGCCAATGCCTGTGATTCCGAGCGCCTGCCTGCCGGCGAGGCAGGGAGTTGAGGGATAAATTTATTGCAATATCTTTTACCGTTTTTCGTTATAAGCTTATCCAATGCAAATCCGAAGGCTTACATTTATCTTATTCATTTCTATTTTATTTTCTGACCTCAATGCCCAAGAACATACTATTGATCATTATAAAAGTTCTGAATACAAAATTGGAGGAAAGCTAATAAGCGAAAAAAGCGGCTTATTAAACTTAACACCCTTCACTTTTTTTGTTTACGGTGGTGGTGTTCAGATTATCAAACGAATTAGATTATCGCGTTTATCATTTGAATCAGGCGTATATATTATTTCTAAAGCTGCTGCAGAAGAAATTCATGGCATGATATTTCATTCTACTTTTTACAATATTAGCGTCCCGCTTAACCTAAGGTTTGACACCAAATATATTTACATTTCGGCAGGTTCAAATGCAGATTACTTTTTTAAGCAGGGCGTTTCAAAATGGTATATCTCTCCTTTGTATGATTTTAGAAAATTCACTTTTGGAGCTAATATTAATTTGGGATTTCAATACAAATTATTCGATCGTGAAACCATATTCTTAGAATTTAGATATTCTAAAACAGTAACCTCTCCTGCAAAAACAGGACCTTATTATAATCCTAACTTCACGAATTTTGGATTAGCTATTGGATTTAATTATGATCTTGGAAAGCGCGGAAAAAAGAAATCCATTTAACCATGTAAAAAATGCGAATTGGTGATTATGTAAACGGTCATTGTGCGGCAAAAAACAGCAGTAAATTATTCTGTTTCTGGAGCAACTACATATTCAGAATTGTAAATATCTCCTGTTACCACCATTTTTTCGGTGAGAATAGCAGGACCATAAGCATCTTTTAAGAAATCGATAGATGCAGCATCATTTTTATAACTTTCTAATGTTTTGGGCTTGGTTAAAGGAATTCCCAAGCATTGCTGAAACATTTTGTAAACAAATTCAGCGTTGTACAATTCGTCGTTGTTCAGCGTTAATTTATTATCGTAATGCATTTGTAATTTTGCTTTTGCAAACGAACGCATAGTTGAAACCACATCTTTATCCAATAATTCTTGTTCGTATAAACGACGGATCTTATATTCTCTTCCTTCCGAAAGACCAATAAAATCATCAATATTACTCGAAGAAACCGGTTCAGTAGCATGATAAACAATTGGAACACCATTTTCAATAAAAATAACTCCGAGATAATTGAATTTTGTTTTTCCGTTTGGAATCAAAGAAGCACCAGTCTTTTTATTTTTAATAAAAATAATATCACCGTCCATATACTTTTGTGAATAAGCAAAACTTGCAATTGTGAACAGAACTAGGGTAAGTATGATCTTTAAGGGTCTCATTTGTGGCGTTTGGAACTGGTTTGTACTTCTATTGTACGTTCAAAACTAAAAAAGGTTGTTTTATCAACCTATTAAATTCGACCGAAATGGACTTTAATAAGACAAAGCTAAATTATTGATTATCTGCGTCTTAATAGTGTGTAATAAGTAAGGTCGTTTGACAGAACCTCGTAGTCTTTAAGTAATTCTTCCCTTTTAGAATTAAACTCTTCCTTGTTATAAAGGAAAAACTCATGCGAGGAATTGATGTCTAAGCTAATAAAATAATAGCGCGAAAGATAAGTTTGCAGCGACCAATCGGTGAGTAATTGAGGCGAGCAATTAACAATGCTTTTCGCAGGAATAGCTGTTGCGAGCAAATGAATATCTTCTAATTTTTGTTTATCGCGCGAACTTTTTCCAATATTTAATATAGGAAGTGCGATAGACAAGATGGCCATTACTATACAAACTGTTTTTAATGCCCCGTCTAATTTACTTTGGCAGAGTTTAAAAAGGATCATATTTACTTGTGGCGCTATTAAAATTGAAAAGCCAATAGCGATATAAGGCAGTGCAGGTAACATGTAAAATCCTTTTTGAACTAACGTAAGCATTAATGGCAATACGCCTAACAAACCTATCATTAAAAATGTAAAAGTTTTAGTTGAATGTTCTATGCGTTCTAATTGCAATTTTCTTGTACTAAATCTTATTATCAAAACAATTCCTATCATAATTCCCGATTCCATTACCAAGCGAAATAAGGTATCTAAATAATAACTTGTCGTAGGTACATCATTCACGCGTTTAATTAATCGCAATACAAAATAATTGTAAAGTGATTCCCTTGCCGAAGAGCTTACAAGCAGCATGCCATAAATAAACCCAACAATACCAAAAAGTGCTAATGAATAAAGGGCTGCTTGCTTAAATGAAAGCTGATGTTTATATACAAACACCAACGGCACTACAATAGGAAATAGGCCTGGTAAACCTTTTGAAAAGCTGGCCAAAAAAATACAGATGCCTGCAAGAATAAGATGTAAAGGTTTTTTATCCTGAACTACTTTCAAAATAGAAATAATTGACGCAAGAACAAAAATGCTCACAGTATTCTCGTGCATATTATTGCTAAACGACCAAAAGCAAACTGGAATACTGATCCAAAATAAAACAGGAAGCCACGAAAGCGCTTTGGTATGCTCATCTCCTTTAAAAATAAGTTCCCATAATTTTTTAATAAGAAGTATATTGATGAGTAAACATAAGAATACATAAAAACGTTCTACGTACATGCTATCGCCAAGCAGTTTAAAAAACAGCGCTTGAATTCCAAATACCAAGGGTGGTTGTTCGTGAAATGAATTTTGAATGCCTGCCAGGTTATTAAAACTAAAACTCGGAAACCAAAATGTACCTATGCCATTTGCCAAATTATGCGATACAGCAGTGTAAAGCACTCCGTCCATAAACATACCATCTTGAATTAAAACGGGCAACGTTAAAATAAAAGCCACCGAAAGGCTAAAAACCCATAAAAAAAGATTGATGGTTCTATTTTGGATCTGGTTCAATTAAAGTGCTTTTGTACAAGTTGCATAAATTCTCTTTCTACCCATCCGTTTGTGGCAATAATTTCTTTTCCGTACAACCAGTTTTGTTCACCTTTAAAATCGCAAACTGTTCCGCCGGCTTCTTTAATTATTAAAACGCCTGCTGCCACATCCCAAGGATTTAAATTATACTCGTAAAATGCATCTAATCTTCCGGAAGCCAAGTAGCATAGGTCGGCCGCGGCGGCCCCAATTCTGCGCACGCCATGTGTTTTTTGCATTAGCTCGCGCAATACATTCAAATAATTTTCTTGTCTATCAAAATTATAGATCGGAAAACCTGTTCCAATTAAACTTTCAGATAAACTTTTGTTTGCCGAAACTTTTATGGGTGCTTCATTTAAAAACGCGCCACCACCTTTATAAGCGCTAAAACATTCTTTTTTTGCTACTTCGTACACTACACCCAAAATAATTTCGCCTTTATGCTCTAGGGCTATGCTTACGGCATAACAAGGAATGCCATGAATAAAATTTGTTGTTCCATCCAAGGGATCAACGATCCAGTTATACTCTTTTTTTTCTTTGGCAGAATCTTCTTCTACCATAAATCCGGCTTCCGGTAAAATTTCGCGAAGTTCTGCAACAATCATTTGTTCCGCGCCTTTATCAACATAACTAACCATGTCGTTTAGGCCTTTCATCTCAATTTTATCGGGCGTAAATTTTAAACGTTCTTTACGTATAAATTCACCGGCGTTCTTTGCAGTTCTTACCACATGTGGCAATACTGTATTTAAAGAAAAAATGATCATTGGTTGAGTTTTTAGGTTAGGGTATCAAAAAGTACCAAGTTCAATTTTCAGTTCAGGTATTTATTTAGGGCGATTGAATAACAAACGTTTCCCAAATTTACTCTCATCAAATTTACCATTATTAAATACCAAATGGCCGTTTACAAATGTTTTGGCAATACTGCTTTTAAATGTATGGCCTTCAAAAGGGCTCCATCCACATTTATATAAGATATTTTCTTTTGAAACAGTTTGCGGCTTTTTTAGGTCAACCAATACCATATCGGCGTAATAGCCTTCGCGAATGTATCCTCGGTTTTCGATGTTGAATAGATCGGCTACATTATGACTCATTTTTTCAACGATCTTTTCTAAACTTATTTTCTTTTGATCATAAAAATCCAACATAGCTTGTATGCCGTGCTGAACTAATGGACCACCGCTAGGTGCTTTCAAATAAGGTTGACTTTTTTCTTCAAATGTATGCGGTGCATGATCGGTGGCTACAACATCAATAGTTCCATCCAACATGGCTTCAAATAATTTAGCGCGATCGTATTCTGTTTTTACTGAAGGATTCCATTTAATAAAATTCCCTTTTGTTTTATAATCATCGTCGTTAAACCATAAATGATGAATACAAACTTCGGAGGTAATTCGTTTTTGCTTTAATGGAATTTTATTGGTGAACAAAGCAAGTTCTTTAGCCGTTGATATATGAAATACATGCAAACGTGTATTGCATTTTTTTGCTAACTCAACTGCAAATGAAGAGGATTTAAAGCAAGCCTCTTCGCTACGAATAATAGGGTGGAAGTAAGCCGGAAGATCTTCGCCATATTCTTCAATCAATTGCTTTTGGCGTTCTTTGATCATTGGATCATCTTCGCAATGCGTTACTATAATGGCATTCACATTTGTAAACACATTTTCTAATGCTTTTTTGTCATCCACCAACATATTTCCGGTAGAGGAGCCCATAAATATTTTCACGCCCGCCACTTTTGAGTAATCTACCTTTTGTAGTTCATCGTAATTACTATTGGTTGTACCCATTAAAAAAGAATAGTTGGCCAACGAACATTGCGCAGCGCGCGAATATTTTTTTTCTAATTCTTCAACTGTAATTGCAGGAGGGTTTGTATTTGGCTGTTCCATATAACTGGTAACTCCGCCTGCTACTGCTGCTTTTGCCTCGGTATAAATTTCTCCTTTATGAGTTAAACCCGGTTCTCTAAAATGCACCTGGTCGTCAATTGCACCCGGCATCAATAGTAAGCCTTCGCCGTTTATTTCGGTGGCATTAGTATCATTGTCGATCGTGCGATCAATTTTTGAAATGATCTCTCCGTCAATCAATACATCATTTGTAAAGATCTCGCCTTCGTTTACAATATTTACATTTTTAATTAAGTATTTCATTTAACGTTGCGCTTTTGAGTAGAAATACAAAGCTACGAAAGTAAATATAAAGTTAGGCGTCCAAACTGCAATAAATGGTGGGGCAACACTGGTTGTGGCAAGGGTTGTAAAAACGTACATCAGCATAATGTAAATACAGCTCAAAAGCAATCCCAGAGCTATTTGCAAGCCAACACCGCCTCTAATTTTGCGTGAGGAAATAGACACTCCCATCACCGTTAAAATAATGGTGGCTATAGGGAATGAGGTGCGCCTGTAATTCTCTACTTCAAAAAACGGGATCATATCCGAACCGCGCAATGTTTCGCGAGCAATGTATTCCTTTAGTTCAAAATAGGGCATTACTTCTACTTTACTTTCGTAACGCCACATATCGGCTGGTGTAAATTCTATTTTTAGTTTTTTGGTGGGATAATTTTTTACGGTTTGACTATAAAGCGGTTTTTGATTCTTTAAAGTGTCTAATCTATCCTGCAATATCAATTTTCTTTCGGTTACAGTTATTAAGGTCCATTCCTTATTCAAACTATCCCACACCATAGTTTCCGCTTCCAAAAAATCGGTTTGCTTATTATTCACTATTTTTTCGATGCTAATTTTTGTAGCTGTGTTGATGCGGTTATCATAGTCGCGCATGTACAAAATTTGATTGGCGCCAATTTTTTTGTGAATATTGTTTTCATCGTTCACATAATTATTATTGATCCATTTATCTTCAAAGGCAATTTTTACCTTAGTAAATTTGGGTAAAAAGAAATGATTGGCTGTTATAGAAACTAAGGCAATTAATCCCGACCCAATTAAATACGGCCTCATAATTCGTCCAAAACTGGCACCGGCACTCAAAATGGCTACAAATTCTGTTTGCTGGGCCATTTTTGCTGTAAAAAAAATAACGGCAATAAATGTAAATAGCGGACTGAATAAATTAGCATAATACGGAATGAACATTAAATAATAATTGGTAATGATCTCGCTCACCGGAATATTACCTTGTGTATACGTTGGAATTTTTTCTTTTATATCAAATACAATAAATATCAAAAGTATCAGGGTAATTGATACAATAAAAGTTTTGAAGAACTTTTTTAAAATGTATTTATCTAATATCGTTAGCATTTATAAACGTTGCGCTACTTTTATAACCATTTCTTTTTTCCATTCCGCAAAAGTTCCTTTTATAATGTGTTGGCGCGCTTCTTTTACCAACCACAAATAGAAAGCCAAATTATGCAAGCTTGCTATTTGCGCGGCTAATTGCTCTCCGCAAACTAATAAATGACGTAAATAGGCTTTAGAATAGCGCGTGTCTACTTCGCTGGCGCCATCTTCTTCAATTACCGAAAAATCATTCTTCCACTTTTCGTTTCTTATGTTGATCAGTCCGTTTTTTGTGAATAATAAACCATGTCGCGCATTTCGAGTTGGCATTACGCAATCAAACATGTCAATTCCTAAAGCAATACACTCTAAAATATTGGCCGGCGTTCCTACACCCATTAAATAGCGTGGTTTTTCGGTAGGAAGAACTTCGCATACCAAACCAGTCATTTCATACATGTCCTCGGCAGGCTCGCCTACACTTAAACCACCTATAGCATTTCCAAAACAATTTTTGGAGGCAATGTATTCTGCCGATTCTTTTCGCAGATCCTTATAAACACTTCCTTGTACAATAGGAAACAAAACTTGTTCGTAATCATATAATGGTTTTGTTTCATTAAAACGTTTAATGCATCTATCCAACCAACGATGCGTCATACCCATTGAATTTTTGGCGTAGTTATATTCGCAAGGGTAGGGCGTGCATTCGTCAAATGCCATAATGATATCTGCGCCAATAATGCGTTGTGTGTCCATCACATTTTCGGGAGTGAACATATGTTTACTTCCATCGATATGACTTTTAAACGTAGCACCTTCTTCCTTTAATTTGCGTTGATCTGAGAGCGAAAAAATTTGATACCCTCCACTATCGGTTAAAAGAGGCTTGTACCACGAATTAAATTTGTGTAAGCCTCCTGCATTTTGAATAGTGTTTAAACCCGGTCGTAAATACAAGTGATACGTATTCCCTAAAATAATTTGCGCTTTGATATCTGTTTCTAATTCGGTTTGCTTTACTGCTTTTACGGTTCCGGCAGTTCCCACTGGCATAAAAATGGGGGTTTCAATGGGCCCATGATCAGTTTCTAATAAGCCTGCTCGAGCCTTTGAATTGGGATCGTTATGTTGAAGAGTAAATTTCACGAGTGCGAAAGGTAAATTTAAGTGTTAGTTGATGATTATAAAATTTTTGATCTCTTTTAAATGGCTAATAATTCCATCTGCCACATTGAATTTAACATTGTTTATGTGTTCAGAATCGGGATAAGCCAATACATGCATTTGCGCAGACTTTGCAGAAAGAATTCCATTAAATGAATCTTCAATCACCAAACAATCCATAGGATCAACTTCTAGTTTTTGGGCGCAGGTTAAATATACTTCGGGATGCGGTTTGCCGTATTTTAAATATTGTGCCGAAGTGATCACATCAAAAAAGTTCTCGATCTTTAATTTTTTTAAAACAGTGTCAATCAAAATATGATCCGACGAAGTGCAAAGTCCTATTTTTAAATGATGACTCTTTAAAACCTCAAGGATATCTACCAAACCCGGCATTTCTTTTCCTTCGGCGTTAATGAGCTCGATCAAAGAATTAATAATTTGCACATTCACCTGGTTTTCATCCTTTAATTTCTCCGGAAAAAGTTTGGCCCAGTAATGGATCACCTCATTTAGCCGCATGCCGGTAGTTTTGCGGCAATCTTCTTCACTAAACTTCACACCAAAATCCCCAAAACCTTTCATCATTGCTCGACGCCATAAAGGTTCGCTATTGATGATCACGCCATCCATATCAAAAATTACGGCTCGTGTGAAATGGTGCATTGTTAATTACTTTGTTTAATAAAAGCAAATATAACCTTAATTGAAGGGAGCACTCTCTCTAACTTTGTAAATTATGCTTATTTCAGAGTTAATAACAAAACCCTGGTTGCAGGTTGCTTCTCTCATTGCCGTAATAGGTTTTGTTTTAGTCATTGTCAACTATATTTTAAATTATTGGACCCTCGCTTTTTTTAAGAGTTCGCACTTGGCAACCAATTCAAATTTAGAGCCCGTGAGTGTGATCATTTGTGCCAAAAATGAAGATGAGAACCTTACCGAGTTCTTGCCAAAAGTATTGCAGCAAGATTATCCCAACTTTGAAGTAATAGTAGTAAATGATTGCAGTTTTGATGATACCGAAAATGTGATCGATGAATTTGTGCAGATCTTCCCGAACTTAAAAAAAGTAACTATCAAAGAAGATGGATATTATAAACACGGCAAAAAATTTGCGGTATTAGTAGGCATCAAAGCTGCGCAATATGAAAATATGGTGTTTATGGATGCCGACTGTTACCCTGGCAGCGATCAATGGCTTAAAGAAATGGCTCGCGGATTTAATAAAGAGCGCGAAGTAGTGCTAGGTTATGGGGCTTACGAAAAACAAGATACTTTTTTGAATAAACTCATACGTTTCGACACCTTTATGATAGCGGTTCAATACCTTTCGAGTGCCATAAAGGGCAAGGCTTATATGGGTGTTGGAAGGAATTTGGGTTATAAAAAGGATCTGTTTTACAGGAACAAAGGATTTTCGAGTCATTACCATATAAACTCGGGCGACGATGATCTTTTTGTGAATCAAGTGGCCAATGAAACAAACGTAAACGCGTGTATTCAACAAACGGCTTTTACCTATTCAAAAGCAAAAACGGATTTTAGGGGTTGGAAGCTTCAAAAGGCCCGACACCTTACTACATCGCCGTTTTACAGCGCAAGTACTAAGGCTAAAATAGGCTTTAATTACTTTTCACAATACCTTTTTTGGTTGAGTTTAATACCATTATTCTTTTCAATTAATACCGCTATTTTGGCCGCAGGATTACTGTTTTTAAAGGTAATGTTCCAGTGGTTAGTCATAAGAAAAGCCGCCATTAAGCTAAATGAACCCGATTTATGGGCCATGAGCTTCGTTTATGAGTTGTTTCTTTTGTTCATTTATCCTATCTTTCACTTGGCGAAAGCCTTTTATAAGCCTAACACTTGGACGAACTAAACGATAATCTAAATAATTTAACCACAAAAGGGGTTTATGATTTTAAATTAGTTCAGCTTGCTCTTTCAAAAGGCGACCAGAAGGCTTATGCAGAACTTTTGCAGCGTTACCGCGAGAGCGTTTATTATATGATGCTTAAGATGGTGAATAATAAAGACGATGCCGACGATTTAACCATAGAAGCATTTGGGCGCGCCTTTAAAAAGCTAGATCAATACACACCAAATTATGCGTTTAGTACATGGTTGTTTAAAATAGCCAGTAATAATGCCATTGATTTTTTACGCAAGAAAAAACTCAACAATACCATTAGCATGGATACGCGGAATCAGAATTCTGATTATGATGCGAGTAATTTGGTAAGAAGTACACATTTAAACCCTGAGGAATTTTACATTAAAAAGCAAAAGGTAGAAATGGTGCGCGCGGTAATTGATAAATTAAAACCAAAATACAAAGAGCTGGTAGAGTTGTTTTATTTTCAGGAATTGAGCCATGAAGAGATCTCGGTAAAGCTAAATTTACCAATAGGAACCATAAAAGCTCAGCTATTTAGAGCAAGAGATTTTTTATTTGAACTAATAAAAAATACTGAACACAATAAAAAATAATCAGCATTTCTGTCGCACTGTCCCGATAATTATCGGGAGTAGTAGAAGTGTTGGCGCGCTACCCTATGATCTCTGTGAGAACTCTATGTTCTGTGTGGTTTCTGTATCTAATTTTATAAAGCATTTGGGCGCGTCCCTCGCCGATAACAAACTGGAAACTCGGTTCGGGCTTTCCGTTCGCCGCGGCGAACAATCTTTTTGTATGGAGAAAAAATTGTTCTGGAAGCAAAAAGGATTTTCGCTGCAATTCATCACGTAGCACCTAGGTAAAAATTGGCAAACACTATCGAACTCATACAAACATATTTTCCTGATTTAAGTAAGTTGCAACTACAACAATTTGCGCAGTTAAAAGAGGTGTATACCTTTTGGAACGAGCAGATAAATGTTATTTCACGTAAGGACATGGATAATTTTTACGAACGCCATGTATTGCATTCGTTGGGCATTGCTAAAGTGATACAATTTGCTGCGGGCACAAAAATATTGGATGTAGGCACAGGAGGCGGTTTTCCGGGAATGCCATTAGCCATTTTATTTCCGCAAGCACAATTTCACTTGGTAGATAGCATTGGTAAAAAAATAAAAGTAGTAAATGAAGCTGCTGCAACTTTAAATTTAAGCAATGTAACAGCCCAACACGAACGCGCCGAAAAAGTGGAAGGCAAATTTGATTTTGTGGTGAGTAGGGCGGTAACAGAATTTCCGGTGTTTTATAATTGGGTGCACAGCAAATTTTTAAAAGAGCAACGCAATACACTTGCCAATGGAATTTTATATTTAAAAGGTGGCGATTTGAAACAAGAGTTTGGACACTTTTATAAAAAATGTGATTTTTATGATCTTAAAAATTACTTTATCGAAGAGTTTTTTGAGAGTAAAAAGGTGGTTTATCTTTCGGTGTAGGTTTCTCTAGTTGCCACAAAGTCGCTAAGTATTATTTGTATAAGCCTATCTGTGTGACTATTTGTAAGGATACAAAGCGCCTGTGGCGCGCGCAAAGCCCATTGCTGCCTAATTTCCATGGCCACCGAATTTCAAAAACGAAATATTGATGCTGTTTGCGAATATCGCCCTTTGGAGGGGATGTTACGACGCGTTGCGACGGAGGAGGACGTTCACCAATCCTCCTATTTTTTTTGCCAAGGAGACACAACCGTTTATTTAAATAAATTTTTTATATTAGCTCCTCTTTTTAACGACTTGAATTTTATAAAAAAATACTTCTTTTTGCTTTTATTTTTTTGTGTAAGTCACTCAAACGATCTTTTGCGTGCGCAGATCTACCCTGTGCAAATAAGCGCGCAATTGGTCCCTCCTTATAGTGGTTATTTACCGGATTATGCCAACCCTACCGCCGAAAAGCTAAAAGTTATTTTGCAGTTCAATGATTTTAGTCAGGCGCAGTACAACATTAAATTGCGGTTTGAGATCAAGGGAAACGGTTTTACAATTAGTACAAAAACATTTTACAACCCTCCTCCCATTACGCTTTTACCGGGGCAGCCTTTATTATTAAGCGGAGCAGATCTTGCACCGTATTTAAACACCAATAATTTAGATTTTGTTGGTATTAATCAAAGTCAGTATCAACAGCGCATGGCCCTGCCCGAAGGGTATTACAGTATTTGTGTTAAGGCTTACGATTATTACAATACAAGTCCAATTCAAATAAGTAACGAAGCTTGCGCACAAGCCTGGTTTACGCTAAGTGATCCACCGTATTTAAATTTACCTATTTGCGGAACAGCTATTAGTCCTTTAACACCACAAAACATTTTATTTCAATGGACACCAGTTAATATGGCGAGCCCAAACAGCGCATTTAATACGGAGTATGAATTTTCGCTTTACGAAAGCAGGCCCGATAGTAGCGCCAATCCAAATCAGGTTGTTTTAAGTACAGCGCCCATATTTAGTACAACAACGCAGCAAACATTTTTTAATTATGGAATTGCCGAGCCCCCACTGAATTTATACATGAAGTATATATGGCGTGTGCGAGTAAAAGATATTACAGGAAGAGATCTATTTAAGAACAACGGTTATAGTCAGATCTGCACATTTACAAATGGTACCATTAAAAATATTTTTGGAAATTCACTAGGCTTAACGTTAACCGGCCGGGCAATTGATCATCGCAATGGCGAATGCGTATATACTAAGCAAAGTATTTACAGTAAATATTTACTTCAGGTTAAAAAGCAGAACACAAATTATTGGTTCAACTTTCCGAGTACCTCAGGCAGTGAGCGCATTCCTAATTTAGAACCTAATACTGTTTACGAATGCAGAGTGCGTGGCGAGGCCGTAACGCTTATTGGAGAATGGAGCAATACCGAAATATTTAAAACGTTGGGGCCACCGGTGTATAGTTGTAATGATAATACAATTCCGGTTAATGTGGCCACTCAACCTTTGGCGCCTTCTAAAGCCATTGTAGGTTTGGTTATCCAAAGCGGACAGTTTGAAGTTGTAGCAACGCAAATTCAATCAAACGGCCAACCCGGTTGGTATAAAGGCAAGGGCTATGCTTTAGTATTTGGCGGATTGCCCGTTGCCGTAAAGTGGGATAATATTTATATTGATTCGGATCAGCGCCAGCAACAAGGAATAATTGAAGCGATGACGAAGGGAGTGAATAAGTGGATTGCTAATTGGCAAACTGAAAATGGTGATGGGGCAACTTATTATTCCGATCAAGAAATTGATTCGGTTTATGTGAATAGCCTTGGCGAAATAATTATTAAATATCCAAATGGAAACACAACAATAGTTCCCTGGAAGGATAAAGAGAATCCTTATCAGATCACCGACAAGAACGGAAATACTTGGTTAGTATTTCCTCCAAATGGTAATGTTATAGAAGTAACTGAGGACATGAAAAATATTATTAAAGAAGCCCTTAAACTAATAAGGACAGAGAATTCCTTAAGCTATATAAATCAGTTAAAGCAAACTTTCAATGATAGTAAACTAGAGATTGAGAACTATACCAATTCTCAAGGTGGAATAGCTGTATCTGAGGACTTTGAAGAAGGCTTCTTAAGTTCACAAATGGATTCGCTTCTGCCTTTACCCCAACCTCAAGAATTTACCACGAAGTCTACAAGTTTTATTTCAGTAACAAATAATCTTAATAAAAGCATAGCCTTAAGAGGAGTTTCATCATCTTACAATAATTTTGACGGATGGGTATTTTTACTGAAGTGGTGTAAATTCAATAGCAGTTATTTGGCACAATATATTCAGGGCGCAACCGCAAACAATACATCTCAACAAACAATGATAAACAATTCAAAAATTGGGATTGAAGATTATACAAATAAGATCATAATAGAAAATTAATGAAGTTACGGACTAAATATCTTATACTGATTTTTCTGACATTAAGAATATCTTGCTTTTCTAACGGCAATTTGGATAGCTTATTTGTAGTTGCAAAAAAGATGCTTCTAGAGCAGGTTAAGATTAATAACAAAAATGACAGAGAAGGAAGGTCGTTACAAAACAAGTACATGGTACTAATTGAGGGGGATTCTGTGTTTTTTCAAAATGAAAATTATGTAAGTAACCCCAATCAATATGTTGTTGAAAGTGGAGATGCAGGAAATATTCTTAGTGCGAGTGAAATTAATGCATCTCAAAACAAGTTATCTGATTTTCATGTTAGAAGAATTGGCAAAGCTGTTAAAATAAAATTCTATTCGGTTATCGTTAATAATTTCAAATTTTACGTCAATAAAAGTCTGATTAACGTAGATACCGGTTCTATTAACATTAGTAAATTGGGAGGCTATATTCGAAATGAGAAGCTAAAGCACTTCAATGATCAAACAAGAAACAAGATATCAAATTTTCAAAAAAGCATCTTAGATGAAGTCGTAGCTTCGAATTTAGCTAACTCTAACTTTGTTTTGTATACGTTTTGCAGATTAAGCGCAATAGATGTTATTAACGGCCAAGCTCAAGCTCAAACTTATTATAGGGATTACTTAGGGTTTTATGGTAATTCAGAATTTTCTAAATATGCAAAGTACATTCGTAAAGAATCCTCAAATGGAATTACTCATGTGTCTAATCAACGAATTACACAGGTTATTGATAACGTTATCAATGCCATTGAAGTATATGTTGATGGTGGTTTTGTTCCTCTAGACGCAAATTATTGCGGCAGCAGCTTCGAATCTATTCTTAATGACACAAAAGCCAATCGCAAAATACTCTTTGATATTGAAGTCTCTAATTTTAAAAAATTCATAAATGCTAATGCCCAAACCAATACAATTCATTATGATAAGGGGGTTGCTTTTGATCCTGAAAGAACCAAATTCATAAATGATGTTTTAAAGGAAAGGCTACTTGCGTTGCAAAACAATTCTGAATACAAAGTAACCTTTTTCTTTAAGGAAATACCTTTTGTTATTGGGGGCGATTCGCTTAAATTGTTTGCTCAAAAATGCGTTCAAGGCTCATCGCTCGATGATAATAGTAATATTGTAATTGTCATTCCATACTTTGCTCAAAAATGTGATGGCGATCTATACTATTTTACATTTGCAAGCTATAAAGGAATTCCGATGCCAGCGGTTTATTGTAACAACCCGGGCATTAAAGCTAACATTGAAACGGTGTTAAGTGGAAATGGGGAATTAAATACTAGGCTCAATAATTTGTTTATTCATGTTCCAAAAAAACAAACTACCATTTTTGCAATTATAAATTATGAAGGAAATATAATTTATAAAACGCATGCTAGTTCCGATAATAAGGCTATAGGTGAACCAAATGTTTATACGTTTAAATTTATCGAGGATAAAAGATGTAAAACTCTTGTTGCAAATTCTTATGGCTGTCAAACAAGTGGCGGCTCGTTAGGATATACTACATCTGCAAATGGGGCGGTTAATACTTCTCAAAGTTATATTAATGTAACAATAACAGATCTTGTTTGTTTAAAACGAGAGAATGATAAAGCCATGCAAACTGGTCCGGTTCTGCAGCTTATAGTTCATGGATTGAAAGAATCGGCTGTTGCAAATAAAGACATCGTTTTAGATTACGTTAAATGGTACGCTCATGATAATATTATTAATCAACTAATAGAAAACCCACCGCCACCAAACAGTTGTTTTATTGGTGGCAAAAATCAAGCTCACTACCAAAATATACTTTCGGTTTTAGATGCGGTTTCAACAGCATTGGCTCCAACTGGCTTAGATGCTTTTTTTGATGCCGGAACTGCTGTTTATTGTCTTACACAAGGGGAAACGAGTGATGCGCTTTTATACAGTGCTGCATTTGTAATTCCTGCAGCAAGTGGTGGAATGGTAAAAGGGGCGGTTAATGGTACTCATTACTTTTACCTTACAATAAAGGAGGGAAAATTAAAAATCCCAAGTCTTGGTACTTCTTGTCCAATGGCAGGTGTTGGTTTTAATGTAGCAAAGCAAACCAATAAAAAGATATATAGCACCATAGCTAATTCAGCTTCTTATAACAAACTCTTAACCCTAAAAAACGATCCAGATTATACCTCATTTATTGTTCATATTGATGACGCATTAGATAATACTCAACTCAGTAGTAAATTAAGAGAGGGCCCAAAAGAGGTAGAAGATTATTTTACTTATTATAAAGCTAATAAGAATAAACCTGCGGCGGAAATTGTAAGTGGGTTTGT
>JAWXAS010000078.1:0-16787 GCA_034439635.1 Bacteroidota bacterium | reverse complement strand
GAATCTGTTCTCAACTCCTATGTAGAAAAGATCGCTTGATTTTGTTTTGTAAAACGGTTGATCGTCCTTTGTATTTTTTTTAACCACAACTTTAGTTTGCGCAGAAACATCAACGAAGAGTAGTGTAAGGATGAATAAAAAGATATACCTCATTTAATGTAAATATAAGGAATTGAGGCTAAAAAGTAACAGCTTATTCTACAGGATAACCTTTTTTTACCCAATCTTCATCTATTCCTATAGGAAGATCGAGGATCAAAACTTTTTTAAAACCTGCTTTTGTAGCAGCTTCAAAAGCAGGTTTAATATTAGGACAAGTTTTATACGAACAACAGCCACAATAAAAAACAACATCTTTTGCTTTGTCGAGCCCTTGTAGTTTGTCGTTTAAACGCATCATGCCAAATTCATAATTAACTGCCCCAACTAATTGCGCTGTTTTAATATTTTGCATTGGACCAACATTTAAGATCAAAGGAAGATCTTTGGCATTGGCTTTAAGTTTGTCGGCAAGATCTTTTGTAGGTAAAATTTGTTCTGTCTTCCAAGGTTGGTCTTGCGCAAAAGTAGAAAGCGAAATAAATGTAAGTATGGTGAAAAGTAATTTCATGATATTGTTTTCTCAAAATTAAGCAATGTTAGTGCCAAGAGCTCTTAAAAATTCACAAATTCTTATCCTTCTACCTGCGATTTAATTGACACTAAAATTGGGTTCCAGCCCTCACCGTTATTGTATGCTTCTTTATAGCGTTTTTCGCCTTCGGCTACTTTATTATAATCGCCTTGGGTAACTCGCAATGTTGTGCCACCGTTTTCTTCAATAAGATCGTAAGTTACGTTTAAATAATTTTCGGGAACATCAGGAATGTTTGCATTATGCGGATCAATAACGGTATAAGCCAAATGTTTTTCGGGTTCAATGCCTTTTATATGTCCTTTAACCGGAATGAATTCTTTTCCTTCGTGCATCATTTTCCAAATAAGCGTGCTGCCAACTTTCCAGTCGGAAATGGTTTCGCAACCGAACATGTATTTTTTGGTCTCTTCGGGGTTTGTAAGTGCATTCCATACTTTTTGTGCAGATGCTTTGATGTGAATGCTGTTGTTAATGTGTAATTGGTTCATGGTGCTATGGAATTGTAAAATTAATTTGTGTATTAGTTGTGGTTGTAGCTTGAGCTCCTAAAGTAAATGAAGTATTTGCTGTACTTATCCAATCGCCACTATTAATGGTTTTATTTCCATCATTATCGTAAAATGCGTAATAATAATAAGTGCCCGGATGCATATATTTAAACGTATAGCTTGCACTGCTGGCAGAAAGGAATACATAGCGGGAACGTGTTTTTAAACTGGCGCTATTGAAATTAAAACCTGAGAAGAGCGGTTGTGTAGTGATAACTAAGAAAACTTTTTTAGTGGAAACGGGCGTATAAGTTGCGGCGTAATTATAAGTAGCAGTTGTTTGACCTAAATAAGGTTGTGCTGTTTCTGGATAGGGATCTCCGGTAGGCGGACCAGAAGTAGAATAATACACCGCTTCGGTTTGTGAAGTAAACGTATTTGAAAAATCTTTTGTGAGCGAATTTTTAGGAAAGGCAAAATTTGTAACCGCTGCTTGGCACGAAAGGGAATCTTGCAATTTAGCGCTCCAGCTCATATGAGGAGCCGCAGAAGTTAATGTATTGTATTTATTGGTGTATGATAGGATATATAAACTATCTGCTCTAAAAATCACTTCGGTATACGCTTTCTTTTTCCCTTTTATTATTTCCGAAAAACGATAAAAACAATTACTACCATTTTCGGAAACGCTATCGGCCAAAAAATACGAAACGCGTTTCATGGCATTAAATGAACCGCCATTTCGAAATGCAACTTTGTACTGGTTATTGTATTTAGCAATAAAAAACGACATAAAAATATCATTTAAAGTATCCAGCTCGTTCTTAGCCGAGATTTGGTTCTCTGAAATTGGTCGGAAGTCAACTATCCACTCGGGATATCCTCCCAGTGGAGTACTGGAAGTTACCGGGCCATTCCAAATTCCTTTTAGTTTTTTTAGAACGCCAAATCCATAGGTATCATTTATATCCGGTTGAGCAGGAGGATTTGGAGCCGGCGTTGGCTCGTTGGTTTTACTATCGTTCTTGCAATTTGTAAGATAGAACAGAACGGCGAAGGAGAGTAGAAGAATCTTTTTAAGCATCCCTAAACATACGAATTTGTATGAAAAGATAAAAGAGGGGTATTTTGGCATATTTATTGCAAAAGTACAATGCGAACTTGTAAATATTTTGAAAGAAGACCATCTAAATAACTAAATATGATCGAGTAAGATTGCACTATAAACGAGGGAGTATTGCTTGCCAGTTTTGTCAAAAGGAATTACGCGTTTTTTGAAGGTAAAATTGGATTGCTGAGAAAAATTAATTGAGCAGGAAAGGGATATTATTGAGCGGGAATTTTTGTGATACAGGAAAGAGCCCTTAATTTCGTAAAGTAGAAATAGCTAACACGTATTAAGTATATGAACGATCAAAAAAATGAAAAAGCGATGAATGTATCCTACAGCATCCTTTCAAGCGAGTTCGATGGCCTACTGATAGTAGCAAAGAGAGAGCTTAATACCTATAAATTTTTTATTTCGAAAAAAATACTAGGTTGTACAGAAACTAAAGAAGTTTACGATCCTATTATCACCAAAAACATGGTAAATTTTATTGAAGGAGTTGGAAATGGTTTTTACCGACGCTTTTTTGATGGTTACCTTGTAGATCGCGTTATAGCAAGTTAGATATTTTGGGTTTTGAGACTGTAAATTCAGAATCTAAAATATTTAGCTGATATTTGACCGCCTGTTAAGTGAGGCGGTTTTTTTTGTGCTTCACAATTCGTAACTTAAAGCAACAAAATGGAAATTATGAAAAAAGGAAGTTTAATTATGTTAGCGGCAATACTTACAACAAGTTTGAATGCCCAAAGCACCGTAAAGATCCCTGATGGATGGGATACAACTAAATATCCTATAAAGGAAATTGTGTATACACCTTCAACTAAAAAGTTGATCACAGAAGGAATTTATAACGGGAAGAATCTCTTTATTAAAAATTCTTTTGGAATTGGTGGTCAAGGATTTTGCGTTTCTCAGGTAAACGTAAATGGTAATATTACCACAGATGAGATAAATGCAGAGGTATTCCAGGTAGATCTTAGTTTGCATCCTTTAAAACTAGGAGACCCATTAAAAGTGGAGATATTTCATAAAGATTGTTGTACACCTGTGATCATGAATCCGAATGCCATTAAACCAAAAGATAATACCCTGACAATTCATGGTATTTATATAACAGGGAGTTTATTTGTGATGAACCCGCGCTCAGGAGATGGTAAAGCATATTCGGTAAAGGAAATTAGTGTGAATGGAAAGAAAGTGTCGTCGAAAATTGATGCAGATGTGTTTGAAATAGATTTTTATAAAATGGGATTTAAAATGGATGACAAATTAAAGATCGAGTTTACATATGAAAGCGGTTATGATCCTTTTTTAATGAATTCGGAAATTCTCGTCAATTAAAAAATAAAAATTAAATAAAATGAAAGAAAAATTGGTACTATTAATATTGGCAATCGCTATTAATGTAAATGCCCAAAAAATAACTAAGATCATGTATAAAGACACTTCGCGTTGGTCTAAAGATGGCATTATGCACAAAGATCTGGCTCATAGACTTGTTATAGAAGGCGTTTATAACGGTAAAGATCTTTTGATCAAAAATTCGTTTGGAAAGAATGGAATTGGATTTTGCATTAGTGGACTTAAAGTGAACGGAAATTATACAACCGATGAGCCCTATGCCGATATGTTTAAAGTGGATCTTAGTATTCACAAACTTAAAATAGGTGATAAAGTAGAGATCAAGGTTTTTTACAACGACAGTTGTGGTCCTATAAAAGAACCTATAATCATGAATCCGGGATCAATAAAACCAAACGACCCATCAGGAAATAATGTATTGGTAGTTGAAGGAAAGAATTATAATAGCAGTTTACTATTTGTAAATACGCGTTCCGGAAAAGGGTATGGAATTAAAGAGGTATTTGTAAATGGAAAAAAAGTTGAATTTATTAATTCGGATGTTGTTGAGCTGAGTTTCTTTAAACTGGGAATTCCTTACGAAGCAAAACTTAAGATCGAATTTAAATATGAAAATGGTTGCGATCCTTTTATTCTAAACCAGGAAGTGATCAATTGGTAAGATCTTATTTGCTTTGTCTTTTTAAAACCAAAGTATCTTTACCAACAGATTCCACCAAAAACTCAAATTTCATTTGATCTTTTTTGTACGAGTTCGACAAGCTTTTGCAAAAACCATGTTGGCTGTAGGTATTAAACTTAAGGGTTAATTTTGTTGATTTAACTGAATAATTACCGCAGTAATTCCAAATACAATCATTGCCGCACATGGGCGAATAATAAAGCGTAAAGGAGGTAGTGTCTTTAAAATCAATAAAAGTTCCATGGCCAAACGTATCATGGCCTACCCTTATAAGTTTTATTATTCCAACTTTGGGATCAATAATGGATTTGCTGGCAAACCAAGTTCCTTGAACCTTTTTTGCATTGTTTTTTACTTGAGCCGTATATGAAACGGCGAGCAGAATAAAAAAGAGGGTGATGAAATGGCGCATAGCTTTGTTTTTAGATGCAATTAATTGCTTATTCCATAAAATCATAGCGTTTAATTTATTATAAAGATAAGAGTATCCCCGACCATTTTGCTGTAAATACGGGATTTAGCTCCTCTGGCTTATAATTTTTTTTAATAAGCTCACATTCGCCACTTTGATTGTATGTTTTAAAATCTAGCAAGAGTTTTTGTAATCTAAGATCTCATATTTACCACTATAATCCCAAAAACAATCGTTTCCGCACCAGGCGGTATAATGTAAAGAGAACTTTCCCTGAGAAAAGGATAAGAATGAACCGTATTGGTCAGATTTCGAATCCTCAACACGAATTAGTTTAATGATCTGTTCTTTGCCATCTGCAAGCGCCCACCCGGCTATCCATTTTGATTCATTAATATCTTTAAGTCTTATCTGCGAGAATGATAATTCGGATATAAATAATAATATTAAAACCTTGTGGAGCTTCATTTAATTAAAGCTACAAATAATTCACTTCTTTTTCACAGGAATCCAAATCTCTTCTTCCGAATTAGCAGATTCGGTTTTGTATCTATTGCCCATTACTGCAAATTGCGGACGATCATCTAAAACATACTCTGCACTTGGGAACTATTTGTAAAAGAAATATTCGCAGGTCTTTTTACTTTCGCTTGCCGGGCCCTTATGAATAAACACAGCATATAAACCTGTTGGAATAATTAGTTTTTCCATTTCTGAAGGAATATGATCGTAATTACTCACTTCAACCGCTGCCCATTTGGTAAATTCGTTTGCCGGATTAAATATTTTAAAGAATGAAACATCATCATATACCTCTAACGAATACAGATATGTGCCACTAACATGTAGTATGTATTTTCGTTTTGGCCGAAACCATTGCCACAACTCTTTAGTGGAATTGTTTAAAAACGACATGCGCTTGCTTTTACCAAGAAGTTTTTTTTCGGAGAGGATCTCTGTGCGTAAGAACATAAGATAAAGATAGATGATGGAACGCAGAATATTCAGTCTCACCCTAACCCTCTCCAAAGGAGAGGTAACCGCCCACTTCTCCATTAGAGAAGGGATGGGATTAAGATTTTGCGTTCTATCACAGATCAAAAAACCGATCCTGTTCCGTACAAAATTCCAAAAGCCTTAATGCCCATCGAATAACTGCAACCAACGTACATGGTAAAACGGTCGCCTTGAATGATGCGAAACCGTCCTGCCAAAACAGGAGCTAAAACAATATCATTTCGTTTATTAAAAATAAAGCTAGCTAAGGGTCCAATTTCAAATTCAACTCTTGATCTAGCGTCGAGATTAATGTGGAATAATTTAAATTGCACGCCGGTACCAAATGTAACGGAGGCTTTTTCGTTTATAATTTCTCCATTTACAATGTATTGTTTTGTTTCGGTAGGCAAATTAAAGAATAAAGGAATACGGATTTTTTTACTAGGCCTTAACTCTGCCAAGAACAAAATGGCATTTGTAGGCACTATAATCGATGAATTTTTTCGGATACTATCGAGCTTTGAGTTTGGGATGAACAGCACGGATTGGCCAAAGCTTAATTCAAAATATTTGCTTTTCTTTTTGGTGCTATCGGTTTGGGAGCATAAAGGCTGTAGTGTATATACGACAACAATTAATGTGAAGAGGATTTTTTGCTTCATACAAATAGGTTTTAGTATGAAGATATGTAAAATGCGATCCGCTCAAGCTTTGTTTTAACTGATTTATTAAGAAGGCAATGATGATAACGTAAATGTATTCAGGATTCATTTGAGCATTTTCTTCTTTGATTTGTTTTTCGGTTAAACCGCTTGGGCAAGCAGTGCTCCATGTTACTTCAATTTTATACCCGCCTTGTGCATTTGTTTTAATAATCTTGGTTTCTGTTCCAAACTTTACCGTTAATTCCACATTTTTTTAATGAAACGCTATCAGCCCCGTAAGCAGTTCCAACAATGGTGTATGTTCCATAAGCACCTTCGGCACTTGAGATGTTAGTAAGGAGGGAGAAAAACAATAAAGTAAAAATGTGTTTCATTAAATTTATTCTAGTATTATTTTTTTGCTTAGAGTATTTTTTTGCTCATCTGTGATCTTTACAAAATATATACCTGAACTGAGATCCTTTTTTTCTAACACAATTTGCTTTCCTGAAAAGTGCACTGTTCTTACTTCTTTTCCATAAACATCCAAAAGTGTTATGAGTGTGTTTTTTTGTTCTGCACTAAAACTTAAAGTTGTTTGATGGCTGAATGGGTTAGGATAAATTGAAAAACTATTTAATAAGAGTTTCTCTGAAATACCTGTGCTTGGAAAATAATATTCATAAGCGCCTCTATCAATAGCTACTCCCGAAATAGTGCGAGTTGCCAAAGCTGTGGTAAACGATTGATACGCTTTAGTTGGAATTAAGGAAAAAGCAGTGTTGGTTGTTCCTGCAGTTGTTCCGGTATTAATGGCTAATGTGGCGGTGGGCAATAAAGAGTAAACATTTCCGGCAGGATTTGTAAAGCCTAAGGTTAAATAATTTGAGGTAAAAATATTATGCGATGAATCAAGAGCGGATGGCACATTAGCCGAAAACACCGTGTTGGTTGCTGCAGTAACGGATGCAAAAATATTATTGTAGATCTTGTAGGTGTTTATTCCGGCAGCAGGTGTTACATTAAAATATTTGTTGGCACCTACGTATTTATTGATAACGGTATTATTTATGAAATAAAAATCTTCTAAAACATTTGTTGCTGCATCATAGCTTATCATTCCATGATTAGCGCCTGATGTTCCTTGTATGATCACATTTCCTATGATCACATTTAATCCGCCTTGAGCAATATTTAATTCCCAACTTCCGTAGCCTGTTGCTTCTTCGTCGATCAAGTTATACAAAATATAACTGCGTTGCGCGCGTGTTTTAAGCGAATTGGCTTGTCCGCGTGGGCGATGAAAATAGCAATTCTCAACCCATAAGGTATCGGCGCTTGCACTAATGTAAATATGGTGTTCGTAACCTGAGTGGGTTGGATCATTTGGTAATTGATAACCATTATTTTCAAATTCTGAATTTAAGAGTATTACATTACTAGTGGTTACGCTGCCATTGCCTTCTAAAATTCCGTTTTGACAATTAATAAATTTGCAATTTTTTACCGTAAAATCTTTTGCTTGAAAACGAATACCGGCACCATTTCCTCCATTGGCATCCGATACTTGCGCACCATCAAAAACAATGTTTTCAATGTAAGCATTATCGCATGTTCCCGGAGTTTCAAAAACCCAAATGCCTTTTCCGTTAGCAATATCGCCGGTGTATTGTAAAATGGTTCGGTTAGAACCTGTTCCTAATCCAAAGAATTTTAAATTCTTCTTTGGCCATTTAACGGCATCATTTGCATAAACACCTCCGTCAATACGAATGGTATCACCATCTTGTACCAAAAGTCTTACCTGACTTGGAACTGTATACGTTTGCGTTGGACCTACAAGCCAAATTGTGGCGTTACTTATGTTTGCTATTAAACAAGAGGATAGAAGGAGTAGAGTTTTTTTCATACTGAAGGATTTAGGAATATTAAGGTACGAAAAGGTTTTTGAATTCTAAATAGAATTTTTACGTGGATGTAATTTATACCTCCCTTTTGGTTTTTTGTAAAAACGACGAATATTTACCTCTGTTCCCACAGTAAGTATATGGTCGCCACCAAGATCAATAAAAGGAGAAATGACACCAAAATTTGCCTGACAAATTAAACCCATGTTTAGATAGTATATTTCCCCCTTTTTTAAAAAAGCTATTCTTGGTTGATCTTGTTGCACCCAAAATATTTTTAATCCACCGTATACTTCTAAAGTGAGCCTTTTAGAATTCAATAAACGGTATTGTGCGTTCATTCCGGTACACAAAATATTTAAGGGCGGCCTGTAAATTAACTCAACCATGAGTCGCATATTTTGAAATCTCTCGGGATGTTTTTCTTCATCATCGCCATTCCATTCTTCCGACCATTTGAACCGTGGAGAGAGAAGTCTTAAATTAATACTGGAAGATTCACTGAAAAAGCTTGTAGTACTTAGGCCGCCTGCTACTGTCCAGCGTCCTTTAACCTCTACTTGAGAAAATAGCGTTGCCGATAAATGGCATAGTAGTAACAAGAGGATTGATCGCATGAATGGTAAGTAGTGTAACGGAAATTCTATTGTATTATTGTCAGCTTCTGCGTGTGTTCTTTTGAAAAGAACCAAAATTTCAGTACTTACTTTTTGGTTTGAAATAAAAAGCAACAAAAAATTCAAGGCGACCCGATTTTCCGCAGATGCCACGCCCCTGGCAAGTATCGCCAGGCCCACGCACGCGTCTTCGAAATGAAGATGGCGCGTAAAAAACCGTTCTTTTGTGTGTAAAGACCTAGCTGTAAATTTTTAAAGGAAAGTACGTTCGTATCACGAAGTGACGGAGGAGGAAACCAATACAGGTGTTTTATTTTGTAGGTTGTTTTTTTGTAAAACGGTACGCCCACCAAATGAGGAGAATTTGTAAGGGTAAGCGCACGATGGCGATCCATAATTTTGGGTTAGATTCATGAATGTAATTGATCATCATTTGAATATTTGCAGGGAAAACCGCAATTAAAAGACCAATAATGCACCATGCACCTAAACGCTTTGTTGGAGGGAAAACTAACAACAAAGCAAATACAACTTCACACACGCCGCTAACAAGCACCAATTCGTAATGCCAAGGAATCCAGGGGGGCATTATCCGTAAATAAACTTCAGAATTTACAAAATGCATGATACCAACTACTAAATAGAATAGGGACATTATATAGAGAGATGCTTTATGCATAGGTAAATGTGCTGTAACGTTTGGTTTTTTTGTTATATATGGAATTTTTGGTGAGCACGGATTTGAAATCCGCGCTAGAGCGGTCGACAGTAAAATTTGGAACGATGTAAAACTATTTATCGACTATAAAAGATTTAGTGATCGATAAATTATCTTGTAGGTCTATCATTCGCATAAAATAAACTCCTTTCGCTAGATCAGAAATATTTAGGCTTAGAGATAAAGATTCGTTATTTTGGTTTACTGTTTTTATTTTCTGCCCGAGTGAATTGTAAATATTTATTTCCAGTTTTCCGGAAACGCCATTGGGTATTGTAATATTCAACACCTCAGAAGCAGGAACAGGAAATAACTTAACAGCACTCAAAGGGTTATCTATCTCGTTTAATCCTGTTAAATATTGACTGATATAATACGCATGGTCTTGTTCTTTCGGATTTGGATTTGTAAAAAAAGCTACACCCGCCACAGGAAAATGAGTTCCCGGAAGATACCAAAGGTATTCATCCTTTGAGCGTGCAGTGAAAAATGTTGTGCTAAAAACTGTATCGGTATATGTCATTGTAGAATGCACTCTCATAACATTTACAAATGTACCTGTTGGAATAATAAGGGTACCATATCCATCGGCGGTAACTGTAATACTGCCTGAACGTGTTTGACCAACCATAGTATTGTTACTACTGCCGTAAAAAGCGTCGGTATAAGTGTTATTGAAGTTGAATGGAAAATGGAGATAGTCTACAGGATCTGTATAAGTAGTAACACACATATTTACCGGACTACCACCATTATAATAATTCCCAATTTCCTGCATGCTATTCGTGTTCACCCTGCAGAAATCGGAAATAAAACCGTCAACTAAACTAATGTTAGCGGTTGGATATAATCCGGCAGATGGGGTTGAAGCCGGTGGTTGAATTGTTGCACTTGTTGAAGTGGAAAAAGTCATCGTTGAAAAATTCCAAACTTGGTTGGCACCTGCGCTACCTGGAGAAATGGTTGGAGTAACATTCCAAGTGAATTTATCTCCTGATAATAAACCGCAATTTACATCCGTTAAAGTTGGCTGCGCAAAAGCGAAAGATGAGAACATGACAACAAAAAACATCGTAAGACTTAATAAATGTTTTTTCATGAGTTTATGGTTTTAATGTTATAAACGAAGATAATCATTTTTTTGTGTTTGACGAAAAGGGCGTTCAAGAAGAAATTGAGATCCGCACTAGCGGGTTTGAAATCCGCGCTAGAGCGGTACAAAATCAGCGTAAGCAGAGTATTCTTGATTGCCCCTAAATTTTTATTGCAAAAACACTCACGTCATCTATTTGTTCCAAATTATCTATCCATTCGGTAAAATTGTTTTCTAATATTTTTTTTTGTTGCATCAATGGAAGATGGGCATTTGAAATAATGAGTTCTTTAAGGTTTCGGAGCATGAATTTTTTTCCTTTAATTCCCCCAAACTGATCGGCATATCCGTCGGTAAGAGTATAAATGATATCATTCTCATTAAGATCAACAGTGTGCGACACAAATTTTCGATCTTGCCTATCGCTTTTGCCTACGGGCATTTTGTCACCTTTAATTTCAATTATAGCGTTATTGCGAAAGATCCAAACTGGGTTATTGGCAGATGCCACATGCATCTTATTCTTCTTTTTGTCTATAACTAATAAGCTGCAATCCATGCCATCTTTTCCGCCATCATTACTTCCATCATTCTTAAGTTTCTCAATAATAATATCTCGTGTAGAGTCGAGAATCTTTCCCGGATCGCTATGTAAACTAATTGCTTTTTCCAAACTGGCAATGTTCAATAAACTCATAATAGCTCCCGGAACCCCATGTCCTGTGCTATCTGCTAAAGCAAATGCAAAATTACCATTGCTAAGTACTGAACCCCAATAAAAATCGCCACTTACAATGCTTTTTGGTTTGTAAAAGATAAAGTAGTCTCTCAGGTTTTTGTTAAGAAGCTCTTCAGTTGCTAAACAGCTTCTTTGGATGCGTTCGGCATAATTAATACTATCCGTTATTTCTCTGTGTTTTTCTTCTATAATTAATTTTTGTTCATTGGTCTCTCTTTCCTTTAACTCAATTGTTATTTTTTGTTGTTGTGTAATTCTAAAACGTTTGTATACAAAGAAAGAGAACACAACTACGCTTAGGAGTACAAAACTAACGCACAGGATAACGACGTATTGTTTATTTCTTTCGATATCAGCCTTTTCTTCCTGTTGTTTAAGTGTTGCTTTATTTTCAGCATCGGCAATAGCTTTTTTTTGCTTATAATCAAAATCAGCCTGTAGTCTGATCGCTGATTTTTGCGTTTCAATATTATTCAAGCTATCACGCATTTTAATAAAAAGTAAATGGCTTTCGAGAGCAGTTTTATGGTTACCCATTTTGGAGGAAATAAGATACAGTTGCAGGGAAGACATCTTGATATTCTCCGGATAGCCTATCGCTTCACTATACTTCAAACTCTGTTTGGCAAACTCAAATGATTTTTGATAATTTTTAAGGCCCTCAAATACTACACTTAAATTGCAATACACATATGAAAGTCCGTTTTTATCATCTATCTTTTTTTGAATTTCCATGCTTTTTAAAAGGTAGTCTGATGCATTTTTTAGATCACCACGCGATTTGTAAACAGACCCAAGGTTATTGTAAGTTACGGCCAAGCCATTAATATCGCCCATTTGTTGCTGAATTTTAAGTGCTTTGAAGTAGTACACTAACGCTTCCTCTTCATGGTCAGTTCTGCGTAGTACCGAACCAATGCTTAGGTAGCTTTCTGCAATTCCAAACTGATCTTCTATTTTTGTTCTAAGATCAAGGCCTTTTTGATAATACTCGAGGGCTTTTTTGAAATCTTTCTGGCCATCATAGATAGCGCCGATATTATGACTTACATAGGACATGCCTTTGTAATTATTAATTTTCTCTAGTATTCCAAGAGCTTCGAAGTAGTACTTTAATGATTTATCTATTTCGCCTTTGTAATCGTAAAGTAACCCTAGGTTATTAAGCGCAGTGCCAATTAGCTCCTTTTTGTTTATTTTTTTGAAAAGCACCAAGCCCTTTTCTGTAAAATAAGTTGAACTATCAATAGCACCTGTATTGATGAGCAACTGCCCGTAATTTAAAAATGAATTACCAAGTCCATAGTTGTCTCCAAGTTCTGTAAAATCTTTAATGCAATTTTTATAGGAGTTTGTGGCCGAAGCAATGTCTCCTTTTAGAGTTTGTATAGCTGCCAAATTCAAAACTGAATAAGTTGACAAGCGGCGGTAAGCTTTATTAAGTAGGGGATCTTTGGAATTTAATTTCTGGTTTTCATTACTAAGTTTAAAGCATGTTTTCCAAATTCGTTCTGCGGAATCAGGATCTTGCATATACACTTGTTCCCCGTAGCTAAGTAGAGTATTTATTCTTGAAGTATCGTGCGTTGCTTTTTTATAAGCGTTGAGAAGTGAGTCGCGCGTTTGAGCAACAGAAATATGACCAAGCATCAAAACCGTTAAAAGTAATAAGCCCTTAATGTATTGTGTTATAGATTTTTTATTAATAACCTTCATTAAAGGATCAAATTTTAAATTAATTTAAATAACAAAAGAAGATCTGAAGTAGCTGTCCTTACAACGGTATATTCCCATGCTTCTTCTTCGGTAATTTATCAACCTTGTTTTCCAGCATTTTAAAAGCACGGATCAATTTCATGCGGGTTTCTTCGGGTTTAATTACTTCATCAATAAAGCCACGCTCTGCAGCGCGGTATGGGTTTGCAAACATGGTTTGGTATTCAGCTTCTTTTTCTTTCCACTTCTCGTCTTTGTTTTTTGCAGCATTAATTTCTGCTTTAAAAATAATTTCGGCAGCACCTTTAGCGCCCATCACGGCAATTTCTGCACTTGGCCAAGCGTAATTCATATCTGCCCCAATGTGTTTGCTGTTCATTACATCATACGCTCCACCATAAGCCTTGCGAGTAATTACGGTAATGCGCGGAACAGTGGCTTCGCTAAATGCGTACAATAATTTTGCACCATTCGTAATAATAGCATTCCACTCCTGATCAGTACCTGGTAAAAAGCCCGGAACGTCTTCAAATACCAAAAGAGGAATATTGAAACAATCGCAAAAACGCACAAAGCGTGCAGCCTTGGTGCTTGAGTTAATATCCAACACACCTGCTAATACGGCAGGTTGGTTTGCCACAATGCCAATACTTTTTCCGGCCAAACGCGCAAAGCCAACTACTATGTTCTCGGCAAAATGTTTATGCACTTCGCAAAACGAATCGGCGTCAATTACACCTTCTATTACTTCGCGTATATCATACGGTTGGTTAGAGTTTTCGGGAATAATTTTATTTAATTCAGGTCGTAATTCTTCTCCACCATCATAAGGAATGCTCGGTGCATCTTCCTCACAATTTTGTGGCATAAAACTCAATAAGATTTTAATATTATTTATAGCTTCTACCTCATTGGCACATGCAAAATGCGTTACACCACTTTTTGTGGCATGCGTCATTGCACCGCCTAATTCTTCGCTGGTTACTTCTTCGTGTGTTACTGTTTTTACAACGTTAGGCCCGGTAACAAACATATAACTGGTATTTTCTACCATCAAAATAAAATCGGTCATAGCAGGGCTGTACACCGCGCCACCTGCGCAAGGGCCCATAATTGCACTCAATTGAGGAATTACACCACTGCTGCGAACGTTCCGGTAAAAAATATCGGCATATCCTCCCAAACTAACAACGCCTTCTTGAATTCGGGCACCGCCACTGTCATTTAAGCCTATAACCGGCGCGCCATTTTGCATGGCAAGATCCATTATTTTACAAATTTTTTCGGCATGAGTTTCGCTCAACGATCCTCCAAATACAGTAAAATCTTGCGAAAAAACATATACTAATCGTTTGTTAATAGTGCCGTAACCTGTTACTACACCATCTCCCAAATATTGTTCTTTTTCTAAACCAAAGTCGTTGCTGCGATGTGTTACCATCATACCAATTTCTTCAAATGAATTTTCATCCATTAATAAATGCACACGTTCGCGAGCTGTTAATTTGCCCTTTTTGTGTTGTGCGTCAATACGCTTTTGTCCGCCGCCTAATTGTGCTTCGGCCTTTTTATCGTCTAATAATTGTAGCTTGTTTTGCATAGGTTTCTTTAGGATTTCCATATATCTAAGGGCTAAATATAATGATTATAGAGGCATTAAAAAACATGGATTTTTGAACTTAATTTCATGGGTTTTTAGAGGCAGAAACCACAGGGCGGCCTTTGGCCTGCACAAAGGTCACGGAGATATGGAATTATCGTTTATTAAGAAGTTTGGAAAATCGCAATGAATAAACAGGGCTCCGATGATCCTCTGTGAGCTCTGTGTTATCCTCTGTGAGAGCGTAAGCTCTCTGTGCCTTCTGCCTCTAAAAAGCACCATTTTCCCTAATAAATTACTATATTTGCAGCCTTATTTTAAAACAAGATGATCACGGTATCTAACGTTAGTTTGCAGTTCGGAAAGCGGGTGTTGTTTGACGAAGTGGATGTAAAATTTACTTCCGGAAATTGTTATGGCATTATTGGTGCCAATGGAGCAGGTAAATCTACTTTCATGAAAATTTTGAGTGGGGATATTGATCCAACAAAAGGGCAGGTGAGTATTACACCTGGCCAGAGGATGAGCGTGCTCAAACAAAATCACAGCGAGTACAACGAATTTACTGCAATTGATACAGTTTTGATGGGCAACAAACGTTTGTATGCCATCATGAAAGAGAAAGATCTTATTTATGCGAAAGATCCTTTTACAGAGGCCGACGGAATAAAAGCAAGTAATCTCGAAGCAGAATTTACAGAATTGGATGGTTGGAACGCCGAAAGTGATGCCGCAGGAATGTTAACCAATATGGGTATTCATCCTGATTATCATTTTAGATTAGTGAAAGATCTAAATGGTAAAGAGCGTGTAAAAGTTTTATTGGCACAAGCACTTTTTGGAAATCCGGATCTGTTATTATTAGATGAGCCTACAAATGATCTGGATATTGATACGATTAGTTGGTTAGAAAATTATTTGGCCGATTTTATGAATACGGTTATTGTGATCAGTCACGATAGACACTTTTTAGATGCAGTGTGTACGCATATTTGCGATATTGATTATAGCAAATTGCAAACCTACACTGGTAATTATAGTTTTTGGTATCATATGAGTCAGTTGCAATTAAAACAACGCAGTGATTCAAATAAAAAGATAGAAGATAAACGCGCAGAGTTACAAGAATTCGTTCGTCGCTTTAGTGCGAATGCAAGTAAGAGTAGTCAGGCAACCAGTCGTAAAAAATTATTAGATAAATTAACGGTAGATGAAATTCCGGCAAGCACGCGTAAATACCCCGGTATTATTTTTAGGCAGGAGCGCGAAGCGGGCGATCAGTTATTATTGATAGATGGCTTAGCTAAAAAAGACAGTGAAGGAAAATTCTTTTTTAAAGATGTACACATCAATTTAAAAAAAGGAGATAAGATAGCTTTTGTAAGCAGAAATCAATTAGCCATTACGGCACTCTTTAATATTTTGGCCGATATTGAGAAAGCAGACGCAGGTACTGCTACGTTTGGAACAACAATATACAAAGGACATTTACCAAACGACAATAACTCGTATTTTAAAGGAGATTATAATTTGGTGGATTGGTTAAGGCAATACAGCGCAAACAAAGACGAAAGTTATGTGCGTGGATTTTTAGGAAAGATGTTATTTAGCGGCGAAGAGGTTTTAAAAAATGTAAGTGTATTAAGTGGAGGAGAGAAAGTACGTTGTATGACGAGTAGAGTGATGTTACAAAACCCTAACTTTTTAATTTTAGAGGAACCAACCAATCACTTAGACCTCGAAAGTATTATTGCTTACAACGATGCATTAAAAGATTATGCAGGCACTATTTTATTTACCAGCCATGATCACGAATTAATGCAAACGGTTGCCAATCGTGTAATAGAACTAACTCCAAAAGGTATTATTGATAAGGCCATGACTTATGATGAATTTTTAGCAAGCCCGGCGGTAAAGGAGCAAAGAGAGAAGTTGTATAAGTAGTCGAACCTCAAAAAGTATTTTTTATTATTTGGGCGCCTTATCGGGCTATCACTTCAAGCTTGTTTGTCCTTTGCTATGTTTGTCGCACTGTGGGGTCTGCGCAGAAAAAGCGAAGCCT
>JAWXAS010000077.1:0-8741 GCA_034439635.1 Bacteroidota bacterium | reverse complement strand
CTCCGCTTCGGCTTTTTTTGTTTGGTGAAAAGCTAAACAAAAAAGAGCTACCTGCTTTGCAGGCAGGAACCTTTCGCATCCCTGTCGCGGTTGGTAAAAGAGGCAGCTGTTTTTTTGATTTCGATAGCATCGCGAAAAATCTCAACGCCCCTTGTGGTTTCTGCCTCTTAAAACAGAATTAAGCTTTACGCAGCCATGCAAAAAGTTTTTTGTAAAACACCAAACCAAAAATGCAACCAACGGTATTTGCAATAATGTCACTCCAATCGGCACTGCGATTACTGAAAAAAGTGCCTTGCATTACTTCTAAAGAGCAGCCATAAAGAATCGCTAAAGCAAGTAACAAATAAATTTTTTGTTTAGAATGACTTCGCTGAACAATAGAAAAGAAGATGAGACAACATAGTACAAAAAATATTCCGGCGTGTACCCATTTATCAAAACTCAATAGTTCTAAAAAACTAACACTTGGAATGTATTGCCCTGGCATGGAACATAATCCTAAAATGATTAATGCCCAGGTGATAGAAAGTGAAAGACTGTTTTTTAAAATGAAGTTTTTCATAAAAAAACCCTCCTGCATTTGCGGAGGGTTTAGAATACTATTTGCGAATTAATTAAGCGCCTATTAAAGTTTTGTAAGTATTTACATCTAACAAACCTGCAAGTTCAGAAGCGTTTGTTATTTTTATTTTTATCATCCAACCTTTTCCATATGGATCTTGGTTAACGCTTTCAGGTGCGCTGTCAATGTCTTTATTCATTTCTAATACTTCTCCGCTCACAGGCATAAAAAGATCGCTTACAGTTTTAACTGCTTCAACGGTTCCAAAAACAGCATCTTTATCAACGGTTTCGCCAATAGTGTTTACATCAACATAAACAATATCACCTAATTCTTTTTGAGCAAAGTCGGTAATACCAATTGTAGCTTTATCGCCTTCTATTTTGATCCACTCGTGATCTTTAGTGTATTTTAGGTCTGCAGGAAAATTCATGTTTCTTAATTTTGAGCTACAAATGTATAAGTTTGTTTAGATTTTACAAATGTTTTTGTTTACTGAGAACTCAACATATCGCCAACCACAAAGGTACTGCCGCCTACAAAGATAAGATCCCCCTTTTTAAAGGCTTTTTTAGCGGCCTGGAGGCCTGTTTCAACGCTTTGGAAGGCTTCGCCTTTGAGCTTGAATTTGAATGCGTTTTTTTGTAGTTCATTACTTTCTAAAGCACGAGGAACGGAGGCTTTTACAAAATAGTAATTGGCGGTATTTGGAAGCAACTGTAATATGTTATCTATATCCTTATCGTTAACGGTTCCAAATATCATGTGCAAATTTTTGTACGAATAACGTTTCAAGTTTTCGAGCACTTGTTTAATGCCATCAACATTATGTGCGGTATCGGCAATTATTAATGGATCTTCAGAAATGGTTTGCCAACGTCCATTTAGTTTAGTGAGCTTTACAACATTGCTTAATGCTTTTTGAACTTCTTTTTTTTCAATAATGAATCCTTCTACGATCAGTACCTCTATTGTATTTAGCACTCCAAGTAAATTCTTTAATTGATATTTTCCGGTTAGATCTAATTTATATGTATCTGTAGCGTTTGTTTTTTTATCCAACACATCGCATTCTAAAAAATTGTTTTCGTGTTTATAGTTGATTATCTTAAAACGTTTCTCTGCAAATTGAATTGTTGCTTTAAGCTCATTAGCCTTTGCTGTAAACACAGGATAGATATTTGTTTGTTGTTCGCTAACTACCACTGGAATTTTTGCTTTAATGATACCTGCTTTTTCGCCTGCAATCTTTTGTAAGGTATCACCAAGCAAATTCATATGATCGAAACCAATATTGGTGATGAGTGAAACTACAGGCGTGATGATATTTGTAGAATCTAATCTCCCGCCCAAACCAACTTCAATTACTGCAACATCCACTTCTTGTTTTACAAAATAATGAAATGCTAAGCCAACGGTCCATTCAAAAAAACTTGGTTCTATAGCTTCAAAGTCTGTTTTATATTTTTCTACAAAATCAAGGATCTCTTCTTTGGCTATCATTTTGCCATTGATGGTAATTCGCTCTCTAAAATCAATTAAATGTGGCGATGTGTACAAACCAACTTTATAACCCGCTTGTTGTAAAATGGCTGCAAGCATATGGCTGCTGCTACCTTTACCATTGGTGCCGGCAACATGAATGCATTTTAATTTTTTTTGCGGATCGCCTAAAAGCGTAGCAATTTTGTAAGTATTATCTAGATTGGGTTTGTAAGCCGCTGCGCCTATGCGCTGAAACATGGGCAAACGAGAGAAAAGGTAGTCTAACGTTTGTTGATAGGTCATTTTATTCAAAGGCAAATATAATGGTAATTGTTCCATGTTGCTCGGGAACTTTACCATCAATATTGAACTTTGTTGCCATAGCGGCTTGACGTGCTTTTGCTTTTAATAAAGCGCTTGAGGTTGTTGTGCCGCGCCCGTTTGGATCGGCTTCTATAACATTTCCTTCGCTGTCTACTGTAATATTCACCACTACTTTACCTTCTTCTTTAGTGTCTTTTGGTAGTGTAGGAGGTTTAATAAATGATCGTCCGTTCAACGAGAATTTATAATTGCTCCCTGTCCCCGGGCCTGTGCCTGGTCCATTTCCAGGACCATCGCCTGTTCCGTTTCCACCACCGGTGCCTCCATCTGTTCCACCATTACCGTTTCCATTTGGATTACCGTTCGGATCTCCTTGTTGCCCTGCTTCTTTATTATCGCCAATTCCGCCGCCGGTTTTTCCTGATTCTTTTTTGTACTTCAGTGCTAGTTTTTCGGCCATGGTTAATTCTTTAACCACCGGTTTTATCACCACTGTATTATTTTTTACATCGGTCTTGGTTTCTTTTATCGGCTCGTCTTTTTTAATCTCCTCTTTAACGCTTACCTCACTTTTATCATCGGTTAGTAATTCTTCCTTCACTGCTTCTTCACTTACCACAACACTAGGCGCAGCACCAATTTGATTATAATCTATATTATCATTTCCCGCATCTGTCATTCCCAAAGCCATTTCCATTCCGCCACCGCCGCCTTCCGACATTGGAAAAGGAGGATTTGAAGTTATCAGTTTATACAAAATGAGAAACAATAACAATAAACCAAATATGAGTACAGCTATTGTACCCGAAATGGTTTTGTTCTTTATTTCTTCTTCTCTAGTTAAGTACATTTTATTTTCCGTTACTTGCGGTTGTTGCTAAAACTGTTTTGCATTTTAATTTATTGCAAATGGTCATAATATCAACCTGATCTTGTATAGTTAGATTTTTATCTAAATGCATTACCACTGTTGGTTCGGCTTGTTGCGTTGAGAATTTACTGATCTCTTGTTCTAAAGTTCCAAAATCAACTTCAAGGCTATTCACAAAAAATTGGCGATCCTTTGACACAGCAACATGAATTGGTTTTGCATTATTATCTATGGTTTCTTTTGACTTAGCATTTGGTAAATTCACTTTAATGGCGTTAGGACTAACCATGGTAGATAATATCAAAAAGAAAAGCAAGAGAAAGAACATGATGTCATTCAATGAATCGGTGCTAACTTCTGCGTCTCTATGTTTTTTGCGTAATGCCATGTATTTGTATTTTGATGCTTAAATATTGAATTTCCACAATTACTTACTTGGTTCGTTAAGCATGTCTAAAAACTGGATCTGTGTGTCTTCCAATCGATGTGCAAGTTTATCGATGCGAGCATTGATAACATGGTAGGCTACAAAGGCAATTAAACCAACAACCAAGCCTGAAGCAGAGCTTACCATTTTTTGGTAAAGGCCAGTTGAGATAACTTCGATCTCTACTGTTTTAGATAAGGAAATATCATAGAAGATCTTAATAACTCCAATAATGGTTCCAACGAAACCAAACATTGGTGCAATGCGCCCTGTGATATTCAGCACATTTAAATTCTTTTCTAATTTGGCTATTTCATTGGCACCGCTTTTGTCCATCGCTTCACGAATTTCGGATACCGACTGTCCAACACGAGAAACGCCCTGTTCGATCATTAATGATTCGGGTGTATTCAAATTTTTGCAAAATGCTCTTGCATTTGCAATATCACCTTTGTGGATCATGTCTTTTAACGACGCCACAAGTGTTGGTAATTTTTTATTAGCTTTTGAAAGCACCATTAAACGTTCTACTACAATATAGATCGTTGCTAAAAGCAGTAGTCCTAAAGCAACCATTATTGGCAAAGAACCTTTCATCACCATATCGATGAGCGAGATCTTTGTTTCAGTGATCATTTCGGGCCCTACAGCCTCAGTGATACCGGTTGGGATATTACTCGCGGCTAGTGAGTCGGTTTTTTCGGCCATGTTAACTACAGCCGCGCCTGTTTGTAATATGAAATGAAGCATGATTTAATTTATATTTACGAATTTACACTTAAAGAAAACTAGTAAATGTTTAGCCTCATATGCTTTTAAACAAGGGTTTGTTGATTATAAGTGGCTTTTGGGCAAAAGATACAAAGGCCGTCAGGCTTCACCCCTAACCCCTCTCCAAAAGAGAGGGGAACTCCTTCTCCTTTGGAGAAGGTTGGAATGAGGCTGGATTAAATTTAGGGAAACAAAAAAGCCGCCTGAATGGAGGGCGGCTTTCTTTTCAATCAAAAATTAAACACTAACCTAATTTAAACTTGATTGGAATTTGATAATATGTTTTTACAGGTTTACCTTGTACTTTACCGGGTGATTTGAATTTTGGGATCATTTTTACCACACGCATTGCTTCATCATCCAAGCCATATCCTAAATTATTTTGCAATAAGATATTTGATACTTTACCGCTTTCATCTACTATAAACTTCACGTAAAGTGTGCCTTGTTTACCGATCTCGGCTGCAGTGTTTGGATAAACCAAATGTCTTTTTACAAAAGCAAGTAATGCTGCATGTCCCCCTTCAAATTCCGGACTTTCGTCAACAAAAATGGTTGGATCATCATTATTTCCAACACCACCGGCATTTGTATTTGTGCCCGTTACTGTTAAAGAAGCTGTGCCATTGCCTGTTCCTCCTGAAGTTGCAGTATTTGTAGGTTGTGAATCAACATTAACTGTTTGTCTTGTGGTATCATTGCTATGCTCATTTATTAACGTTGCTGTTTGGCTTGAGCTTGTTGAACCACCTTCGTTTCTACTTTGTGGTTGATCTGGAACTTTGGGAGGATCAATTTTACATACTATTACACGAACAGTAGTGTCTTGTTCCAAAACAATATCATTGATGGTTGGTTTTATAGGACTGTCTTTTAACCAATGTGCTAAGCCTGCACTTGTAGCTACTGTAACAAACACAATAAATAGTGAGCGGAATAATGTGCTTCCATATGCCGAACGAATAGCGTAGGCACCGTAACTTTTATTTCTTTTAGCAAAAAGAATGTCTAACATTTTTTGCTCGTTGTTGATGATGCTCATAACGTAGGTTTTTTTTAAGGTATATGATCTACTTCTGATATTATGATGTAAAATTAGGCCGGATTCCATATACTTTTTTAAACCTTCATAAAACTGGCTTGTTTAAGTTAGCAAGTGGCGGTCTATTTGTGGGAATTGGATAGCCTCTAGGCCTTGTAAAGCGTTAAAATGAGAGTAAAGGGCACAAAAAAAACCCCATCGTTGTGATGGGGTTTTTGAATAGAATCTTAGTGAATTATTTTTTCTCTTGCTGTGCTTCAATGTTTAGTTCGATCTTCACATCTTCAGCAGCTCCTCCGCCTTCAATATCAAAATCGCTGCGTTTAATGGTCATTTCGCCTTCAAAACCTGAAACGGCTAATTTAACTGTTACCTCTTTACCGCTCTTATCCATGTATGACTCTTCAATATCGTTAATACCAATATATTTGAATTTTAATTCAACATCTTTAGTTACCCCTTTCATAGTTAATTTACCTTTTGCTAAGTAAGGATAATTAATGTTTCCTTCATTCTTAACTATTTCAGTGGCCTCAAAAATTGCGGTCTTAAATTTAGGAACGTTAAAGAAACCTTCTTTGTTCTTTAAATGATCATCACGCATTGTGTTTTGAGTGGTCATTGAACTCATATCTAATTGAGCAAATATTTTTGGTCCATTAGCATTATCCATATGCACATATCCACTATCAATCATAATAGAACCTTTTGTGTAGCTGATAATATGTTTAACGCTAAAGTCAACCGAACTATGAGCACCATCTACCAAGTAAAGACCTTTTAACTCATCAATATTCTTTGTCATTGCGGCCAATGCGCTATCGGCTTGTGCTTTTGACGTAAATGTCATTTCTTCACCATTGATATTGAATCTGATCTCTTCTTTTATGATCTCTTGTGTATGGCCTGCACCACTTCCAACAACTGCAATATAAGGCGCGATAACTAGCGATACGATGCTCATTAATTTAATTAAGATGTTCATTGAAGGACCTGATGTATCTTTAAACGGATCACCCACTGTATCACCTGTTACTGATGCTTTGTGCGGCTCTGATTTTTTATAGAACATTTCGCCATTGATCATCACTCCTTTTTCAAATGATTTTTTTGCATTATCCCATGCACCACCGGCATTGCTTTGAAAAATTCCCATCAACACACCTGAAACTGTAACACCTGCTAGCAAACCACCTAATACTTCTGGCCCAAAAATAAATCCAACTAATACAGGTGTAATTAATGCAATTGCCCCAGGCATCATCATTTCGCGAATAGATGCTTTTGTAGAAATAGCCACACATTTTTCGTATTCAGGTTTTGCTTTGTATTCCATAATTCCCGGAATTTCGCGGAACTGACGACGAACTTCTTGCACCATATCCATTGCTGCTTTACCCACCGCTTGAATACATAATGCAGAGAAAATAAACGGGATCATTCCACCAACAAATAAACCTGCTAATACAGGGGCTTTGTAAATGTCTATCGAAGAAATTCCTGCAATCCCTACAAAAGCTGCGAATAACGCTAATGATGTTAATGCTGCAGAAGCAATAGCAAAACCTTTTCCGGTTGCTGCTGTTGTATTTCCTACCGCATCTAAATTATCTGTACGCTCACGAACTTCAGGAGGTAATTGACTCATCTCTGCAATACCGCCGGCGTTATCGGCAATTGGCCCAAATGCGTCAATTGCTAATTGCATTGCTGTAGTTGCCATCATACCTGCTGCTGCAATTGCTACACCGTATAAACCTGCACAATAAAAAGAACCCATGATGCCTGCAGCCAAAGTTAAAATTGGAATCACTGTAGATTTCATACCAACCGATAAGCCACCAATAATATTTGTTGCATGGCCTGTAGATGATTGTTGAATAATAGATAAAACTGGAGGTTTACCCATTGCTGTATAATACTCAGTTACAATACTCATAATAGCTCCTACAACTGTACCAACTACAATGGCTAAGAATACATTTAGGTTTGTAAACGCGTAGCCGCGCAAACTTAAAGTTTCCGGCAACATCCACATTACTATAAAATAAGAAGCAACAACAGTAATTAACATCGAGGCCCAGTTACCTAAATTCAAAGCTGTTTGCACATTTGATTTATCATCTTTAATACGAACAAACCAAGTTCCAACAATTGAAAAAAGAATTCCTAAACCACAAATAACCATGGGTAATAATATTGGCGACATCCCATTAAATTTATCGGCAGAGGCATCAATTTCTTGACCTAAAACCATGGTAGCTAAAATAGTTGCTACATAAGAACCAAATAAATCGGCACCCATACCTGCAACGTCACCTACGTTATCACCTACATTATCGGCAATAGTTGCAGGATTACGAACATCATCTTCAGGAATTCCTGCTTCAACTTTACCAACTAAGTCGGCACCAACGTCGGCAGCTTTTGTATAAATACCACCACCAACACGCGCAAATAACGCAATAGATTCGGCCCCTAACGAAAAACCGGTTAATACTTCAATAGCAGTTTTTACTTGATCGGCTCCTAGGTTTTTAAATATTGCTAATAATGCAATGAATAAACCACCTAAACCAAATATTGCTAAACCCGCAACGCCTAATCCCATTACGGTTCCACCGGTGAACGAAACTTTTAATGCTTGTTTTAAACTTGTACGTGCAGCCTGCGTGGTACGAACGTTAGCTTTTGTTGCTACTTTCATTCCAATATATCCTGCTGTTGCAGAAAAAACCGCGCCTATGATGAATGCAATAGAAATGATCCAACTTGAATGGATATGTACTCCTTTTACTTCGTGAATTGTTCCAGAATACGCTAATAAAGCGGCGGCAAACACAACAAAAATGCTCAACACTTTCCATTCAGCTTTTAAAAACGCCATGGCTCCGTCGGCTATATAACCGGCCAATTCCTGCATGTTTTTATCACCTGCATCTTGTTTGCTAACCCAGGCCGATTTTATGGCCATTACTATTAATCCAATGATCCCAAGTACGGGAACTAAATAAATGATACTATCGTTCATAATTTTACTATTTATAGGGGTGCAAAAATAACAATTTAGTCGGAAATAAAAAAATCATAACTTATTGATAATCAATAAAAAGGGAAAATTCAAATGAAAATCGACGAATTTATTTATTTCTTCATTTTAAGGCGCATTTTTAATAGGATTTATTTGTTTAGATTAGACGTAAAAAAAGTATGAAAAAATTTATTATCGCTTGCCTTTATATTTTAAACGTTATTT
>JAWXAS010000076.1:0-16498 GCA_034439635.1 Bacteroidota bacterium | reverse complement strand
TTTTCGTTCTATCCCGGGCGCAGCATTAGGGTTTAATTTACACTAAAAAACATCTGCCGCTTTTTTAATCCTTTTTTACTTTTTTCGATAGATTTTTATCGCACTATTTTTAAACAAACTCAATATATAACAAGGCTTACAGAGTTTTTGAGGGACGACTATCTACTTGGAGTCACACCCTCTCCGTCACTCTTCAGTCTTTGTTGTATTTGCATTTTTCCGAAACGGTAATTTATATTTAGTCTTACACGGCGAGTATCAGCACGATCTTTTTGGTAAAAACTTTGGTTAGAGTAGGTTGTAGTATATGAAAAGTAATCTTTATACAATACATCGTACAAACCAATTGTAACGCTCAGTTTTTGTTTTAAAAATGATTTACTCGCACTTATATGAAGTGCGCTTCTAGGTAAATATACCTGCGGACCATGTCTCATGGCAGAACCACGTCCTGCCCAGATCTGTATTTTAAAATCTTTGGGTAAATAAAATTCCTGATTTAGATTAAAATAAACCTGATTGGTTTGTGAGCTAACATCTTGGCCAATTAACTCGCCTTCGAAAGTTTGATGTGTTACCACAGCGTAGGCTTGGAAGCTGTACCATTTGATTCGGTTTTGAGCGGATACGCTTAGATGCGCATGTGTAAAGATGGGTAAATTGGAAACTGTGTCAATGTTAACGCGCGATGAACTCGGTGTGTATGAATACCAAAAGGTGAAGTCTTTGGTGTGATCATAACCGGTACTCACTGTAATAAATTTGTTGTAGTTATAATCAAGGTTAAAGTTGTGCGAGAATTGAGGTCTTATTTCGGGATTACCTACGCCGTAATTCAATTGCTCATTAAATTGCCTTATTGGGTTAAGCATACCGGCATCGGGGCGGCGAATGCGGTAACTGTAGGCAGTTGTAATCGAATTTTTTTTATTCAGCGTAAAGTCAAGACTTCCGCTTGGGAATAAACTTAAATAATTACGTTTGTAAAAATAGTTATTGCTGGTGTAGTCAATATTCACATCCGTTTGTTCGGCTCGTAAACCTATACTGAATCCAAATTTATCCCAGTTGCGTGATACAGTAGAATAGGCGGCTAGTAAGTTTTGTTTGAATGTGCCAATTTGGTAAAACGTAGTGTCGCCTACAAAAAAGCCGGTACTTTGATTTGAAAATTGCAGCTTACTATGATTATAATCATCTTCAATAGTAGCACTAAGTCCGCTTTCGAGCGAAAGTTTGTTCTTAAATGTTTTGTTCAGATCTAGTTTGGCACTATAAACATCAAAGGTGCGTTTAGTAGTGTTATCATAAAGACTTACTGGTGCAATCTCAAGATCATTTATATCATAAAAATGATTCGTGATATTTTTTACCACCTTCTCGGAATAATTATCGTAGCCAATTCTCAATTTTATTTCACCACCTGTAGTATCAATTTTTTGCAACAAGCTTAAGTTAATGCTTGGAGAAGAGGTATTGTATTTATCGGTAATGGTATTGTTAGCTTTATTGTAATTAAAGAACGAACTGTTGCCAATTGTGGTGTTGGCGTTGTTTTGATAGAGATCATTGTTTTTATTACCATTTACATAAAGCCCAATAAGTGTGCTTTTGGTGACATCATATTCAACGCCACCGCCTCCAGAAAATACGCGCTGAAAACTTTCGCTGTTACCGTAGGTGTTAATGGTTTCAGTATTTCCGTTACTAACGATAGTTCTTTCTAGCGTGTTATTATTGATGCCATCCCAATGGCCGTAAGAGAAATTACTGAAAAAGCTGATCTTTTTGGATTTATAATTAAAAGAGCCGTTGGGCCCAACGCGAAACCGTTTTCCCATGCTTGCGCCAAAGCCTATATTGCCATTATAACCATTTATTTTAGCGCGTTTGGTAACAATATTAATGAGTCCGCCTGAACCCGCTGCATCGTATCGTGCGGGCGGATTTTTTATCAATTCAATTTTTGTAACTGCATCGGCACTCATGCCTGCCAGCATATCCATTATTTGGGGAGTAGGCATTTGCTGCATACGATCATCAATTAAAAAGCGCACACCACTAGTTCCGTTAATAGTAATATTATTTTGCGCATCAATAATTACACCGGGTAAACGTTTAAGAAGATCGAACACTGTGTTGCCTCTTGCCAGGATATCGTTCTCAACATTCATAACCACAATGCCTTTTTTAAATTCAATAGCGGGTTTGTAAACCAACACCGCTACTTCTTTAAGATTAACGCCCTGTTCTCTTAAGGTTTGGGCAGGTAAAGAAATCTGCGAAAGCGAATCAATGCTAAAACTATTGCTGGATGCGGCTGCATAACCTACCGAGTTGAATTTAATGAAATATAAACCGGGCTTCACTTTCTCAAAAACAAATACGCCGGCACTGTCGCATATATTACCCTTAATTTGGCTGCTGTCGGAAGCGTTTAAAAGAACCAAGGAACAAAATGGTATTGGGCTTTGCGAGCTGTCGGTAACACAGCCTTTAATTGAATTTTGAGAATAAGAATGTAAACTAAAACAGATAGCAATAAGTAGCAAGTAGATTTTGTGCATAGGGGGCGGTGATTGGTTAAAATTACATTTTGTTTTACGGTAGTAAACGTGTTGTTTTTAAAAGTTCAGCTTTATAACCTAATAAACGTTAAAAACATACTCAATACTAAATTTGAATAGGAGGCTGGGAACGAAGCGCATGTGTTTGCTGATGATTTCCGCTCTACTTTTAATTTTGCACAATAAATTAGCTTTTTAACTAATCTTGGCACAATTATTGTTAATTATTATAAAATCAAGAACATGAATATGTCTACAAAAGTGATCAAATTGATAGCAGCACTCATCTGTGCTTTCGGTATTTTATTTACCGCTTGCAAAAAGCAAGAAATACAAGGGCCAAAAGGTGATCCTGGCGATCCGGGTATAGGTGGAAACGCAAATATAGTTTCAACAAATACGTTTATAGTTAACAGCGCATCATGGGTTGCAGATAGTGCTGCCGAAATTTTAAAAGTTACAATTAGCTTTGCCGAACTCACACAAAGTGTTGTGGATAAAGGCGGTGTAAAGGTGTATAGGCAAACGGGAACAGTATGGTCGGAACTACCATTAACCACTACAGATCTTTTCACTCAATTCGGTTTTGATGTGGGAAATTTGTATTTGAATTACATAAATATTGAAGGTGGTATTCCAAATACTCCTCCTCCAACCGGGAGATACCGTATGGTTATTTTATCTGAGGTGCAAAAAACCGCTTTTCCGGCTTTGAATCATGAAGTTAATATTTTAAATGCAAGAACAATTGTTAAATAATAAGGTAAGATTTTCATAATGAAACATTCAAATATAAAAACACTTTTTTTAGCGATACCTTTTTTGCTATTGGCATTTAGTGCTTGCAAAAAAGACGTAGCGGGCCCAAAGGGCGATTCGGGAACGGATGGTAAAAAAGGAAATTTGAAAAAATCTGAACGAACATTTACTGTTCAAACTTCTTCTTGGATAAATAACAGTGGTTTTTGGAATGCTACTATTTATTTTCCTGAAATCACAAATGACGTGATCACAAAAGGAGAGGTTAAAGTGTATATGAAAATTGGAACACAATGGTGGAGTTTACCTTACGCCGTTGGCGATATTATGATGCATCAGTCAATTGAATTTGAGTACCTTCATTTAGAATATTCAAGAATCCATGGCATACCGCCATCTTCACCGGGTCAAGTCACCTTTCGAGTAGTGGTTTCTCAGCCTGTTTGATCGAGTTCTCTCTCCGTAAGCTGTTTAAATAAAGGATAAGATAAATATTTGAGTTCTTCATTACTTATTCTTTCTACGCTATTTTTTTACCAATCATTTCCTATATTTAGGCAAATATGTTTCAATACGTTAGTATCTGTAACAATTGTAACCGTTTAATGCCAAAACACATCCGACCTTTGCGGATATAAATAAAAAAGATGGAAATTATCGGTTACATAGCCTCAATTATTATTGGCATATCACTTGGTCTTATTGGTGGAGGTGGCTCCATACTCACAGTTCCTGTATTGGTTTATTTATTTGGTGTTGAGCCAATGATGGCCACTGCGTATTCGCTTTTTATTGTTGGAACAAGTAGTTTAGTTGGAGCTTTCCCAAAGTACAAACAAGGTTTAATTAGTTTAAAAACAGCTATTGTTTTTGGTATTCCTTCTATTATTGCAGTGTTTGCAACTCGTAAATTCATTGTGCCTTCAATTCCTACAGAAGTATTTCAGGTGGGAGAATTTATGGTTACAAAATCAATTCTCATGATGGTGTTGTTCGCTATTTTAATGGTAGCAGCATCGGTATCTATGATACGTGAGAAAAAGAATAAAGCAAATGGTAGCGAAGCTGAAGAGCAAAAATTTAATTATCCAATGATCATTGTAGAAGGTTTAGTTGTTGGTGTATTAACAGGATTAGTTGGAGCAGGCGGAGGATTTTTAATTATCCCTGCATTAGTGATGCTAAGTAAATTACCCATGAAAATGGCAGTTGGTACCTCTTTATTGATCATTGCAGCCAAATCTTTAATTGGTTTTATGGGCGATATTTCTACTCATGCTTCTAATATGGATTGGCGCTTATTAATGATTGTAACCGCACTGGCAATTGCAGGAATTTTTTCGGGTAATGCTTTATCTAAAAAAATAGATGGCAATAAACTCAAAAAAGGTTTTGGCTGGTTTGTATTGGTAATGGGACTTTACATTATCGTAAACGAATTATTCCTTAAAACCGGCGCAGGCCACTAATGTAACTCTTGTTACATTTCATTAAGCTATGTAACTCCTGTTACAATCTTTCTTTACAATACACCCTAACTTTGTGCTCATAAATCAAACTATTAATAATACAACAAACACTATGAAAGTAGAACAAATATACACCGGATGTTTAGCACAAGGCGCTTACTACATCACATCAAATGGCGAAGCTGCAATTATTGATCCCCTACGCGAAGTTCAACCTTATATCGATCGCGCGGCAAGAGATGGTGTTAAGATCAAATACATCTTTGAAACACATTTTCACGCTGATTTTGTTTCGGGTCATTTGGATTTAAGTAAAAAAACGGAAGCTCCAATTATTTTCGGCCCAACAGCAAATCCAGAGTTTAAATCTATCATTGCCTTAGATGGTGAAGAATTTAAATTAGGTGATGTTACAATTAAGGTTTTGCATACACCTGGTCACACAATGGAAAGTTCTTGTTTTTTATTAAGAGATGAAAATGGAAAAGATACGGCTTTGTTTAGCGGAGATACATTGTTCTTGGGTGATGTTGGTCGACCTGATCTTGCTCAAAAAGCCGCATCCATGACTCAGGAAGAATTAGCTGGTTTGCTTTACGAATCGTTAACTAAAAAAATAATGCCCTTGGCAGATGATATTACAGTTTATCCTGCTCACGGTGCCGGAAGTGCTTGCGGAAAAAATATGATGAAAGAAACCGTGGATACTTTGGGCAATCAAAAGAAAATGAATTATGCTTTAAATCAACCAAACAAAGAAGAATTCGTAAAAGCGGTTACAGAAGGGTTATTACCTCCGCCAGCTTATTTTCCAATGAATGTAGCCATGAACAAAAAGGGATACGAGAGTTTTGAAAAAGTATTAAGCTTAGGCATGAGAGCTTTGAACCCTGATGCGTTTGAAGTTGCAGCCGAAGTTACAGATGCGATAGTTTTAGATACACGCCCGGCTGCCGATTTTGCAAAAGGATTTATTCCGCGTTCAATTAGTATCGGTATCAATGGCGATTTTGCTCCTTGGGTTGGTGCTTTAGTAAAGGATGTAAAACAGCCTTTGTTAATTATCACAACAGTTGGTATGGAAGAAGAAGTTGTTACACGATTAAGTAGAGTTGGTTTTGATAATATACTTGGGCATTTAGAGGGTGGCTTTGAAGCATGGGCGGCAAACGGAAAGGAAACCGATACTGTTGATCGTATTTCTGCAACACAGTTCGCAAAGGAATTTGATGTAAAAGCAGGTAATGTAATTGATGTAAGAAGAGAAAGCGAATACTGTGCAGAGCATGTAGAAGAAGCATTTAATAAGCCTTTAGATCAAATAAATAATTGGTTTGTAGATATGGATTCAGCTAAGCCGTTTTACATTCATTGTGCCGGTGGATACAGAAGCATGATAGCGGCAAGTATTTTAAAAGCGCGCGGCATCCATAATTTTAAAGAGGTAGAAGGTGGATTTAAATCTATTGATGAAACCACAGTACCTAAAACCGATTACGTTTGCCAAAGTAAATTACAAAAGTAATGTACGCGAAAAAGAAAAATGAGATGTTAATGTTAACGGTGGCGTTTTTGCTTGCGCTGTTAAGTAGTTGTCAATCTCAAACAAATAATAAACAAGAAGTTGAACCACAAAAAAATGAATCCATGAAAAATATGGAAATAATAGTTGATGTTAGAAGTCCCGAAGAGTGGGAGTTCGACGGACATGCCAATTGTTCGGTAAATTATCCATTGGATGAGATCAAGGATAAAGTTGAAGATCTTAAAAAGTACGAGCACATTGTATTGGTTTGCCGCACTGGTAACCGTGCAGGTGTAGCCAAAAGGATCTTAGAGCAAGCAGGATTAAAAAATATCGAGAATAAAGGTCCCTGGCAAAACGCCGTTTGCCCGAACTAATTGAATTTTTAGACTGGAAAGGAGTGCAGGTTTAGCTGTACTCTTTTTTTTTGCAATGTAACTTTTGTAACCGTTACTTCCCCTTTTCTCATCGTAAATTTGTAAAAAACAAAACTATGTTATCAATATTAAAAAAAATATTCAGTACGCAGTCGGTAGATCTGGCTGCTTTACTTACTGATGGAGCTGCAATTATTGATGTGCGAAGTCGTGCTGAATTCATGGGCGGACATGCAAAAGGTTCGATTAATATTCAGCTTGAGCAAATTGCTTCACAATCCGATAAATTAGAAAAGATGAAGCATGTTATTGTATGTTGCCGAAGCGGTAATCGCAGTGGTATGGCAAAAAGAACTTTAGAATCAAAAGGCCTAACCAATGTGGTGAATGGCGGGAGTTGGCAAAATGTAAAACAATATATCAAATAAAATGCAATCATTAAAAGTATTGATACCAACCGATTTTTCGGTTCAAGCTGAATACGCTTACCTTATTGTAAAAAAATTAGAAGAAAAAATTCCTATTAAAATTCATTTTATGCATGTGCTAAGTGTTCCTGATACCGTAAGTATGGATCAGAACGGGAACATTCAAACCTGTGGTGAGATAAGTATTGATTTTGTAGTAGCGCAAAAGGAAATTGCTTTAAGAAAACTGAATGATCTTAAAGCTATTTATGGTGATAAGATAAGTGTGCATTTGGAATTAGGAAAGCTTACTGATAAAATCATTTCCTATTCAAAGGAGAATAATTTTGATCTTATTGTTATGGGAACAAAAGGCGCTTGGGGTTTAAAAGAAAAATTATCCGGATCAGAAACCCAGATCATTAGTCGTCAATCGCAAATTCCTTTGTTATCACTTATGTGCGATCGCTCTGATCTTGTTATAAAAAATATCTTATTTGTACATGATTTCAGAACTGTTAAGAAAGAAAATTTAGCACTATTGCATAAATTGATCAGCGCCTTCGACACCAAAACACATTTTTTGCAGATCATATTTAGTGAGAATGAAAGGGTTGCCATTGAAACATCTATGGATAGATTTGCAGATGAAAACTCAATAAGTAATTACGATAAACATTTTTTGATAGACAAGGATATAGAGAATGGAGTTGTTCATTTCAATCAAATGCATGAAGTGGATGTTGTGTGCATTGGCACCCATGGTAAAGGTGGGTTTTTTCATACAAGCGCAACCGAAAAGTTAGTGAATCATTTATTTAAACCTATTATCTCATTTCACATAAAATAACTATGTTAGAATTTATTCAACAGCCTTGGCCATGGTATATTTCCGGCGCTTTAATTGCCGGTATCATGTTCCTTCTATTATTCTTTGGGCAATCTTTTGGATTTTCCTCTAATTTGCGTACAATTTGTGCCATCGGGGGAGGTGGAAAGTTTGTGAAGTTTTTCGACTTCAATTGGAAAACTCAAATTTGGAATTTAGTATTTCTTTTAGGTGCAATTATTGGAGGTTTTATAGCCGCACAATTTCTTTCAACCGGAGAAACAGTAAAAATATCCGAGAGTACCATATCTGATCTTTCAAAATTAGGTATCGCAGCGCCAAGCTCTATTCAGCCATCAGAGTTATTTAGCATGGATGCAATGTTTTCCGTAAAAGGATTTTTCATTCTTGCTTTTGGTGGTATAATGGTAGGTTTTGGTTCGCGTTACGCGGGCGGATGTACCTCCGGTCATGCCATTAGCGGTCTGTCTGATCTTCAGCTGCCATCACTAATTGCCGTTATGGGCTTTTTTGCAGGGGGCTTACTAATGACATTTGTTTTATTACCTTTAATTCTATAAATAATGAAATTCGTAAAATTTTTAATAGCTGGTACACTTTTTGGAATTGTTATGGCAAAGTCAGAAGCGCTCTCATGGTTTCGCATACAAGAGATGTTTCGATTTCAATCATTTCATATGTACGGTATAATTGGAACCGCTGTGACTTTAGGTATAATAGGAGTTTATTTAATAAAGAAATTTAAGATGCGCGATCTAAATGGAAATCCAATTTTGTTTTTTCCAAAAGAAAAAGCAACCAAAAGATATTTGATAGGAGGTACTATTTTTGGTTTAGGCTGGGCTTTAAGTGGCGCATGCCCTGGCCCAATGATAGTTAACATTGGTTATGGTTATTTGGCCATGATAGTTGTTTTCACTTTTGCGATTCTTGGAACTTTTTTATATGGCGCCATAAAGGATAAATTACCTCATTAAAGCGAATTCATATGAGCGATACAAAAAAACACGACGAAAAACTGGCTGCAGCTGTAATTAAGCTTACACAGATCATTGTATTTCTTGTATTAGTAATTATCGTACTGCTCATTGTTCTCATTAAACATGCACCTTCTTCAAAAGCGGAAGTAAAAATAGAAACACCAGTACCTGATGAGTATGGTAATTTTACCGAAGCCGGAAAATTGGAAGCTAAAAAAAGAGCGCAAGATACAGTGAAGTATTGGCAAGCTCCAGATGAAGCAAGTTTAAATGGTTCTGAGCAAAAGGAATCTATACTTTACGGAAAGGATCTTATTTCGAACACTTCGATATATTTTGGTGAGAAAGGAAAAATTTTCAGCTCAACAAATGGAATGAATTGCCAAAATTGTCATTTGGATGCAGGTACAAAAGTGTTTGGAAATAATTACAGCGCCGTGGCTTCTATGTATCCTAAATACAGAGCTAGATCGGGAAGCATCGAGAATATTTATAAACGCGTTAACGATTGTTTTGAGCGCAGTTTAAATGGTAAAGCTATCGATACTTCATCAAAAGAAATGCAAGCGATCGTAAATTATATTTATTGGCTTGGGAAGGATGTGCAGAAGAATAAAAAGCCGGAAGGTTCAGGATTTAAAGAACTGGCATTTTTAGATAGAGCTGCTGATCCTGAAAGTGGAAAAAATGTTTATGCTAACAAGTGCCAAACGTGCCATCAAGCAAATGGTGAAGGAACAATGAATAGCGACGGAACAGCGTTTACTTATCCTCCACTTTGGGGAAATAAAAGTTATAATGATGGTGCTGGATTATATCGCTTATCAAACTGTGCGAAGTATGTGAAATATAATATGCCGTTAGGAGCATCTCACAACGCAGTACAAATAAGTGATGAAGAAGCCTGGGATGTTGCCGCTTTTGTGAATTCGCAACCGCGACCAAAAAAAGACATTAAACAAGATTGGCCAAATATCGAAGAAAAACCTTTCGATCATCCTTTTGGTCCGTTTGCCGATGGCTTTAGCGAGCAGCAACATAAGTTTGGCCCATTCAAACCTATGAAGAAAAAGAAGGATACTATAAAAATGGCGAAAAAGTAAACGGTAGAAATATAAACGCACTTGTGAAAATGAAAAAAGTTCTCTTATATGTATTCTTAATTATTTCATTTTATTCTATTTCACAGGATAACGGAAGTCAGCAAGTTGCCGATGATCATCATATTGTTTTACGTCCAAAAGATTCAACATGTTTAAAGGATTGTTTTTTAAAAGCTCACTGGGAGGTTCATTCACGCACGTTTTTAATGAGCACTATTAACCAGGGAAACTTAAAAGATGATTACGCATTGGCGTCTGGGGCGGGAATTGGCGTTGTAACAGAACCAATTCACGGTTTTCAGGTTGGCTTAAGCGGATTTTTTATTTATAATCTTGCGTCTAGCAGTATTCAGAATATGGATCCTTCCACCAAATTACCAAATCGTTATGAGGTAGGATTATTTGATGTTGAGAATCATACGAATAAGAAGGATCTGGATCGTTTAGAAGAGTTATATGTGAAGTATAATTATTCTAAGAGCTCCATTGCTATTGGAAAGATAAATATAAATACTCCATTTTTAAATCCACAAGATGGAAGAATGCGACCTACTATTGAGGAGGGCGTTTGGTTAAATATTGGGGAATCAAAAAAATTCGGATTCAACGGGGGTTGGATATGGGAAGTATCACCTCGTTCCACAGTTCAATGGTTTAGCATCGCAAATTCAATGGGAATAAATCCAATGGGTGTTAATGTAGATGGCACAAGATCCGATTATCATGAGAATATTAAAAGTGAAGGTTTAGGCATTGCAAATGTTTATTTTAAACCAAAAAGCAATATTAAGATCAATTTGTGGAATGCGTATTTTCATAATGTGATGAATACAACTATGATCGAGATTAATGCCGATCAATCCATAAATGAACGGACAAGAATTTATCAGGGCCTCATGTATGTGCATCAGAACGCTGTCAATAATGGAGGTAATATAGATCAAAAAAAAACCTACATGAACAAAGGAGGCCAGTCAAATGTTATCAGCACTCAGGTAGGAATAAAAAATAAACGCACTAATACGTCTTTGAATTACACGCACATTACAGGCGACGGACGTTATTTAATGCCTCGCGAGTGGGGCAAAGAGCCATTTTACACTTTTATGCCGCGTGAGCGAAATGAAGGCTTAGGCAATGTGCATGCCATGATTATAAAAACATCGCTCAACGCATTTCGTGCTAAATTAAAAACGGGTTTAGGATACGGCTATTATATGTTGCCCGATGTGAGAAACTATCGCTTAAATAAATATGGAATGCCATCATATCACCAATGGAATTTTGACTTGGGATATTCATTCGGCAAGTTTTTAAGAGGATTGGACGTTAAGTTTTTAGTAGCATATAAAATTAAGGAAGGTGAAACTTACAATAATTTAAAGTATGTTTACAATAAGGTGAACATGACTAATCTTAATCTCATTATAGATTTCAAGATATAATTTAATAAGTATTACAATGGAAAATCCAGTAGAGAATATGTCCGACAATCGTCGTGAATTTTTAAAAAAATCGGCAGTTATCGGAATGGGAGTAATGTTAAGTCCTGTTGCAAACGCAGTAGCTTCATCTGTAAAGGAAAATAACACACAAACCGATGGCGATACAAGCATCCCCTCTAAAAAGCAAACAGTAACTATTTTAATTACAACAGATATTCATTCGCAGTTAAATACACACGACGAATTTTTTTGGGAGAACAATCAAGCCGTTTATAGAAAACGCGGAGGAATGGCAGTTTTAAAAACAATGATAGAATCATTTCGAAAGATAAACCCTGCTAACACCATACTTTATGATGGAGGTGATTATTTTCATGGACATGCTGTAGCTTCGTTAACAGAAGGCGAAGCCTTGATACCAATTTTTAATAAGCTTGGATACGATTTAATGTTGCCGGGTAATTGGGAAGTAGTGTACAAAAAGAAAAAGATGTTGTACGATCTGGGCCATGCAAATGCTGCAAAAATTTGCGCTAATATGTGGCATAAAACAAATGATTCCGACAATGGTGAATTGGTTTATCCTCCTTATTGGATAAAATATATTGCCGGTGTAAAAATTGGTTTTATTGGATATACGGATCATTTGATCCCAAAACGCCAATCGCCTGCGTATAGCGAAGGATTAAAATTTGAACATGCAGAGCTTAATTTGGCGAAGTATGTAAAGTTATTACGTGAAGTGGAAGGTTGCGCAGTGGTGATCGTTGCAACTCATATGGGCTTGGCGCAACAAGTTGGTTTGGCCAACAATCCTGTTTGTGAAGGCGTAGATATGCTAGTTGGTGCCGATACACACGAACGTGTGCGCGAACCTATTCAAGCAAAATATACAAAAGTAGTTGAGTGCGGTGCCTTTGGTTCGTTTTTAGGTAAATTGGATCTAGAACTTGAAAATGGGAAGTTGATCAATACAAAATACCAATTATTAGATGTAGATCCTGCAAAATATCCAGGCGATAAAGAAATTCAAGTGTTGGTAGATAAAGCATATGAACCATTTAAAAAAGAATTGCAAACTGTTATAGGAACAAGTAAAACCCCTTTAGTCCGCTATTTTGTTTTAGAAACGCCCATGGATAATTTGATAACCGATGCTATTAAGTGGAAATTTAAACCTGATATTGCTTTGTCAAACGGATTTCGGTTTTGCCAGCCATTAGCAGTTGATCCAAAAACCGGCGTGGCAACAATTACAAAGGAATTTTTATGGAACATGTTGCCGGTAAATAGCGGTGCCAAAACCGGAATTGTTACAGGAAAACAAGTATGGGATTGGTTAGAGAAGGAATTACAAAATGCATTTGCTAAAGATCCATCCAAGCGTTTTGGCGGTTGGTTTGTTCGATACAATGGCATGGAAGTAAATTTTACAATTGGAAAAGAATTTGGACAACGTGTAAATTCAGTAAAAGTAAATGGTACGCCAATTGACATGAACAAAGAATACAACATAGTTGCATGTGAACGCGAAGGTGATCCTGATGATACTTTGTGTAGGGTGGAGCATGTAAAAGATCCAAAACTAACCCCTTTTCTTCTTCATGACGTGATCATTGAATATTTAAAGGAAAATTCTCCTGTTGCGCCTAAAATTGAAGGCAGGTCGGTGGCTACCGATGAGCCTAAAACGCTTTTAACTCAATTAAAAGGTACTACCTACGAGTTCAGATAATTTTGAGAACTAAGCAATTTTAAATATCTTTATGTAGCATGACCAACATAAAGGAAAAATTACGCAATTTACTAGAGTTAAAGCTAGTTGATGAGATCGTCAAAGACGGAAAGATCATGTCGTTTAACGAAGGAGATGTGATCATAGATTACAACAAAAGCATAAAGTTCATGCCATTGATCTTAAGCGGAACAATTCGTGTGATGCGTAAAAATGAAGAAGATCGCGAGATATTATTATACTACTTAAGTTCCAATGAAAGTTGTGCGATGGCATACACCTGTTGTATGGAAGCGCGCAAAAGTGAGATCAAAGCAATTGCTGAAGATAATGTAGAATTAATTGCTATTCCGCATGATAAACTAGATGAATGGCTGGTAAAGTATCCAAGTTGGAAGAGTTATATATTTAACAGCTTCACGCAGCGTTTCAACGAATTATTGCGTTCGCTCGAGAGTATTGCTTTTCACAAATTAGATGAACGTTTGATAAAGTATCTTAAGAAAAAGGCAAAGGTTACAGGCAGATCCGCTATTCAGTTATCACATAATCAAATTGCTGAAGAAATGGGAACTAGTAGAGTAGTGATCTCACGCTTATTGAAGCAATTGGAGAACGATAAAAAATTACTTCTGTATCGCAATGAAATAAAACTTCTAAAGGATTTTTGAAATTTAGGATCTTCAAATCTACTGGCTAAAGGAGCCAATTACTTTTTCTTGGGTTTGTGGCCGAATCTTTAAGATGTGTCTTTAGTCTAAGCGCAAGTGTTTTAGCCAATTCAAAAGCTTCTTCCTTATTTTTTGTTTCCTGGATAGAGATCCTCCTGTTCTTGTGGTGTACTAAACTTACTTGATAGTAGGAATGAATACTATTTTCAAGATCGTCAACGGCACAGGTTTCGCACTTTGCAAATAATGTTCTAAAAATAAGAACGTAATCGATTTTTGGTAAAGGCTTAAATTGACCCCATTTTAAAAGACCAAAAATACTTTCCTGTAATTTGTACATATTAGCATTGATGTCTACAATGGTTTTAAATTGGCGAACCCAATTACTTATGGCCTTACGCTTGCTTATAATAAGATCGGTCATTAGGAATAGTGTTCAATGATCTGTTTTAATTGCTCGGCTTGTACAACGCCCGATTGTCTCCAAATAACATCCCCATTCTTGAACAAAAGAAGTGTAGGTACTCCTCGCACGCTATATGCATTTGCAGCGCTGGGATTTTTGTCTACGTCTACTTTCAAAATGGAAGCTTTATCGCCAATGTTTTGCTTTAGTTTTTCAAGAATAGGCGCCATCATTTTACATGGGCCGCACCATTCGGCATAGAAGTCCACCAACACGAGTTTATCTGTATTTATTAAGTCGTTAAATCGCATCACGTTATTTTTTTATTTCTTCTTCTTCTTCCTCTTCTTTACTTAGTTTTCCAATTGCACAACTCACATAGGATTTGGCTCCGGTAACTATTTTGTCAAGGCCCTCAAGTGTTCCTTTTTCAGGATAGCCCATCGAGTACAGCTTGTCCTTTATTTTTTTCTTTTCAAAGTCATCTAAGTGCGTAACTTCAATTGTATCTGTTTCAGTATCCACATTCACTTCCGATACTTCAGAAAACGACATTAACCCTTTCTTAATGCTATTGGCACATCCGCCACATTTAAGATTATCTACAACTACTTTTGTTTTCATGGTTTTAGTTACTTCACTAAAGGTAATTTCTTCTGCTGAATTGTTTGATGACGAATGTTTGCTCTTTGTATGATCAATGTCACATCCCGAGCTGCCGCAACATCCCAAATTTAGCAATGATTGAGCTAAAAGAATAACTCCCAAAAACCCTAATAGCACTTCATTCGAACTCCAAGCTTCTGCCAACACAACGCCTGCTAAACCTAATCTAATGAACCGCATAAGGCCCCAATTGTTTAGTATTCTATTTTTCCAATTCATTTTCTTTCATTTTTTGAGGTTCAGCGCTAAAGGTGTTTAATATCAATCCGCCAGCAGATGCAAAGTATAAGGTGCTGTTTATTGGATTTGATGTAATAGCGCACGAACCTGTGCTGCATCCAACAAAATACCAATAGGCTAAGCCTATTAATGCACCAATACCGGCTCCTATTAATGTTAGCTTGTATTTAGTCGAACCTCAAATAGTATTTTTTATTATTTGGGCGCCTTATCGGGCTATCACTTCAAGCTTGTTTGTCCTTTGCTATTTTTGTCGCACTGCGGGGTCTCCGCTGAAAAAGCGGAGCCTCCTCGTAGCGCAAACATTACACAAAGCCCTAAACAAGGCTTTTCGTTCTATCCCGGGCGCAGCATTAGGGTTTAGTTTGCACTTAAAAACATTTGCCGCTTTTTTAATCCTTTTTTACTTTTTTTTGGTAGATTTTTAAAGGACTATTTTTAAACAAACACAATAATGGCAAGGGTTACAGAATTTTTGAGGAGCGACTATTTAGTAATTAACCTTTTCATACAACAAAGGTAATAACACTAAAGTGGATAGTGTGTAACAAATGTTGAATAAGAAATTTTTTAAGGAAATTTCACAAAGTGGTTAATTCTCAATAAGACCGGGTGAATTTTGCTTGCAAAATAACGTGCGTTTTACTCAGTTGTTGTTATTCGTACGGGATATCACATCAAACATGGTTTGGCAACCGGTGAGTTTTAAAATAGAATTGCGTTCAGTATTGATTTTATCTAAACCAAATCCGGTTACTAGCGAGATCTCTCTGGATGAAGATCCTTGTCTTATTAATCGAATGATCTCTTTTTGCAAGTCAGTTAATTCTGAATTATTTTGTTCAATAGGTTGTTTTTCTAACACTTTTTTTATTTTTGAGAAACTTATTTTCAGTTTTTTATTTTAATAGTGCAAAGGTACATCAACAAGGATGGAAGAATGTGATTAAACTTTTGTATTATGGTTATCCTATCATGAATAATTTAATAGCACTAATGAGCCATCTTATTTTCATTGATATTCGTCTGCTTTAGGTACACATTCATCGGAGTTGTATTTTTTTTGAAAAATCTAAAAAACATGAAAAGTAATTAGCCATTTTAATAGAAGATAATGGTAAAGGTTTTGATGTAGACAAAAAAATCAATGACCCTGATGGCGGTATTGGTCTTAAGAATATTCAATCGCGTATCGATTTTTTAAATGGGGAAGTGATCTTTGATTCATATCTTGATAAAGGTACTACTGTTACTATTGATATTCCTATATGAGTGGATAAATAGGAATTGAACATCAA
>JAWXAS010000075.1:0-7604 GCA_034439635.1 Bacteroidota bacterium | reverse complement strand
TTCTTCCATTTTCTTTAGTATTTTTATAATAGTTAAACTTAAGAAAATGTCCAATAACTTTTATACTAAACCGGTCTTGTTTGGTTTGACGTTAAACACTACTGCTATGTAAAAATCGGCCGAAGTACTTTTCATATTATTTCTTTCAGTAATTTCAATCCCCTTTAATTCATAATAAATTGCGCTATCCAATACATCAGTTTCTGCGTAGATAGCCGAATAGGGGTGATAATAATTATGAAATGCCTGCTCAGGACAACCGTTTTTTTTAAGGATGATGTAAGCGGCATTTAAAAAACGTTTTGCTGCAGTCTAGTCTCTTGCTCTTATAGCCAAAAATGCAGAGTAGGAATAGAAGTAAGATTCGCAATCTGGCGATTTCATTTTTTCGAACTTTGCTAAAATTAATTTCGCCGAATCAATTTTAGATTGTTCCATATAATCTATGAACTTACTTTTTAAAGGTATTGCTTCAGTACATTTGCAATCTTGAGCAATAATGCGTTGAGTGAACAATACAAAAAGAAGGCAAATAAAAAGTGGGGGCAAAAATTTCATAAGTAAAACTTCTCTAAAGTTAATCAATTAAGTAGAATAAGATTATTAAGGGAGATTTAATTTTGAGAATGAAGGCAATAAATTAATAATCTAAATTTTGAATGCACTTCCAATTTAACCGCAAATAGTTTGAAGATTTTATTAGAGTATTAGTTTACTCATTGATCCAACCAACAAGGGTTAATACCTCATCAGCATCTACTTTTTCGAATTTCATTTGCTCATAATTCCAAACTGCCATACCTTGCTGATAACTTTCAGTGCCCACAATCAGTTCTCTTACAAGCGCTACTGTTTTTTCGCTGCTCTTGAAATTCTTTAATTGGAATGGGTATTTCCCTAACTCTTTATTATTATTTGCTAAAAGCACTCTGCGTCCTTGTGGCGTAGATTTTACTTCAGCGGCAAAACCATTTAAAGGATACGTGAAATTCATTTCTTCCACTTTATCATTTTTAGAATTCACTAGCACCATTTTGTCGCCGTAATTTAAAGTGGTTACATTTTTATCTTCTTTTGTAACAATTGGTGCAACGTTACCTGGTTTAAAAGGGATTTTACCCATCAATGTCGCATTTTTTGAATCAACATTTACTTTGTAAAAACTGATCTCTGTATTTTCCTTATTGTAATGCGTATAGATAAAAGTGGTATTATCTACCCACCACATTGGAGGATCAGGAATTTTTCCGTCTTTAGTAATTTGTCCATAGCCCCCATCTTTTACTAATTCAACTTTTGGTTTGTTTTGCGGATATAAATTTAACTTGATCGGCATTGCAGTTTTATCGTACTCTACATCTTGCCCTAATTTTGCTTTGAAGGTTAAGTTTTTTACTTCACCGTAAGTTTTAGTTTTAAAATTATATACCGAATAAAATTTTCCTTTAGCAAAATCATTCGTATAAAATATGGCGCTGTCGCCACTGCATCGCACTAAATTTGCTCTCCCATCAAATAATATTTTTTTCTCTTTCAAGTCAATGATGTTTCCAATACCGGTGATCATATAACGATCATTATAAGTAGTACAAGCTCCTAGGTCAGTTCTGATATAATCCTTACCGCCTTGTTTGCCGTTCACGGTCAATATTTCTTCACGGCCGGTAAAATGCCCGTTCAAAAAATGGTAAGCATATATTTTTTGCTTGAACTCTGCTTTTATAGGAGTTTCAACGTGCACAACAATAAGCGCTTGTTTTCCTCCTTGAGAAAAACAGTAAATACTTAGTAATATAAAAAATATAAGATATCGCTTCCGCATGTTATATCGAATTAAAAAAGTCAAAAAATAATCTCACGCCTGTTCCTGTTCCACCTTTTGGACGGTAGCCATCTTTAGCAGAAATAAATGCAGGCCCTGCAATATCTAAATGGTAATATGGGTAATCGGTATATTTCTCTAAAAATTTGCCTGCCGTAATTGATCCGGCATAGGGCCCGCCTAAATTCTTTTGATCGGCAATGTCGCTTTTCATTTGCTCGGCATAATCATCCCAAAACGGAAATTCCGCAAGGCGTTCGTGTACATTATTACCGCTGGTTTTTAATTTATCGCTGTATTTTTTAGGAGCATTTCCCATGCTTACAATTCCGCTTGATCCAATAGCAGCCACTGCAGCTCCGGTAAGTGTGGCAATATCAATTGTTAACTCTGGCTTGTAACGTTTTGCAAAATGTAAAGCGTCAGCCAATATCATTCTTCCTTCAGCATCCGAGTTTAGCATTTCAACTGTGGTTCCATCCATCATAGTAATAATATCTCCGGGCGCAAAAGCATTAAATCCAGGCCTGTTATCTGTTGCAGGAACTAAAGCGATCACGTGAACATTTAATTTTGCTTTTGCAATGGCGTACATAGCCGCACCAACTGCAGCAGCTCCGGCCATATCGCACTTCATCATGTCCATACTATTTGGGGTAGGCTTCAAACTCAATCCTCCTGTATCATACACAACGCCTTTTCCAACTAATACAAATGGTTTTTTATTTTTTGCTTTATGCTTGTACTCCATTATAGTAAATGTTGGTTCATCAACGCTTCCGGCATTCACCGAAAGCAAACCACCCATTTTAAGCTCAACTATTTTTTTCTTGTTGTACACCTCTACTTTAAATCCTGCTTCCTTTCCCATATGCTTAAATGCATTTGCAAGATCGGTTGCGTTTAAATGATTTACAGGTTCATTAACCAAATCGCGTGCCTTAACGGTTGCCTCAACTACAATATTAAGTTTGTTTAACACTTTATAATCAAATCCACTTCCGGTTAAATTAATATGTTGCAAGCTGTTTTTTTGATCCTTGGCCAAAGTTTTATGTTTAATGAATTGGTAGTTTGCCAAAGCTGCGCCTTCTGCAGCAGCATAGAAGTACGAAACTTGTTTGGTAGCGTTATAAATATTTAAGTCTTTGCCCTTTACGCCATTTACCATATCGGCAACCAGGCCTCCATGTTTACGGCAAATTTCTAACACTAAATGCGCTTCTTTCTTGTTATCAACTAGTAAAACCGAGATAATTCGTCCGCAAGAGTTAAAACTATGCTGTTTTTTAGTGTTATCCTTAAAATAACCGTCTAAGTAGCCAACCTCTTCCTTTGAAAAACCGTAATCTATATGGTTCTTCCAAGTAGTGGAAATGATTAAAACAGGAGATCCGAGACTCGCTTTTTTTTGAAATTGAATAGTGGCCATAATTAAGGACTGTGTTTGTACCTGACGAATTTACGAAATACATTAAAAATTCCTAATTTTTTAAGTACCTACTATAGTTTCGCAATACGCCTAAAAAGTGGTAAATTTGTAGTCCATTTTAGTGAAAGATATGACAGTTGATTCCCTTTTACAACGCGCTTTAAAACTCGATTTTTTAACAATTGAGGAGGGCATTTTTTTGCACGAAAATGCAAGTACTGCCGAGCTTGTTTTTGTAGGGAACGAATTACGTAACATTCATAAAAAAGGAAGCAAAGAAGTTACTTGGCAAATTGATAGAAATGCCAATACAACCAATGTATGTATTGCCAATTGCAAATTCTGTAATTTCTATAGAATTCCAGGCCATAAAGAGGCTTATATTACAGATATTTCTACCTATAAAAAGAAGATCGAGGAGACCTTTAAATGGGGAGGCGATCAATTGCTTTTACAAGGTGGCCATCACCCCGAATTAGGCCTTAGTTTTTACGTGAATTTATTCAAAGAATTGAAGGCTTTGTTTCCTGCTTTGAAGCTTCACGCACTGGGGCCTCCGGAGATAGCGCACATTGCTAAATTAGATAAGTTAAGCCATACCGAAGTATTAAGTGCGCTTAAGGAAGCTGGCATGGATAGCTTGCCTGGCGCAGGTGCCGAGATATTGAATGACCGCGTGAGAAGGCTAATAAGCAAAGGAAAATGTACCGGTCGCGAATGGTTGGAAGTGATGAAAGCCGCACACCAATTGAATATTACGAGTAGCGCAACCATGATGTTTGGGCATATTGAGACCATTTATGAGCGCTTTGAGCATCTGGCGTGGCTTCGCGAGGTTCAGGCATTAAAACCTGCAACATCTAAAGGTTTTTTAGCCTTCATACCTTGGCCATTTATGGATGATGGCACCTTGTTAAATCGCGTAAAAGGCATAAAGAACAATGTAACCGCCGACGAATATATTCGTATGATTGCCTTGTGCCGCATTATGTTACCTAATATTACCAATATCCAAGCGAGCTGGTTAACCGTAGGAAAGGAAACAGCAAAACTGTGCCTTCACGCTGGGGCCAACGATTTTGGAAGTATTATGTTAGAAGAAAATGTGGTGAGTGCAGCAGGGGCGCCACACCGTTTTACCTACAAACAAATTCAGGAATCAATTAAAGATGCCGGGTTTGAGCCGCAATTACGAAACCAACAATATGAAGAACGAATTTTACCTGAGCACATTGAAGAACAAGTAATAAATTACTAAACAGAATCTAAGATGCCAAAAGAAACCGCTATACGTTGCTCGCTTTGTAACCGCGATAAAAAAGATGTAAAAATTTTGATCGCCGGAATTAACGGACATATTTGTGATAATTGTGTATCGCAAGCGTACCATTTAATTGCTGATGAGAATTTAACTGATAACTCAAGCAAGCAGCAAATTCAAAATTCATTGAATTTATTGAAGCCTGTTGCTATTAAAGCAAGTTTGGATGAATATGTAATTGGACAAGACGATGCAAAAAAAGTTTTAGCAGTTGCAGTTTACAATCACTTCAAACGCATTTCACACGCGCTTAAAAATAAAGAAGAAATTGAAATTGATAAATCGAATTTAATTTTGGTTGGAGAAACCGGGACAGGAAAAACATTATTAGCGCGAACCATTGCAAAAATGTTGAATGTGCCGTTTTGTATTGCCGATGCAACAGTTCTTACAGAAGCAGGATATGTTGGTGAAGATGTTGAAAGTATTTTAACGCGTTTATTGCAAGCGGCCGATTATAATGTAGAAGCTGCAGAAAAAGGAATTGTATTTATTGATGAGATCGATAAAATTGCACGCAAGAGCGATAACCCAAGTATTACACGTGATGTGAGTGGTGAAGGTGTGCAGCAAGCGATGCTAAAATTATTGGAAGGAACGGTTGTAAATGTGCCGCCGCAAGGTGGACGTAAACATCCGGATGCAAAAATGATAGCCGTGAACACAAAAAATATTTTATTTATTTGTGGTGGAGCCTTTGATGGTATTGATAAAAAAATTGCGCAACGTTTAAATACGCAGGCCGTTGGTTTTAGTGCATCGGTTACTGCCGAAGAGGTTGACAAAGGAAATTTATTACAATATATTTCTCCGCAAGATTTGAAAGCATTTGGTTTAATTCCTGAATTAATTGGTCGCTTACCAGTGTTAACGTATTTGCGTCCTTTAGATAGAAGCGCTTTACGTCAGATCTTAACTGAACCAAAAAATGCATTGATCAAACAATACAAATTCTTATTTAAAATGGAAGGCGTTAAGTTAGAGTTTGATGATGAGGTTTTGGAATTAATTGTAGATAAAGCGCTCGAATTTAAATTAGGTGCACGTGGTTTACGCGGAATTTGCGAAGCCATTATGACCGACGTTATGTTTGAAATGCCCAGCGAAGAAAAGGCGCCAAAGAATTTCAATATTACATTGGAGTATGCGCAGGATAAGTTGAAGACAGCGAAATTGAGCAAGTTGAAGGTGGCTTAATTTAATTTTCTCATTCTTCTTATTTTTGTAGATTTGGTTTATATATAAACCCATTAAACCCTCATCTCATGAAATCATTTAAGACAACCATACTTGTTTGCGTGATCATTTTTTCACAAACAATTGTTGCGCAAAGCAAAAAAGAAAGAGCCGTTGAAAGCAAGAGTGTTGCTATGGACATGTATAACTCTTCGCAAAACACAGAAGCGCTGGAATTTTATAGTAAGGGAAGTGAAAAATTGGGAGCCGGAGATTATAAAGGCGCCATCAAACTATTTGAAAAGGCAATTGATAAGGATCCTAAATTTGTTGAAGCCTATGACGACATGGGCGTATCCTACAGAAAGCTTGGCGATTTTAAGAATGCGATCAAGAATTACGAAAAGTCAATTGAATTGTATCCTAATGGTGCAATGGCACATCAGAATTTGGGCATGATCTATGCGATTCAAAAAGAATTTCAAAAAGCGCTTAATGAATATGAGACTTCTCAAAAGTTGAAACCTGAAGATCCGGAAGGATATTACGGGACAGTAAATATTTATTTGCAATTAGGAGAATACAAGAAAGCTATCAATAATGCCAAAAAAACGTTGGATATCTACGAGGCCACAAAAAATCCATATATAGCCGATGCGCAATATTTACTGGGTATGAGTTATTATTACGATAAGGATAATAAAAATGCCAAGACCTTTCTTGAATTAGCAAAAAAGGGCGGAGCTCCAGTAGATCCAAAGGTATTAAAGGATGTGCAATAAAGGAATTAGACTTTTTGTGATCGAATAAAAAGGACAAATAACAGAATTAAGCAAGTTAAAAGTGGAGGACAATCTCTAACGTAGAATTACAAATTTCATATTCGCGGTTTTGTGATTGAGAAAACAAACACTTTGTTAGCGTAGTTTTAACTGCATTATTTGATAAGCTCTATTGTCTTTTTATATTCTAAGTCTGTATTGTTGATGATATCATTGATTTGATCATTTGTAATAAAATCAGGAGATATGCCGTGTCCATTCTCATGAGATGTTGAATAAAAGCTCCATTTATATAAAGGAAATTTAATGCTCAATTGTGAATAGGGAAGAATTAGTTTACTGATTATTCCACCACCTATTGCATATTGTGAACCGCCTGTTTCTTGGCCGATAAAAATTGATTTAGTTTTATGTTTTAATATTGAAGATACCTAAGCAGCACTTGAAAAAGTACCTCCGTTTATAAGCACATATAAATTACCGTTGTAGTTATTGTTTTTCTTTGGCTTAACTTTAAAATAGTAGCTTTTAATAATGCTGTCTTTTATTACATACTTGTTACTAATAATTAAACCCTGCCCGTCTTTTAAATACTGCCTGTATTTGATAGGTGTTGTTCTTTTATCAAGATAATATATTATCGTAGTATCTATAATGTATGTTAAGAGGAGCGAACCAATATTGCCATTACCTCCACCGTTATCTCTAAGATCAACTATCAGATTGTTAATTTTATTTTTATGTAAATAGCGAAAGCATTTTCTAATTGTTGATTTTCCTTCGCCAAAATTAGGAAGTGAAAGTAAAACCGTGCTTGGTAAACCAGTAAGTTCTTGAAAAACCGGAAATGTCTCTTTATATGTTTTCCTAAAATTTGTAGCAAATGTAACAATGAGTTGCCCATTAGTCGTGAAAATAACTAACGTGTCAGGATAGTTTAAAACTGCATTAACATAATAATTGAATTTGTTTTTAATTAGTCGAACCTCAAAAAGTATTTTTTATTATTTGGGCGCCTTATCGGGCTATCACTTCAAGCTTGTTTGTCCTTTGCTATGTTTGTCGCACTGC
>JAWXAS010000074.1:0-2885 GCA_034439635.1 Bacteroidota bacterium | reverse complement strand
GCAGTGCGACAAACATAGCAAAGGACAAACAAGCTTGAAGTGATAGCCCGATAAGGCGCCCAAATAATAAAAAATACTTTTTGAGGTTCGACTAATTAATTAGTTCCATGTACTTTTTTGTTTGTTTGTTTATTCTTCTTAATAAGTGAAGTGTGTAACTTATAGCGCGCGCCTTACAACTCCTATCTCTTTTTAGTTTCATTCCTTTGTTTCGTGATAAAGCGAAACCAATTTTGATTCCGCGAACATCCAAAAATTTATTTAAAACATAATTATGAAAACTTTAAAATCAATAACAACAAGCGCATTCGTTTTAGTTTCAATGATAGGGATATCACAAACCACAACAAAAGCTCCAATAGCAAGCTCCAAAAGCGGAACAGAAAATCAGTGGTCTAAAGGATATCCAACTTTGATTTACAGTAACTCAACTGTTACTCCCACTCAACTCGATACTGGAATTATTAAACTACCCAACGCCGTTAATGGAGATTCTCCTGAAATGGGGCCGATAATTTCTCCTGACGGGCAAACGCTTTATTTTAGTCGCTATAAAGACGCAGGCAACGTTGGTGGTAAAGAAGACGAGGAAGACATTTGGTTTGCTGAATGGGATGCTGAAAACAATACGTGGGGTAAGGCAAAAAATATGGGCGAACCTTTAAATAACAAATATCCGAATTTTATTAATTCTATTTCTTTAGATGGGAAAACGATCACTCTCGGAAACGTTTATTTGCCAAATGGTAAAATGAACCCGGGAGTTTCTTTGAGTCGTCGCAACGCAACGGGCTGGAGCACGCCTGAAGAAATGGTGATTGATGGAAGCAACAAAATTTTTAACTGGTCGGGGTTTTATTTATCTAATGATGAAAAGGTTTTATTAATGACCAACGAACAAAGAAAACATTCTTTTGGAGATCTTGATCTTTGGGCAAGTTTTAAAAAAGCAGATAACACCTGGGCTAAGCCCATTAATTTAGGCCCAACCATTAATACCAAGGGCAAAGAGTTGGCTCCTTTTTTAGCTGATGATGGTCGTACTTTATTTTATTCTTCTGATGGAATACCGGGATATGGCTCTTGCGATATTTTTGTTTCTCGTCGTCTTGATGACTCATGGACAAACTGGTCTATTCCTGAAAATCTTGGTCCCAGAATAAATACTGTAAATTACGAATCGTTTTTTTCGGTTTCTTCAAGTGGAAATGATGCTTATTTTACTTCTCAAATTGGAGAGTCGGGAAACTTTGACATGTATACCATAAATTTACTGAAAACAAATTTGATTTTAGACGCTGCGGCAATTCCCATTGTAATAACTCCTAAAGCAATTCCTGCTTCGGTTGATTTAACTCCCGTCGCCATCAAGCCTGTTTATTTTGGTTCTAATAAATCATCAGTTACTAAAGAATACTTCGCTGAGCTAGATCGTTTGGCAAAGCTATTGGAAAATTCTCCTCAATTAAAGCTAGAGGTTTCGGGTTACGCAGATAATATTGGAACCATTGCTTACAATGATGTTTTATCGCGTAAAAGAGCCGAGGCTGTTGTGGCTTATATTAAAACTAAAGCTTCCATAAACAAAGATCGTTTCGTTGTAAGTTGTTTTGGTGAAGTTGGTCCACTTGCAGATAATACAACAGAAGAAGGCCGAAGTTTAAATCGTACGGTTAAATTTAACGTTATTGATACAACACCAAAATTGCTTACAGGCGCCAATCGATAACCATTGAGGTTTTGGCAGTTTTATGAAAACTTAATGGGGGCCGAAACAGTAAAAGCCTCAATGGTCATTAACTGCTGAATCAAAGTAAACCAGGGGCTTGCTATTTTTATAGCCTTTACGAACGATTCGTGCATCTATAATACTATATTTGCATTACTAAAAAACTCATATGGCTTACAACTTATTAAAAGGAAAACGTGGCATCATTACAGGCGCATTAGATGAAAATTCAATTGCCTGGAAGGTGGCGCAAAAATGTCATGAAGAAGGCGCAGCGTTTACGTTGACCAATGCCCCAATTGCCATGCGCATGGGTGCTATTAATAAATTAGCAGAAGAAACAGGTGCAAAAATTATTCCTGCCGATGCAACCAGTGTAGAGGATCTTACAAAACTGTATTCAGAATCCATGGATGCGTTGGGCGGAAAGATTGATTTCGTTCTCCACTCTATTGGAATGAGCGTTAATATTCGCAAGAATATTCCTTATACCGAATTGAACTATGAATATTTTAATAAGGGAATTGATGTATCGGCAATGTCGTTTCATAAAATGTTAGCCGTAGCTCACAAAATGGATGCGCTTAACGATCACGCGTCGGTGGTTGCTTTATCATATATTGCCGCTCAGCGCGCTTACCCTTTTTATACAGACATGGCAGATATTAAAGCTATGCTGGAAAGCATTGCTCGCACTTTTGGGTATCATTACGGTAAACAAAAAAAGGTGCGCATCAACACCGTTTCGCAATCGCCAACTAAAACAACTGCCGGAAGCGGCATTAAGGGTTTTAGCGAATTCTATGAGTTTGCAGATATGCAATCTCCGTTAGGAAATGCCAGCGCTGAAGACTGCGCGAATTATTGCCTAGCTTTATTTAGCGATCTTACGCGTTCGGTAACTATGCAAAACCTTTACCACGATGGGGGATATTCGGCAACCGGAGTTAGCCAGGAACAATTGACGGCGATTAGCAAGTGATGCTTTTTAAATATTTCAAACTAGCGCGAGGAAAAACCCCTCGCGTTTTTGTTTAATATAAACCCGTAAGTGTCTTAAAAGTTTTCTATGAGATAAAACCACAACGACAGCTGGTTATTTAGTCGAGCCTCAAAAACTCTGTAAGCCTTGTTATTATTGAGTTTGTTTAAAAAT
>JAWXAS010000073.1:0-18347 GCA_034439635.1 Bacteroidota bacterium | reverse complement strand
ATTTAACGGTTTCAAGTGGCTAATATAAAGATTTAATTTTTTATTAAAAAATTTTAACAAAATAATATTTAACATTTTTGGATTCAAAACTTCCTTCAAAACAAGGTTTTTTGTCGACAAAAATAAAAAATCCGCCTATGGGCAGATTTTCAGTTTTTAGTGATGAGCTTCTTCTTTCGAGGCTTCTTCATGACCGGCCGAGGCTGCATGCCCGTTTCCATGACCATGTCCTTTTTGAAGATCTAATTGCTGTTGAACAAGAACAGGATCTACCCTTGTAACATTCGATTTTTGGCCGGCATAAGTTCCCTCTGTTAGTACTATAAAAATCAGATAAAACATGAAAATGATATAGGGAAGCAAAACAATATATTTAAAGAATTTTACCTCATGGCCTAAGTGCATAAAAGCTATTACGATATAACCTGCTTTAATTATGGTAAACGAGATAAAGAAGATCTTTAGCCAAATAGAGCCCGACCATCCCTTGCCCGGAGCCATAAAACCTACAATTAGCTCACCAATAGTAATGGCCAGCATGATCCAGAATACATTCCAAAGTGTACGACGTGCTTTTTTTCCATAAGCTTCATCATGGTTGTACATGGTTTCATATGAAGGATAATCATCGTGGAATTCCATAGTGTTTGTGTTTTAAGTTAGTGTTACAATAGATAGAAGAACGTAAATACGAATACCCATACAAGATCTACGAAGTGCCAGTATAAACCAACCTTCTCAACCATTTCGTAATGGCCTCTACGTTCGTAGGTGCCATTGACAGCATTCATAAAAATAACAAAGTTGATTACCACCCCTGAAAATACGTGGGTTCCGTGGAATCCGGTAATAAAGAAGAAGTAGTTAGCGAATTGAGGCACCCCATACTCATTTACGGTCATATTGGCCCCGTGCCATTCTTGAAGAACATATTTCCCAGTGGCCATATCCCATACATTACGCATTGCACCAGTATCGGTACCTTTAATAAAGTGAAACCACTCCCAGGCTTGGGAGCCAACAAAAGCTAAACCGCCAATAATGGTCCAAAACATCCAAACCAAAACCCCTCGTCTATCCATACGCTTACCGGCTTCCACAGCTAATACCATGGTAACCGATGACATGATGAGAATGAAGGTCATTAAACCTACATAAGCCAATGGTAAATGCTGTTCTATAAAAGGAAAGTGGGTAAAAACGTTCTCGGCTTTTGGCCAGATCTCGGCATATTTATGCCTTATAAAACCATAGGAAACAAGAAGTCCACCAAAAGTTAAGGCATCGGAAATGAGGAAGAACCACATGAACATTTTACCATAACTAACTCTGAAAGGTGATTGACCGCCACTCCAGGCTTCTTTTGCGTCAAATTCTGCTGTATGAGCCATATTGATTTGTTAAGAAAGATTAAAATATTGGGTACAAGTTTAGCGAAAAAAATATAAAAACAAAAACAAATATATCCATAAAACGTCTAAAAAATGCCAGTATATGGCTGCGAGCTCAATTCCTAGATAGTCCTGGGAACTATAGCGCTTCCTGATGCTCTTGGTCAAAGTTATTAACAGAGCAATCAGGCCCCCAAATAAGTGGAATAAATGCATGAGGGCAATTAGGTATAAAAATGAACCCGAGGCATTGCTGTATTTTCCAAGGAAATAGATGCCTTGAGTGGTTAATTCTTTCCAGCCGGCGTACTGAGTGTAAGTAAAAGCGATCCCTAAAATGAAAGTTATAAACAAAAACAAGGTTGCCACCGTTTGTTTGTCTTTTCTTATGGCAAATTGGGCAATTAGCATAGTTAAACTACTGGCTACAATTATGGCTGTACTTATAATAGCAATGGGGGGTAATTGAAATACTAACCAATTACCGTTATCTGCTCGCACAACATAAGCACTAGTAAGTCCTGAAAAAAGCATTACAATACTTACGATGCCTATCCAAAGCAATGGCTTAGCCGTTTTTTTTCTCATTTCGATGAGCTCGGCTTTATGAGGATGTTCTTTTTTAATTTTTAGTGTTGACATGAATTAAATTTTAGTCATTAATGCTAATTGAACTACGGGCAAATAAATGAGCGTAGTGAAAAATAATTTTTTTGCCTGCTGATCGGTACTTAATCGGTAAAAATTATAAGCTTGTAAAAGCATGGCTAATCCTGAAATCACAACCACACTTACGCTTAATAAACCAACGTAATGAAAGAGAAAAGGAAAAGTGCTAACAATTAAAAGAATTCCGGTATAAAGTAAAATTTGAAATTTGGAGGCTTCGTCTTTACCGCCATTTGAAGGTAACATAAAGAAAGAGGCTTTTTTGTAATCCTCATCATTGAACCATGCCAGCGACCAAAAATGTGGAAACTGCCAGAAAAATTGAATTGAAAAAAGCAAAATTGCAAAAAAGTTAATGTGACCAAAACCTTCTGTTGCAGCTACAGCCCCAATTAATGTTGGTATGGCTCCAGGAAATGCACCTACTAAAACAGAGAAGGGCGTAACTCGCTTAAGGGGCGTATATACTAAAGCGTAAAGCACAATAGAAATAAAACCTAGGATGCCACTTAAAGCGTTGGTGTAGGTCCATAATAAAACTGTTCCACCTACGCCAAGTAAAGCGCAAAATATAAGGGCCTCAAAATTATTGAGCGAGTTTGTGGGCATTGGACGGTTTTTAGTTCGGTCCATTAGTTTATCAAGATCCTTTTCTATGATCTGATTAAAACCATTGGCAGCGCTTGTTACCAAAAATCCACCGATACATAAGGCAGCGAGTTGTTTCCAATCAATATGTTCGGCAACAGTTAAGTATGTTATAACGGCCGAAAAAACAACCAAACTTCCTAATCGAAATTTTGTGAGTTGTAAAAAAGCGGAAAATTTAGAGTAGGTGACTGTAGGTGATTGAATATCTGTGTTTGCGTTGTTCAATTTCGGCACAAATTTAGGGATTCTCAGTCATTCCACAAAGGAGTTGTTGTTTGTTTCCCGCAGATAGCGCTGGTTTAGCAGATAACATTTTAGCCAAGAATTACACAGATTTCACTGATCTGTTTTTACCCACATCTAAATTGGAGCTAATTCGGTTAATTCGTGGCATTCAGAAGCGCAGTTTATTTAACTTTTTCCTTCAATAAGGCCGCATCCAGAACCTCTTCCATTCGGCTAACATAATGAAACTGTAGGCCTTTTAAATAATGAGGCTTAATATCTTCAATGTCTTTTTTATTATCGGCGCACAAAATAATTTCTTTGATACCGGCGCGTTTTGCAGCTAATATCTTTTCTTTTATTCCGCCAACCGGCAATACTTTTCCGCGAAGCGTAATTTCGCCAGTCATAGCCAATGCTTTTTTTACCTTACGTTTTGTAAATGCACTTGCTAAAGATGTTAGCATGGCAATTCCTGCGCTTGGTCCGTCTTTTGGGGTTGCACCTTCAGGAACATGGATATGAATAGAGTACTCTTCGAACATCTCAGGTTTTACATCCAAAATATGTGGATGCGCTTTAATATATTCTAAAGCAAGCGTGGCGCTTTCTTTCATTACATCACCTAAATTTCCGGTGAGCGTTAGCTTTGCGTTCTTTGATTTGCTTAAACTCGTTTCAATAAATAAAATATCACCGCCAACTTGTGTCCACGCTAAACCCGTAACAACACCTGCAATATCATTGCCTTGGTATTTATCTTTTACATGCGCAGGGCCAAGAATTTTATTCAAACCTCCTTCATCAATTTTTGGAGGCGTTTCATTTTTTGCAATACTAACGGCAACATGTCTGGCGATCTTTGATATTTTTTTCTCCAATCCGCGCACTCCGCTTTCGCCGGTATAATTATCAATAATGTATTCAATAACTTTATCGCTTAATTTGAATTGTGATTTTTTCAAACCAGTTTCTTCGGTTTGTTTTGGAATTAAATGTTGCTTGGCGATCTCAATTTTTTCTTCAACGGTATAGCCATTCACTTCAATGATTTCCATACGATCACGCAAAGCGGGTTGAATGGTATTTAAATTGTTACAGGTTGCAATGAACATCACTTTACTTAGATCATAATCCATTTCCAGAAAGTTATCGTAGAATGTTGAATTTTGCTCGGGATCCAAAACCTCTAATAGGGCAGAAGAAGGATCGCCATGAAAATCATTCCCTACTTTATCTATCTCATCTAAAATAAATACAGGATTGGATGATTGCACTTTTTTTAGATTCTGTAAAATTCGCCCCGGCATAGCGCCAATGTATGTTTTGCGATGTCCACGGATTTCGCTTTCATCTTTTAAACCACCAAGGCTCATGCGAACGTATTTTCGGCCTAAAGCTTTTGCAATACTTTTTCCTAGTGAGGTTTTTCCAACTCCTGGAGGACCGTACAAACAAATGATAGGGCTTTTTAAATTCTTTTTAAGTTTTAGTACGGCCAAATGCTCGATGATGCGGTCTTTTACTTTATCTAAGCCAAAATGATCTTCATCCAAAATAGTTTGTGCGTGTTTAAGGTCAAAATTATCCGGAGTTGCTTCTTCTTGCCAAGGTAGATCTAACAGTAACTCTACATAATTTGTTTGTATAGCGTATTCTGCGGCGTTAGGGTTCATACGTTGAAGCTTTGAGATATTCTTTTCAAAAACTTCCTGAACTTGCTTACTCCACTTTTTGTTTTTTGCACGTTCTTTTAATTCTACTATTTCTTGTTCAAAATTATTTCCCCCCAATTCTTCTTGGATGGTTTTCATTTGTTGATTCAAAAAATATTCGCGCTGTTGCTTATCAATATCTTGTTTTGTTTTATCGGTGATCTGATTTCGCAACTCCAACATTTGAAGATCTTTGTTGAGGTATTCAAGCAATTTAAAAGCGCGTGTTTTTAGATCACCTATTTCTAACATCAATTGTTTTTCTTCGGTTGTGCTGTTCATGTTTGAAGAAACAAAATTGATTAGGAAGTTTGGACCTTCTATATTATTAATGGCAAAACCAGCATCACTTGGAATGTTTGGCGATTTTTTTATGATCTGGCGCGAAACTTCTTTAATGTTGCTAATGATAGCTTCAAATTCTTTATCTGTTTTTGAAGGTTTAGGATCGTGAAAAGGCACCACGTTAGCTTTATGATAAGGTTCACTTTGAATGAAGTTTGTTACACTAAAACGTTTTTTGCCTTGGATAATAACTGTTGTATTTCCATCAGGCATTTTTAAAACCTTAATAATATTGGCTACAGTTCCAACCATGTGAAGATCTTCGGATGTTGGATCTTCTATTTGATCGTTCTTTTGCGCAACCACACCAATAATTTTGTTGCCCTGATTAGCGTCTTTTATAAGATTGATGGATTTATCGCGGCCAACGGTAATTGGAATAACAACGCCCGGAAATAACACCATGTTACGTAACGGTAATATTGGCAGTATATCGGGCATTTTTTCCGCTTCAAAGCTTTCTTCGTCGTCGGGCGTTAATAATGGAATAAAATCGGTATCGTCTTCAATCAGCGTTCTTAGCTGCAACCCCTTGTTATCGTTGTATTCTGTCATGTAAATTCTTTAAATTCTGTATGAATATATGCATTTATTGTGCCGCAGCTGTAAAAAGACTATTTGGCAGACCCGGGCATTCTCACAAAGAAGGAAAATCCGTTTGAACTGTACATTTCTTTAATGTAGGGGTATTCACCTAGGTCGTGATTATTGGGCGTTTTGCTCACTAAAAAAGCGGGCTTATCAATTTCCTTTGTTTTCATCCAATAGCAATTTGCTGTAGCGTAAAAATTTAATTTAAAAGCATCTTTTTCTTGTACCGAATAAAAATACTCTATATAATTTGTTAAAGATTTACTTTGGTAATGATAAGGTCTTCTATCAGAATAAAAAATGTAAGCGTAGCTTTTAAAGTCGTTGGTCTCCACATAGCAGTCGTATTTTGCGCTTTGCTGATAAAAGGCAATAGCTGCATGTTGCGTGATCAATTCAACTTTTGGAACAAAGGTGTTGATAGCGCCAACAATAAAAATAATATTCAATGCAAAACCAATCACAATTGAACGCACGGTATTTGTTTTTATGCCTTTGAACACAAAATACATGGCAACTAAGAAGAGAACAGGAATGATCCATTCGTAGCCGTGCCAAATAAGTTCGGCATTTAAATTCAATTTTGCGAATTCATCTTTGATAAGGTCTTTTTCAAGTAGAAATGATTTTAAGGTATTGATCTGTGTAAATGCAATAAAAAGTAAAGAGAATAAACTTGCAATGATAATGAATAGAGTTTTGAGCGTTAGGCCAAATACTTTGCCAAGATCTTTATTTAAAATTCCAAAGCTGGCGATGAACGAAATTGGAAAATAACAAAGAGACGAGTAGTGTACGATCTTTGTTTTTACAACAGAAAATAAAAGAAGAACCACCCAAAACAATACCAAAAGGATGAGGCGTGTGTGTGATTGTGGTAAAGTTATCGCAGTTTTGTTTTTATAGGAAAGAATAAAAAGAATGGAGGTAGGAAAGCATCCCAATAACAGCACTATAAAATGGTATATAAATGGTCCGCTATGACCACTATCCTCCGTTTGAAACAAACGTATTTGATAGTTGATGAATTGTTCGATGATATAACTTTTTCCATTTAAATATTGAAACAGAAACCATGAGCTGCTTGAAAATAAAATAGTGAATACAAATAAAAAGAAAAGCGGCTTGAAGAGAAATTTGATATTACCCGAAAGAAAAAGGAATAAAAAAATGCAGGCACCTTCAATTAGCAATGCCGCCGGACCTTTTGTAAGCACCGCAATTCCAAGAGTAATACCTGACGAAGCAACGTATAACCATTTTTTTGAATTTTCGGTGTGGATAGAAACAATGAATAAAATAAGCGAAAGAAAAATAAAATAATTGAACCAAGGATCGATCACTCCGGATTTAAAATAGAGTGAAGGGAGTAAAGTTCCGGCATGGATCAAGGCCCAAAGTAATCCGAATTTTTGCGAGAATAATTTTTTTCCTACTAGGTAAAGGGTTGCAATAGTGAAGATTCCGCAAATTGCATTGGGTAATCGCGCGGCAAATTCTCCAATACCAAATACGTTCATGCAAAAAGCTTGCATCCAAATAAAGAAGGGAGGTTTTTCCCAAAAAGGTTGAAAGTGAATTTGAACAGTTGAATAATTTCCGCTGATGATCATTTCGCGAGCACACTCGGCAAAATTTATTTCGTCCCAATCAAAAAGTGGGCAGTTGCCAATAAGTGGAATAAAAATTACCCCTCCAATAACCGCAAGTAAGGAAACAAGAATAAAGTTGTTATTTAAAAGCTTACTCAGGGATTAAATATTTTTAGCAGTGGTTTGTCTAATTTTTGAAATTTGTTCGGGGTCATGAAAATAAAGTAGAACATAATGGCAAATAATGTTCCAATAAAACTGCCAACGGTAATATCAACTAACCAATGTTGAGAAAGATAGGTTCGGCTAAATGCTGCAAGAAATGCGATGGCAAAGAAGGTGAATTTTAAGATCTTATTTTCTGTAGCCAAAGCCAAAGAAATAAAAATAGCAAAGGCAGAGGTGGCATGACCGCTCGGAAAACTGCGCATTCCGAGCATGTCAACTCCTTCAATATAATTTACTTTATAATGGGTTAAGTATTCGTGAAAAACAAAATGTGGCCTATCAATATCGTAAATATGTTTTTTTAATATGGTAGTGGTTATGCCTGATGTAAGATAGGTTGCTAATACATAAAGTCCTTTTCGTGCATTAAGAAGTAAAATGATAGCGGCGATCATAATTGCAACAAGGCCATCTCCTAAATGCGTGATGTATTTAAAGAAAACATCTATTACTGCATTGCCGGTGAGTTTATTTATATTGAGATGTATTTGAACTTTGTCAAAATTCAATAAATAGTAAGCTGATGTTGCGATCATCAACGTGTATAAAATTAAGAACACTCGGTTATTTTTTATAAATTCTTTCATTTATAATTTTTTTGCTTCCTCCCAATACACATTCATTTCATCCAATGTACAATCCTTTAGTGATCTGTTTTGTTCTTTTATTTTCGCTTCCAAGTAATTAAAGCGTTTTGTAAATTTTTTGTTGGTATGCTCCAAAGCATCTTCTGGATTGATCCCAAGGAATCTTCCGTAATTGATGAGTGAGAATAGTACATCGCCAAATTCATGCATGGCTTTTTCGGAGTTACCATCTTTTACTTCTTTTTCAAACTCATTCAATTCTTCCTTCACTTTTTCGTACACCTGTTCGGGTTTGTCCCAGTCAAAACCCATAGCGCGTACTTTTTCTTGAATGCGATATGCTTTTAAAAGTGCGGGCATGCTATTTGGAACACCCGCGAGAACTGTTTTATTTCCGCCCTTTTCTTTTTGTTTGAGCTGTTCCCAGTTTTGCTTTACTTGATCTTCGGTTTCGGCTTTTACATTGCCGTAAATATGAGGATGACGATAGATCAATTTTTCGCAAAGCTCATCCATTACATTCTTTATGTCAAAAACTTTTTGTTCGGATCCAATGCGTGCGTAAAAAACAATGTGCAATAAAATATCTCCTAATTCTTTTTTTACTTCGTTAAGATCGTTCTTTATAATGGCATCGCTTAACTCATAGGTTTCTTCTATGGTTAAATGACGCAAGGATTCGATGGTTTGTTTTTTATCCCAAGGACATTTTTCTCTAAGATCGTCCATTATATTCAATAAACGTTCGAATGATTTAAGCGTTTCTTCTCTTTGCATACCTTGCAAATTTAATAATTTATAGGGGATTGAACTTAATTTAGAATTAATTAACCTATTACGGTCTTATTAAAAGGAGAGAGAGGTTTTTGGGGTTGTCGATCGTTACGCTTTCAGAGAAATCATCGTAACTATCAACACTTGCTAAAAGCAATTGATAATCGTTTAATAAATTATCGCCCCAAGCACTTTTACTGATCAATTGAACAGTATTTGAAGATAAATGTTCTAAACCATTCACTTCTTCTTTCAGATCAAAATTGGATTCAATTAAACCTTTATGATCTAATATAGTAATGTTGGCAGGGCTATTGCGAATTATTTTTTTGGCGTAAAAGAAAAGGAATACATCGCTTACCGAAGAAATAACGATCAATACTGATTCAATGGTTTCGAGTTTGTGGTCGAAAAATACACCAACCGGGATCTTACTGTTTTTGATAAATTGCGAGGTTTTATCATCTAAAAGTTTGTTGCCTTTAAATACAGAGGATTTTCCTATCAACGAACCAATTAATCTTTCGGGCTGAAGCGCCGAGGCAGTTATACCAATAACTTTTCCTAATAAAGTGCCCTCAAAAAGTGATTGGCCTGCACCAACTATCAAAAGATCGAAATTACCTGAGTTGGCGTCGTTTAATATCTCATCGTTAACGTTATTATTAACCTTATACGATGTTTTTATTGGAAGACCTATTTTGTTTGATTCAGCTTTGATGAGTTTAAAGCTCTCCTTTTCATATTCATCCAATTGATATTGATTAATATCTGTGTTTGGTGTTACGTGCAAAGCAGTAATCTCAGTTGTGCTTTTTGTATAGCCTGTAATGATATTTACAAGTCGTAACAGTTTTCTGCCACCTGCAGGGCTTGCAAAAGAAAGAAGGATCCTAAAATTCTTCTTTTTAACTTCGTTAGTTTCTTCTTTGTCCTTTTTGAACGCAAAATTTATGAGATCAAGAAGTGGCCCTGTCATCAACGTTGTTACCAATGCCATTATTACCATCATAGCAAATATCTCCGGCGAAAGAATTCCAAGATCATAGCCGATGTTTAAAACAACAAGCTCCATTAAACCCCTTGTGTTCATTAAAGCACCCATTGATAAACTATTGCGCCAGCTTTGTCCAACAAATTTGGCGGCTACCGTTGCGCCAATAAACTTACCTGCAACAGCAAGTGAAATAATGTAGAAGGCTGTTTGCCATAAATGCCCTTCGTTTAATAAGGATATTTTTGTTCTTAGCCCTGTGAAAACAAAGAATAGGGGAAGTAATAAACCTAATGATACTGACTCTGTTTTTTCGATGAGAATCTTTCTAAAATTTGCCGACGGCGGCATAATAACGCCTGCTAAAAATGCACCAAACAATGCATGGATCCCAATGATCTCGGCAAGAAACGCGGAGATCAATAAGATGCCAAAAACTGCGCCAACAACATTCAAGCTTAAAACTTCTTTGTGCGAATAGATCTCACCCATTTTTTTAAGGAATGGCTGAACAAATTTTATCATTACAAATACGTAAATAACAGCAAGAGAAATGGTGAACATGGATGCGGCAATTGAGCCCGCATTAACAATAGCAATAACGGTTGCTAAAATACACCAAGCAGTAAGATCATCTATTGCAGCAGATGTAATAGTTAAGGAGCCAAGCTTTGTTTTTGTGAGATTACGTTCATGTATAATTCGTGCTAGTACCGGAAAAGCCGTAATGCTCATAGCAGTACCCATAAAAAGGGCAAATGAAATAAAACCAACATTTGGTGGAGCAAAGGAATCGTAAATGCTATAGGATAAACCAATGCCAAGTAAAAAAGAAAAAAAGATACCTGTATGGCTAATGATGAGGGCATCATTGGCTTTGTTTTTTAAGACTTTCAGGTCTAATTCCATTCCAATAACAAACATAAAAAGCACCAGCCCAACCTGACTAAGAAATTGTAAATTTCCGAGAGATTGCATTGGAAATAGGTAAGCGTTAAATTCGGGTAACCAACTGCCCATAAAAGAAGGGCCGAGAAATAGTCCTGCAAATATTTCTCCTATTACCGAAGGAAGTCCTATTTTTCCAAAAATGAAACCAAAAGTTCGAGCAAAGAAAATAATGGTTACTATTTGTAAAAGAAGGATGGCAAGTGGGTGGGTAATGTTGTGTTTTACAAGTTCACTAATTTGATCATAAATGCTTAGGCCTTCATTAATTGACTTATGAATAACTTTACTTTGCTCTAGGTCTTTTCCGTTATTGATGAGTAAATAAAGACTTAAAGAAAAAACCACGAGGGCTACTAAGTAGTAAAGAATATGCTTGTGGTTTTTCAAAATAGAGGGCAGAAACTGCCTTATAAATTTAATACAAAACTTTAACTTAAAGTCTAAGCAAGGCAATTAAATTTTAATTAATTTTGGAATTCTAGTGAAAAAAGTACTTTTCATAACCTTTTTAATTGCTATACGTACAATAGCTCTTTGCCAAAGCAGTTTGGCATCAGATCCTAACTGGTTCATTAAGCCCTATGCAAATTTTGCGGCTATTATCCAGCACCGAAGTTCCATGGGTAATTTGATCACTGGTTATCCAAAAACATATGAACTTAACATTGTAAAACCAACACTGGGTAATAAATTGTGGCAAATAGAAAACAATTTGCCGGATATTGGTCTTAATCTTTCGTTTGTTGATTATGCAAATCCAAAGGAATTAGGTTACGGCATCATGGTAGCCCCTTTTGTTGAAATACCGTTAAATAAAAAGCAAAGAACACGACGTTTGTATTTAAGATTGTGCTGGGGCTCGGCTTTTATGACCAAGCATTTTGATCTCAAAGAAAATCAAAAGAATGGCGCTATTGGAAGTATGTATAATGCCTATGTTCAGTTCAAATGGTTTTGGCACATACCGATCAATAAAAATGTTCGCTTCGAACCTGGCTTTATGTTCTCACACGTGAGTAATGGCAGAGCACAATCGCCAAACCTTGGTTTAAATATTTTTGGAGTAGGCGCAGCATTTAATTTTAATATTACCAAAAAGCCAACACCATCAATTGAAAAGATCGATAGCAGTACAAAAAGCAAAAGCAGGCATGAGTTTACCGTTTTAAATTCCTATGGAGTTAACGACGGGGAGGTTCATGGAAAAAAATATCTTACTGCGTGTATGTCGTTTGGATACAATTATAATAAGCGTAATACGCATAAATTTGGTTTGGGATTTGATGTTTTTTACGAGCAGAATTATGTAAAGGACCTTAGGGAATCAAATTTACCAACGGATAATGCATTTCAGCAATTACGATATGGTCCAAAAATCTGTTATTCGTATAACATCGGTTGCATAAGTTTACCTCTTGAAATGGGTGCATACATTAATCAACCGATCACTCCAGATGGAAGTTTCTACCACAAAATTGGTGTAAGGTATATGGGTAAAAAGGGGTTAATGCTTGGTTTTGGATTGCGAACGCACTTTGCTGTGGCCTATTGTTTTGATTATGGAATTGGATATAGATTGCCTTTAGGAAAATGAAATACTTGAGTTACATATGGGTTTTTGTAGCAGGGGCAGTATTTACTTCCTGTAATAAAAGTTCGCCCGATTGTTTTAAAAAAGCAGGAAAGGACAGTAGCATTGAACGAATTGTAACGCCGTTTAAAGTTGTTTTATTGGAAACCAATATTGAAGTTACTTTGATAAAAGGAATCGATTACAAAGTTGAAATATTTGGTGGCTCTAATTTGTTGAAAAAAATTACAACATCGGTGGATAGTGGAACATTGGTAATTGATAATGATAACGGCTGTAATTTTGTGCGTGGTTACGATCATAAATTAAAAGTTATAGTTACAGCACCTGAATATGATAAGGTAATAACGAATTCGGTTGGAAGTATTATAACAAACTCCGATTTTGTGCAAGATACGATGTTCTTTAGTTCTGAAGGTGGAGATATGATTATCAACGGAACCTATGCACATTTAAGTACAAGTTCACACGGAAATGGAAATGTGTATTTTAAAGGGGCAACCAATAAAATGTATGTGTATATGAATGGAACCAATTATTTATATGCAGAAGAAGGAACGATTTCTAATTATATTTTTATTGAATCTGTTTCTTTAGCAGATGCTTATATTACTGCGCCAACAAATGGAACTTTTGAATATCATATTTGGAAGACGGGAAACATTTATTACAAAGGTACTCCTGTTTCGGTAGATGGTAAGAGCGAAAAAGCTGGTATTGCTATAAAGAAATAAAAAACCCTCCATTAAAGAGGGTTTTGTTTTTTTAAAACATTTAAAGAATTACTTCAAACTTCCGATCATATCCTCAGGTTTTACCCAAGCATCAAATTGTTCGTTTGTTACGTATCCTAATTCAATAGCAGCTTCGCGCAACGTTTTATTTCCTTTATGCGCTGTTTTTGCAATTTTAGCTGATTTTTCGTACCCAATATGCGTGTTTAAGGCTGTTACCAACATCAACGAATTTTCTAAGTGTTTTTTAATTTCTGGTAAATTGGCTGTAATACCATCACAACATTTTTCAGTAAACGACACACAAGCATCGCCCATTAAACGCGCACTTTGTAACACGTTAGCGGCAATTAAAGGTTTAAATACATTTAATTCAAAATGACCATTTAAGCCACCAACAGTTGCTGCAACATCATTGCCAATTACCTGAGCACACACCATGGTTAATGCTTCGGGTTGAGTTGGATTTACTTTGCCTGGCATAATAGAAGAACCCGGTTCGTTATCTGGAATTACAATTTCGCCAATACCACAACGTGGACCAGATGATAACATCCTAATATCATTTGCTATTTTAAATAATGCTACCGCACTGCGTTTTAAAGCACCACTTAATTCAATCATAGCATCGTGTGCAGCTAAGGCTTCAAATTTATTAGCAGCAGTAATAAAAGGTAATCCTGTTAAGTCGGCAATTTTTTTAGCTACCAACACATCATATCCTTTTGGCGTATTTAATCCTGTTCCAACAGCAGTACCACCAAGTGCTAATTCTTTAACAGCTTCCAAAGCATTTTTTAGGGCACGAATGCTCATGTTTATTTGTTGTACATAGCCACTAAATTCTTGTCCGAGCGATAGTGGGGTAGCATCCATAAAATGGGTACGGCCAGTTTTAATAATTTTATCAAACTCTTTTACTTTTTTAGCTAATGAATCACGCATTTTTTCCATTCCTGGAATAGTAATTTCTACTACTTGTTTGTATGCTGCAATGTGCATTGCTGTTGGATATGTATCGTTACTTGATTGCGATTTGTTTACGTCATCATTTGGGTGTAATACTTTTGGTTCATCGGTTAATTTACCACCATTCATTACATGTGCACGATACGCAATTACTTCATTGGCATTCATATTACTTTGTGTGCCCGAACCGGTTTGCCAAATAACTAAAGGGAATTGATCGTCTAATTTTTTATCTAAAATTTCATCACACACTTTACCAATTAAATCTGATTTTTCTTTCGATAGAACGCCTAATTCGCAATTAGCTATAGCTGCAGCTTTTTTTAAATAAGCAAAAGCGTATATAATTTCCTTTGGCATACTGGCCTCTGGACCAATTTTAAAATTGTTACGTGAGCGCTCAGTTTGTGCGCCCCAATAAACATGCGCCGGTACTTTTACCTCGCCCATGGTGTCTTTTTCTATACGAAAATCCATAATGTAATTTGTTTAATACTTTATGACAAATGTACATATATTTTGGTCCAATCTGCTCGTCCTTTTTTACCAATACTTCTTCAAAAAATGCTACGGTAACCAATGCTACGAAAAATTTTTATTCATCGTCTTGATAAAAAATCGCTTCGCATCTTTGGACAAAAATAGAAGCACGTTCGGCATGACAAAAATTAGATTTGACGCGAGAAAAGAAAGGGTTTACATTTAAAAAATGAAGTATTTCACAGGTTGTTCATTTTCAGGTTGCTGATGAATTTTTTTTTGGTCGCCCCCCCTTCGCAAATGTAATTATGGGGCTCAGGGGCCGGGCTGCTGCAGGCTCCGCTTCTCTTTGGCTTTTTTTGTTCGGCGAAAAGCCTCACAAAAAAGAGCTAATCCTTTCGCATCCCTGGCGCATGCGGTAAAAGAGACAGCTTTTTTCGAAGCGTGAGGGATTGCAGTGGAAATCCTTTTTTGCTTTTTCAGCAAAAAAGATTGTTCGCCGCGGCGAACGAAAAGCCCGACCCCGCTCCGTAATTTCAAAGGCGGGGGCACGCCCAACTATAAAGGAATCAATTTAATACATCCAAACTGCCCAATCCTTCACGGATAACTAACGGTTCATGCTCGCTAAAATCAATAACGGTTGAAGGATGAATATTTCCAAAACCTCCGTCAATTACATAGTCTACCACCTCACTATATTGTTGTTCGATAGTTTCGGGATCTGAAAAATATTCTAAAATATCATCACTGTTATCGTGCAAACTGGTTGAGATAAGTGGGTTTCCTAAAACCCTAACAATTTCAGCGCAAATAGCATTATTAGGAACGCGAATACCTACTGTTTTTCTATTTTGCTTTAAAAGTTTAGGAACATTATTATTTGCTTCTAAAATAAACGTGTAAGGACCTGGCAATGCTTTTTTCATGATCCTGAAAACATGATTGCTAATAGGTTTTGTAAATTCAGAAAGGTGGCTAAGGTTATTACACACAAACGAGAAATTTGCTTTTTCGGGAGCAATACCTTTTAACTTACAAATTCGTTCCACTGCTTTGTTGTTGGTGATATCGCATCCCAAAGCATAAACTGTATCGGTGGGATAAATAATAATTCCTCCGTCTTTTAAACATTTTACAATTTTGTGAATTGTATCGGCATCAATATTTTTATCGTTGAGACGTAAAAGCATAGTTTTTTTTGCCACGAATTACACGAATTTACACTAATCAAAATGTGTTAGTTTTATTTCACTAAGCTATTCAAACACAAATTCGTGTTAATTAGTGAAATTCGTGGCTTATTTTTTTAATGATATTTATTAAAAACTTCCCAACTTGTTTTATAACATGTTTCGAGTTCGGTAGTGTTTAATCCTAATGAGATCTTATTTGTATTAGTGTACAATTCAATATCTTCTGTAGCAATATTTCCGGTAAGTGAGTTAGCTGCCATTGGGCATCCGCCAAAACCATGAATAGCAGAATCAAATCTTCTGCAACCACTTTCAAATGCTGCTTTTATTTTTTCTTGAGATTTTTCTTTGGTAGAGTGGAGGTGAGCGCCCATTTCAACGCCTTTTAATTCAGGAATTAGTTCGCTGAACAAAAGCGAAATATTTTCGGGAGTAGAGCTGCCAATTGTATCTGCCAATGCAATTATTTTTATTCCGCGCTTGGCAAGTTCTTTACTCCATTGAATAGCAATGCCAGGATTGTATTCATCTCCGTAGGGATTTCCAAAAGCCATAGAAATATAAACCACTAATTCTTTTTTATGTTTGATACACAGGTCTTGAATTTCATCAACTCTTACCAATGCTTCGGCAATAGATGAATTTGTATTGCGTTGCTGAAATGTTTCTGAAATAGAAAACGGAAAACCTAAATATTTTATCTCTTCAAATTTACAAGCATCTTCTGCGCCTCGTGTATTGGCGATTATGGCCAATAGTTTTGATTTTGTGTGAGAGAGATCTAACCCTTTTAAAACCGTTGCGGTATCTTGTAGTTGAGGAATTGCTTTAGCCGAAACAAAACTTCCAAAATCAATAGTATCAAAACCAACTTTTAGTAGTTGATTGAGATATATTATTTTGAGTTCGGTTGGAATAAATTCCTTAATGCCTTGCATGGCATCGCGTGGACACTCAATTAGTTTTAGCATTGTAATATTTTATTAATTCCTCGTTAATTTCTTTTACTAGTGCAGGTCCTTTATAAATAAATCCGGTATATAACTGAATAAGGTCAGCGCCTGCTTTTATTTTATCCAAAGCATCTTCAGCACTCTGAATTCCTCCAACACCAATTACAGGAAAAGCATTGTTTGATTTTGTTTTTAAATAACGAATTACTTCTGTACTTCTATCGGTTAAAGGTTTGCCACTTAATCCTCCTGCACCAAATGCGGCAATTTCTTCGGCTGAATACTTTAAGCCTTCGCGACTAATAGTTGTATTTGTTGCTATTACGCCATCAATTTTTGTTTGGATCACAATGTCGATGATCTCATCCAATTGCTCGTTGGTAAGATCGGGAGCAATTTTTAAAAGGATAGGTTTTGGGTTCGATTTTTTAGAGTTCAAACCTTTTACGTGAGCCAATAATTTGGTAAGAGGTTCTTTATCCTGAAGAGCTCTTAAATTTGGTGTATTTGGAGATGAAACGTTCACCACAAAATAATCTACCACATCAAAAAGTTCGTTAAAGCAGATCTCATAGTCTGATATGGCATTTTCATTCTCCGTAACCTTATTTTTTCCAATATTTCCACCAATAATAGGTCCGTTTTTCTTTCTATTTTTTAGCCTTTCGGCTGCTGCTTTTGCCCCTTGATTATTAAAGCCCATTCTATTAATGAGGGCCTCGTTTTTAACAAGTCTAAATAGTCGAGGTTTATCGTTTCCGGGTTGAGCTTTTGGGGTTACGGTGCCTATTTCAACCGCCCCAAACCCAAAGTTTCCAAATTGGTTAAATACCAGAGCGTCTTTGTCCAGTCCGGCTGCCAGTCCAACGGGGTTTTGAAAATCGAGTCCAAATACTTTCCGCTTTAAAGAAGGGTGTTCAACTTTATAAAGGCCTCTAAAAATGGCCGGTAAACCCGGTATAAAATTCGCTAGTTTAATAAGCGAAAACGTTACGTGATGGGCCTTTTCGGGGTTTAGCCTAAAAAGTAATGGTTTTAGGAGTGAATACATAAAATAATGATTTATAAAGGTATACAAAATAGGGGGGTGGCTTTGGTTTTTAGGGGCAAAAAGAAAAAAATATTTTTTTTTGCTTAAATTAACAAAAAACATATATATTTGCAGCAAAATTAAACTAAAACTAAAATGAAAAAAGTATTATCTATCGTTGCTATGGCTGCTCTTACAGCTGGTTTCGTAGCTTGTGGTCCTTCAAAAGAAGAAATGGAAGCTCGTGAAAAAGCAAAATCTGATTCAATTTCTGCAGTTGAAAAAGCTGCTCAGGATTCTATCGCTGCTGCTGAAGCTGAAAATGCTAAAATGGCTGAAGAAATGGCTGCAAAAGCAAAAGCTGATTCAACTCGTGTTGCTGATTCATTAGCTGCTGCAACTAAAGGTGGAAAAAAGAAGTAATTCTTAATACCTAAAGGTGTTTAAAGAAGCCTCGATCTTAGATCGGGGCTTTTTTTGTGACTATATATCATGCACCTGAAATATTTAAAGAAGGCAGAAACCGCAAAAAACACCTTGTGTTTCGCAAAGCAGGCGCAAAGAACGCAAAGAAATACTGGTTTTTAAGGTCTTTGCAAGACCGAAGGTCTCTCTGCGCTCGTTGATAAGTAGTCGAACCTCAAAAAGTATTTTTATTATTTGGGCGCCTTATCGGGCTAT
>JAWXAS010000072.1:0-60677 GCA_034439635.1 Bacteroidota bacterium | reverse complement strand
GCAGTGCGACAAACATAGCAAAGGACAAACAAGCTTGAAGTGATAGCCCGATAAGGCGCCCAAATAATAAAAATACTTTTTGAGGTTCGACTATTTACTTTCTCAGGGATTTTAATTAACTTTAATAGTATCAAAAGCAATTTATGTCTAATGAAGTATTTGAATTTAAAAAATTCAGCATAAGGCAAAACAAATGCGCCATGAAGGTTGGTACAGATGGTGTATTGTTGGGTGCGTGGGTAGGTGTTGGAGACTGTAAACGTGTGTTAGACATTGGAACCGGAACCGGAATGATAGCATTAATGCTAGCCCAAAAAACCCCTGCTTATATAACTGCCTTAGAAATTAATCAATCATCGTTTGAGCAGGCTACTGAAAATGTGCGCCAAAGTACATATAAGAACCAAATTAACGTGGTAAACACAGCATTTCAAGAGTACTGGAAGGCAAGTAAAGAAAAATTCGATCTCATAGTGTCAAATCCGCCCTATTTTGTTGATTCATTAAAGAGTAATGATACAACGCGTTCTACAGCTCGCCATGCCGACGCTTTGCCCTTTAATGAGCTCATAGAAGGTGTAAATGAGATCTTATCTGAAGGAGGGAAATTTTGCGTAATTCTTCCTAAAAAAGAGGCGGAGTTTTTTTGCAAACTTGCTGAGCAAAAGAACCTTTACTTATCTAAATTACTTCGTGTACGCAATAGTCCCGATAAGGAGGAAGATAAACGCCATATCATGCAATTTGAGTTTGGTAAACATCATTTTACCGAAACTAGTTTGTACATAAGAACAGGTCAGCCCCTAGAGTATTCGCCCGAATACAAGCAACTTACCACGGATTATTACATTCATTTCTAAGGTATTTCCCTCGAAAAAATAGTGCTTAAATTCCTTTATTATTCATTAAAAGTTTTTAATATTTACAGTTAAAAACTTACCTTGTTTATTAGTAACAGGTAATGTAGATTTACCTTTTTGATTATGAAGAATATAACGGTAATAGGAAGTGGTACTATGGGGAATGGTATTGCACACACATTTGCACAGTTTGGTTATAGTGTAAGTTTAATGGATGTAAATGAAGCGGCCTTGCAAAAAGCTTTACAAACCATTGCAAAAAATATAGATAGGCAAGTTGCAAAAGGTTCAGTTACCGAAACTGATAGATCAAACACATTGTCTAACATCAAAACATTTACCGATCTTAAAAGTGCGGTTCAAAATGCAGAGCTTGTAGTTGAAGCAGCAACCGAAAATGTAAAATTAAAACTTGATATTTTTAAACAACTTGATGAGTTGTGTAAACCTGAAACTATTTTGGCAAGCAATACCTCATCTATTTCCATAACAACAATTGGCGCAGTTACAAAGCGTGCTGATAAAGTTATAGGAATGCATTTCATGAATCCTGTTCCAGTAATGAAATTAGTGGAGGTGATCCGCGGATATTCTACAAGCGATTCAGTATGTGCTCTTATCATGGAAACATCAAAAAAATTAGGGAAGTCTCCAGTTGAGGTAAATGATTATCCGGGATTTGTAGCAAATAAAATTTTAATGCCAATGATCAACGAAGCCATCATTACTTTGCATGAAGGCGTTGCTGGCGTTGAAGAAGTTGATACGGTGATGAAACTGGGAATGGCACATCCAATGGGGCCTTTGCAGTTAGCTGATTTTATTGGACTAGATGTTTGCTTGAATATTTTACGCGTTTTACAAGATGGCTTTGGTAATCCAAAATATGCACCTTGTCCTTTGCTTGTAAATATGGTAACGGCAGGGCATTTAGGTGTTAAATCAGGAAAAGGTTTTTACAATTACACACCTGGCAGTAAAGATATAATAGTGGCCGATCGTTTTAAAAAAAAACTTGAATTAGTAGTTGGCTAAAGACAGAATATTTGATATAGAATTCCCTAGCATTCCAAGTGCTGGAGTTTACTATTTTAATACCACAACAGGTTTAAGATATGAAGTTCGCTTTGGAAGATTGCAAGATAATATCTTACATTCTAACATTGTGTTTGGAGTGATCAACGATGAATTTGAAGGCGAGGAATATGTAACTACAAATCGTGGTGAAGTATTTACAGTGATGAATACAATTGTAGAGATCGTTTTGAATTATATCAAAGAACATCCTAAAGTAAATTTTTATGAATTCAATGCAGTGGGCAGAGAAGGGGAGGACGATAAAAAAGAGAATGCTCGCATGTTATTATACAAACGCTATCTTCCAAAGATTTTTGATACAACTTGGCGTTTTAAGATCAAAGGTAATTTTGCTGAGGTAACTAAAGTGGGGTAACTCCTTTGAAAATTGAATCCTTTGGCGTTGGACTCAATTTAAAAACCCTAATTTATATTTAAGTAAACTCCGGTTTTAAAATTTCGTCCGACTAAAATGACCCAATTTTGAAAGGCGTTATTCTTGATTTTATTCCCTTCGCGCGAGGGATTGTAGCGAAAATTATTTTTTGCTTTTCAGCAAAAAAGATTGAAGCCCTTCGACTTTGCTCAGGATAAACTTCAAGCCCGACCCCGCATTGGTAATTCCAGCGGCGGGGGTGCGCCCAAATAATCAATACAAATACTTCAGAAAATTTTCAGAAAAAGAAATAAAAAAAAGGGTAAGCTACCTCCATCGCACCGCTCAACCACATACCCTTGCTCCGTTCCCGGCCTGGGGGATTCAGCAGGAGCTGGTCGTGGAGGACTTACCCACGGCAAAAATACAGTTTTTTTTATGTTTTTGGTGAAAAATGATACCTTATTTTGCTTTCCTTAACTAATTAAAATACAGCTTTTCCCCATTTTTATTAGCTTTGTACATTATGGATATCTCGGTTATAATTCCCCTTTTAAACGAAGAAGAATCCCTGCCTGAACTGCATGATTGGATAGTGAAGGTGATGGCTGAGAACAAGTTCTCTTACGAGATCATTTTTATTGATGATGGAAGTAAGGATAAATCGTGGCAAGCCATCGAATCGCTTAGCAAGTTAAATGCCAGCACAAAGGCCATTAAATTCAGAAGAAATTACGGTAAATCTCCTGCTCTTTATGTAGGTTTTGAAGCTGCTCAAGGTGATGTGATCATTACCATGGATGCAGATCTTCAGGATAGTGCCGATGAGATACCAGGTCTTTACAATATGATCGTAAAAGAAAATTATGATCTTGTGAGTGGATGGAAGCAAAAACGCTACGATAACGCTGTTACCAAAAATATTCCGAGCAAACTTTTTAATTATACCACGCGTAAAATGAGCGGCATTAAATTGCACGATATGAATTGTGGTTTAAAGGCATATAAAAAGGAAGTGATAAAAAGCATTGAGGTATACGGCGAGATGCATCGCTTTATTCCTGTGCTTGCAAAAGCGGCTGGTTTTACAAAAATAGGAGAGAAGGTAGTGCAACATCGTGCACGTAAATATGGCACAAGTAAATTTGGATGGAGCCGTTTTATAAATGGATTTCTTGATCTTTTAACCATTAGTTTTCTTTCAAAATTTGGAAAAAGACCAATGCATTTTTTCGGTCTTTTAGGAACGCTTTTGTTTTTTGTGGGATTTGCTTTTGCATTTTATCTAGGCGCCTATAAATTATATTGTGTGTTCTCCCATCTTCCTGCTCGTTTACTTACACAGCGTCCTTCGTTTTACATTTCATTAACTTGTATGATCATTGGTAGCATGATGTTTCTTGCAGGTTTTATTGGCGAGCTTGTTCTTCGTAATAGCTCAATTCGTAATAACTACCTTTTAGATAAAAAGCTCAATCTGAATTAAGATGAACTTTGAAGGAAACAAAAAGCAAGCCCGTGTTCCTTTAACTCCCGAACAGATCAAGGATATTATTATCTACAAACGTAATAAGCAGATCAAGCAAATTGAAAAGCTTAAAAAAACCACACGTTATAAAATTCTGAATATATTTAATATCATTAGCGTAATTGTGTATTGCGAAATGGTATTTTGTATGTACGGCCCAGCGATCTACACTAAAGAAGTTTGCAAAAAAGCAAATATAGATCAGTATGTGCGCGATGCCGGTCCGGAGCGCGTGATACAATTTATGAGTGTTTGGGCACAAAATGATGCGCACTACCAGCTTTATATTGGAGAAAATATTCAATTACCAAAACCTAATTCAGATTTTTATGTGGGCAGAGATTATATACTTCAAAAGGAAATTAAAGTAATGGTGAGTACTTCAGAAGCGGAGTATAGACTTTGGAGAGTTATTCCCTTGGTGTTTTTGGGTATTGCAGTTTCATTCATCACTTTTCTTGTGTTTGCGCACAACATGAATTTAGTGAACTACTCGCTTATTGCGGTGAGTTTAATGAATGCGATCAATCTTCTTTATTTTATTGTAGTTTAATTTCCTCAAGAAGAGTACTATTGTACATATCACCAGGAGATATCATTTTTTCATCATACGGAATGTTTTTACCATAACGCTCTTTCATGATGTATTGCACTTTGGGATGAGAAAGATCAAATTCCTTTAAAGGTCTTAATTTTCCGATCTCAATTTTAAGTGCATGATAGTATAATTTCCAAACAAACTCGGAGCAGTATAATTCATCATCTCCCCAATTAAAACCCAAGTCGTAATGAATTCCTAATTTTAAATTTACTTCCGAATTCATTTCAGTAAGAACCTTGTTTGTAAGCAAACTTTGATCCTTTAAACGTTTTATGCTATAAGTTCCATCTTCGCTCATGCCAATAAAATCACTTAAGGTGCTTTTGCTTACGGGCTCCACCGCATGATATACATAGGTTTCGCCATTTTCAATAAATATAATGCCCACATGTGTGTATTTTGATTTTGTGGCTAGCTGTATGGCTTTGCCTTGCCCTGCGGGATTAATTATAAAAATAATATCGCCGCTTTTTAAAGCCTGGCCATTTTGTTTTTTTTCTCCCTTGCCTGCAGGCAGGGATTTATTGAATGCATCATTAAAGGCACTGAATACTATTACCGCAAATAAAGCAGTAAGGAGAAGGAGTTTTTTGCGCATACAGGTGTAACGAATAAGAACATGTTAATGTTACAGCTTTAACAAAATTTTGCTGGTTTTTTTAATGCAAAAGTTAATGGATGGAGGTTGAGGAAAGGAAGTTAATTCACCCAACACCAATACTACTTCATGTTTTAGATCGGGATATTTTTTGCAAATAAGCCCGAGTACATTAATAGAGAAAGCTCTTACGCCATGAGGCAGAGTGCTGTTTTTTGTGTATTTAAGGCAAAGGTCAAACATCTTACCAATATATTTTTCGGGCATATCCAGTTCTTGAAAAAGACGAATGCTGCTTCTGATGGTTCCGGTATGTAGGTTGGGCTGTTCTAATAATTTAATGATATAGGGCAATTGTTTTTTTACAAGTTCCGGATATTCAAACGCTGCATGGGTCATTAACCAAGCAGCTCGCATGCTTTTTTGAGGATCTTTATTGAACATCATTTTTCGAGCATCCACTATTAACTCCGGCTGATGTTCCATTTGCTTCACGGCAAGCTTTACTCTTTTTAGCGAAAAGTATTTTTGGTTCTCAAATTCCTTTTGAAGATCTATAAAATGTCGTTTCGCCATATCAATAGTATTACGCCAATAATTGCAATTAAACATGCAAAGATAGATTGGATGGTGATCTTTTCTTTGTAAACTAAAAGATTTACCGGAAAAACAACAATTGGTAATAAGGCAAAAATTGTTTGTGCAACCGCTACTTCTAGTTTTTGTATGGCAAGTAATGAGCAAGTAACGCCTGCAATAGGACCAAGTAAAGTTCCCAGTATCATAAAAGGAATTGCGTTATTAGTATTTTTAAAAACAGGCTTTGAGTTTTGTATCAACTTTCCTGCAATAATGGAAACAATAAAGGCAGCAACAAACGCAAATAGTAGTCGGATCCAAACTGCATGCATGGTTGGTAATTTTTCGGCATAATAATCCATTCCGTATTTTGACAATACTAATCCGGCACCCTGGCATAATGCACCAATAATTCCTAATAGAATTCCTGTTCTGTCTCTTTCAAATCCAACTTTTTCAGCGGCTTGCGCATCTTTTTTTGAAAGGGTGAGCCAAATTACTCCGGCAACGGTTATGAGGATACCAAAAATGCCAATGAAGTTTACTTTTTCTCCTAAAAGAAAAAACCCTATGATAAGTGCAGAGCCAGGCGCAAAGGTCATATACAAGCTACTAAGTTTTGGCCCAAGTAAAACAAAGGATCTAAAGCTACAATAATCGCCAATGGTAAAACCAACAATGCCAGAAGCGCCTAGAAAAACATAGTGGTAAAGTTTAGGGTCACTAAATTGTTGTGTAAATGAAATGGAGCAAGCAAAAAATAAAATTCCACTTATGATCAACCATGCTAATAATAAGCGGTATTGATTTACAGGCCCAACGCCTATGCGCTTGGAAGCTGCTGTAAAGGGAAAAATTCCAAGGCTCCAGCAAACAGTTGTTATAAGTGCTATTACTACGCCGCTCATGTGGTGTAATTACGTTCGCCAAAAATGGTACTGCCAACGCGAACCATAGTGCTGCCTTCTTCAACTGCAATTTTAAGATCGCTGCTCATGCCATAACTTAAAACAGATAAGTGAGGATATTTGTTTGCAAATGTTTTAACGGATCTAAATTCCAATCGAATTTGTTCATCACTATCTGTATTGCTTGCCATGGCCATAAAGCCTTTGAAAGAAATATTCTTTAACGTTTTTAATTCTTCGCTTTTTAATATGTCATCTGCCTCTTTAAAACTTAATCCAAATTTGGTTTCTTCATTAGCAATAAATAATTGTAGTAAACAGTTTATGGTTCTGTTATTATTTTTTGCTTCTTTATTTATTTCCTTTAAAAGTTTAAAGCTATCCACTCCATGGATCATATGCACAAAAGGCGCAATGTTTTTTACTTTATTGCTTTGTAAATGGCCAATAAAATGCCAGCGAATATCTTTTGGTAGTTGCTCGTGCTTTTCAACTAATTCCTGAACGTAATTTTCGCCAAAATCTTTCTGATCGGCTTCATAGGCTTCCATAATAAGTTCGTTAGGTTTTGTTTTTGAAACAGCTATTAAAGTTACCTGTGGAGGAAGGTCTTTTTTTATTTGAAGAAGATGTTCTTTAACCGTCATTTTTTAACTGCTTACTGTTACTGCCAACTGAGTACTGATCCTATTCTTCAAAACTATATACTACCAATCCACTTCTCATTTTAGGCTCAACCCAAGTTGATTTTGGCGGCATAATATTGTTGGTATCGGCTATCCATTTTAAATGATCCATAGTTACAGGGTACAAACCAAACGCCACGGCAAATTTTCCTTCGTTAACCAATTTTTTTAGATGCTCGCTGCCTTTAATGCCCGGAACAAATCCTATACGTTTGTCGATTTTCAAATCATGAATATCCAAAACAGGCGCTAAAAGTTTTTCGGTTAAAATAGCCGCATCTAAACTTCCTACAGGATCTTTTGGATCGTAAATGCTATCGTTTACTTTTAACGAATACCAAGCGCCATTCAAATACATCGACATTTCGTGTTTTTGTTTTGGCTTAAAATCCTCACCATTCTCTTTCTTTACTATAAAGTTCTGCTTCAATTTGCTTATGAATTGATCTTCACTCATTCCGTTAAGATCTCTCACAACACGATTATAATCGTAAATCTTTAATTGTGTTTCAGGAAAAAATACACCGAGGTAAAAATTATAAGCCTCTTCGCCAGTGCTTTTTTTATCTTTCTCGCGCTTGCTTTTTCCTAATAGGGCAGAGGAAGCCGAACGGTGATGCCCATCGGCAATATAAATACTTACTATCGATCCAAATTGTTCGCGCAGTAAGCCAACTGCTTTTTTATCTTTTACTACCCAAAGTGTATGACGTACTTTATCGGTTGTTGTAAAATCGTAATCGGCACGCTTTTCAACGGTTTCACTGGTAAAGGCGTCTATTTTTTTATCATTCGGATAACAAAACAAAACGGGCTCGGCATTAAACTCACATACTTCTAAATACTCTTTTAGTTTTTCTTGGCGCTGAGTTAATGTTTGCTCGTGGATCTTTATTACCCCACTAAAATAATCATCAATGCTCGTGCAAGCTATGATTCCTGTATAGGTAATATCATTTTTTATTTGACGATAAATATAATAGCAAGGCGACTCATCTCTTAAAAATACTTTTTCTTTTACAAAAGCCTTAAAACGGCTCTTTACTTTTAGTAAGCGCTCTCTTGATCCGGGTTTTGTTTTTACACCGTCGTCATAATCGGGATTGATCACATGCAAAAATGTAAAAGGATTGCCCGATAGTTTTTCTTTTAGTTCGGCAAGGTTATATCCATCCACCGAGCGCGATGCCACCAAATGAACCTTATCGGGTTGCGGACGTATTGCTTTAAAAGGAATTACTTGTGCCATAGAAAATAGAGTACTTTACAAGGGTAATTTTAAGAAATATTTTGGGCATTTCCCAGTTTAGTTTACGCGAAGTGATGTGCCGGGCCTTAAATAGTAACATTTTAAACTTCCATTAAGCTCTTTTAATTTACGGATGGGCACATTATACTGCAATGAAATCAACTTCCAGCTTTCGCCTTTTTTAATGGTGTGCATTGCGGCGTTTGCGGGGTAGGCTATAAGGTCTTTTTTTACAACCTTAATTTTAACGCTATGATGGTATAATTTGTTCTCGTTGTATGAAATAAACAAAAGCGGGTTCAATGCATAGCCTTTATAGCGCGTTTCAAAATGCAAGTGTGAGCCGCGGCTTTTTCCGGTATTGCCTCCAAGCCCAATTACTTGTCCACTCAAAACTACCTGACCCTGTTTTACTTTTATCTTTGAAAGATGCGCGTAAACAGTTTCCAGTCCGTTAGTGTGCATAATGATCACTAAATTTCCAAAGCCGCCATTGTTACGTTTTGCAATTCTTATCTTACCATCAAATGCTGCAACAACGGGCTGTCCTTTGTTCAAATCAATGTCAATGCCTTTGTGCATACGCTTATCTCTCCATCCGTAATACGATGTAAGAACACCGTTAAATGGATTGGAATAATTGTGACTTTCAGGTTTTTCCAGAGTAATGCTAAACTCTTTCTCTAACTCAATAAGTGGAAAAAGTGGAAACAATTTATTCTCTTCACTCTCCGAATAAAAATGCAAATTGTTCAGGTCATTAAGGCCGTTCTCTTCTTCAATTGGTTTAATAAATTTGAATTGTTCTGAAAGAATTTTCAGCTGAGCAATTTCTTTTGGTGAAATATTCTCTTTCTCTAGTAATGAATCAATTAGATGAATAAATTCCGATTTTTTTTGAAATTTTAAAAGGCCAGCCAACATATTCAACTGTTCAATTTCTTGTGGCGTAATATTATCCTTTTCCAATAACGAATCTATCATGTGCACTAACTGTGCTTTGTTAATGTTCTTATAGGTGGGAATAGCTTTTGTAGGGTATTTTGAAGGCAGATCGCCTTTGCCCTTACCTGAAGTAAGTGCTAAAGTAAATAGAGTTAATGTTATGTATTTCAGTGCCTTCAATGGGTTGCGAAGACGACGAAAATAATAAAAATACTAGAGGAATCTATACAATTTGGTTAATTTGATCCCAATTAGCGAATGCGGTCGGCCTTTTTTAACAAATTGATGTCCTTTTTGATAAAAACCGAAGCGAGTATTGCCGAAATTAAAGAAGCAGCTAACATAATATTAGTAGCTAAAGGTACCACTTCGGTGCTGCTATATCCAATAACAGCATCGGTAAAATTTAAAAGGGCTATAAACATTGCCGAAATAGCTGCTAAAATATAGCAAAAACGAATTTGCAAATAGCGCTCTCTGTAACAAAAAATGGCTATCACGGCCGATGCGAGCGCAACGAAATTAAATCCACCAACAATGGAAAACGTAAAGTTGAAAGCGAATTTGGAGGTGAAGCCTGAAAAAGCGGTTAGCGAAACAGGATTGCCTTCAACGGTTATTTGCTTTAATGGTATAAAACAGAAAAGAATAAAAACGATAGCGCAAATGGCCAAAAAAACTGTTTGTATACGTTGTATCATAGTGATACCAAATATACATATAATTTAGTCCAATATGCTCGTTCTTTTTTATCCTCGCCGTGATAAAAAACAACTTCGAACCTTTAAACTAAACTATATGTATATTTGGTACAATTATAAAATGCGTTTAATAACCCTTAAGTTATGTGAGTACTTTTTTATTTCGGAATGAAAGATGCCGTAATGATCAAATTTATCAATGCGTATTTTCCCGCTGGCATGAATTATAGTTTGATTATCTAGCAAGATGCCAACATGAACAATTTTCCCTTCTTCATTATCAAAAAATGCAAGATCGCCGGCTTCGGCTTCTTCAACAAAACTTAAAGGACTCCCCAATTCAACCTGCTGAGAGGCATCGCGAGAAATTTTATGCCCGTTGAGTTTAAATACCAATTGAGTAAAGCCACTACAATCAATTCCAAATGGGTTTTTGCCTCCCCATAAATACGGAGAATTCAAAAACAAATATGCAGTTTGAGAGATCTTTTGTGCGTTATTTTTAATGCTTGTATCAACCGCAGTGCCATCAAACGAAAAATGATGGTTGTCCACCTGCATATCATTGTCTTTTAGCAAAGGCAAACTTGCCCCAATGGTGATAGGAATATTGGTGTTTAATTTTTTGTTTTTGATGATCTGAACCAGATCGCCATTACATTTTATTTTCGATTTTTGGATCTTTTCAAAAGTGCTTTCGCTAAGAGAATTGTGTTGTTTTTTGTTTAGCCAGCAAACGTAGTTGTCGTAAGTGGTAACAATTTTGAACCATTCTTCGGTTTCTTCGGCTATTTCATAAGTTTCGCCAAACAGCAATTGAGTAACCAACTCGCTGGTGTTAGAGGCTTCTTTTCTGCACGAAACCACGCTTAATAAACAAATGCCGTAAATCATTTACATGGTAAAAGTAGTGAAAAATGATGCAGGATGCAAGACGGTAAAATATGGAAAATGTAAGGTGTAAAAGGGAAAATGAGCAATTTTTTTTTGAAACACCAATATATCACCCCTAACTGGTTTTGTTCACCGTTGTTTATTTCGCCCGGTGGGACGACATATTGGTTTAAAGAAATTGAAATTATTTGGCATCGGAATTTCTACATCTTCCATTTTCTATTTGCCATTTTTTAATTACCCAATCATTTTCTCAAAATCCTCTTCTGAAATAATTGGAACTTTAAGGTTTTCGGCCTTTTTAAGTTTTTCGGGACCCATATTTTCACCTGCTAAAACGTAGCTTGTTTTTTTGCTGATAGAACTTGAATTAGTTCCGCCATTTAATTCAATGAGCTCTTTTATTTGATCGCGACTAAATTTAGTGAACACACCACTTACAACAATGGTTTTTCCTTCTAGTTTATTGCTTGTGGCTTGCTGCTGATCGGCGCTAATTTCAAATTGAAGTCCGGCTTTTTTTAAACGCGCAATAATAGTTTTGTTTTCATTATCCGAAAAATATACCATAATGCTTTTGGCAATGGTTTCTCCAACTTCATCCAATAGCACTAATTGCTCTGCATTCATTTCTGTTAAGACTTCAATAGTTTTAACTTTTTTGGCCACTTTTTTTGCTGTGGTTTCTCCAACATGCCTTATGCCAATTGCAAACAACACGCGTTCAAACGGAACAGCGCAACTATTTTTTAAACCATCAATTATATTCTGTGCACTTTTTTCGGCCATGCGCTCTAAAGGCAAAAGCTGTTCTTTTTTTAGATCATACAGATCGGCAATATTTTTTATAAGGCCTGCATTATAAAACTGATCAATGGTTTCGGCGCCCAAGCTATCAATGTTCATAGCTTTGCGGCTCACAAAATGTTCCATTTTACCCTTTACTTGCGGTGCGCAACCATTTTCATTTGGGCAATAATGATTTGCTTCGCCTTCTAATCGTATTAAATTTGTTCCGCATTCGGGGCATTCACTAATGTATTGTGTTGGTTTTAAATTGGCAGGACGTTTTGTAAGATCAACGCCAATTATTTTTGGAATTATCTCTCCGCCTTTTTCTACAAAAACCTGATCGCCCACTCGAACATCTAATTTTTCGATGATATCTGCATTGTGCAAGCTTGCGCGTTTTACAGTTGTTCCTGCAAGTAAAACCGGTTTTAAATTGGCAACAGGTGTAATAGCACCCGTTCTTCCAACTTGGTAAGTAATGCTTTGTAATTCGGTACTTACTTGCTCGGCTTTAAATTTGTAAGCAATGGCCCAACGTGGCGATTTTGCTGTAAAGCCTAATTGTAATTGTTGTTGGTAGTTATTTAGTTTTATAACAATACCATCAATATCGAACGGAAGCTTAAAGCGCTCTTTATCCCAATGATCAATAAATTTTTTTACTTCGCCAATGCCTTTGCAAATTTTAGAGTGTTTACTAACTCTAAAACCCCTTGTGGCAGCAGCTTGTAGGCTTTCTAAATGCCCCGGAAAAGGAAGATTCTCTCCGTAAAGCGCGTATAAATAACAATCCAGTTTACGTTTTGCAACAACACTGCTATCTTGCATTTTCATGGTGCCACTGGCGGCGTTGCGAGGATTTGCTAATTGCGCTTCACCAATTTCTTCACGTTCTTTATTTATATCATCAAATACTTTTCGAGGTAAAAAGATCTCACCGCGGATCTCAAACTCTTTCGGAAAATTTCCCTTAAGCTTTAACGGTATCGATCTTATAGTTCTGGCATTAGTTGTTACATCATCTCCTTGCACACCATCTCCACGGGTTACGGCTTTTTGTAATTCTCCGTTTACATACGTTAAACCTATGGAGAGCCCATCAAATTTTAATTCGCAAACATATTCTAATTCGCCGGCACCAAACAAATCATTTGCTAAACCAAGTCCTTCAGATGCTCTACGGTCAAAATCTTCAAGGTCTTCCCAATTATAAGAATTACTGAGCGAGAGCATTGGGTATTTATGTTTTACCGCTTTAAATTCTTTGGTAATTTGGCCCCCTACGCGCTGGCTGGGAGAATTGGAAGATAAAAATTCGGGATGTTCTTTTTCTAAAGCAATTAAAACTTCAAGCAATTTGTCAAATTCAAAATCGCTTATAGTAGGTTTGTCTAATATATAATAATTATAATTATGCTGTTCTAGTTCCTTACTTAAGGTTTCTATTTTAGTTTTGGCGCTTGCTTTGTCCACGCATCTAATTTAAGTGATTTGGCAGTATTTTTTCTAACATTACTTTAACTTTTTGTAAATTTATGAGCATGAAGAAATTAGTTTTTATGTTAGCGCTTGGTTTTGGCTGTGTTGAGGCGCAAATAGCCAACGATACCACATTCAACTGGCTTGTTGGTAAATGGGAAGCCCAAACCAAGGAGGGTAAGTTTTTTGAATACTGGAGTGCAAGTGATTGTATGCTTGAAGCTCAAGGTGGCGAGTTAGTAAAAAAGGATACGGTTTTTAAAGAATGGCTAACCTTAACCAAAATAAAAAATTATTGGTGTTATATACCTATAGTTGGAAAACAAGCGCCGATTGTATTTGCTTTAAAAGAAAGTAAGAATAGGATCTTTATATTTGAAAATAAGGAACATGATTTTCCGCAACAGATCATTTACGAGTTCATAAACGCCAATCATTTTAAAGCAAGAGTAGAAGGGAAGATGAAAGGAAAAGAAATGAAAGAGCTGTATGAGATGAAGCGGGTGGAGTAACGCATTTTTTCGCTTAAACTATTTAGTTGAATCTCAAAAAGTATTTTTATTATTTGGGCGCCTTATCGCGCTTTCACTTCAAGCCCAACGGTTTTTTGCTGCGGCGTTAAAGCTGTGGTTGCTTCCTTTGGTCGCATCCTTGCTTAAACGTCACAAAGCAAAAATCCTCGCTGGGGCTTTCCGCTCTATCGCGGGCGCGGCATCAGGGTTGAGTTTACGGTAAAAAACAGCTTTGCTATGTTTATAACAAAAAACCCCCAGCTTTTGCCGAGGGTTTTTCATATTCTTGAAATTAATTTTATCCTTTGATCTTAATGATCTTGAATTCTGTTCTTCTATTTGCGGCGTGTTCTTCTTCAGTACACTTGCTAACTTTTTTACCTTCGCAAGCACAACCGTTAATTAATTTAGCTTCACCATATCCTTTACCAAAAATACGATCCTTGCCAATTCCTTTACTTATGATATAAGCAGCACTTGATTTCGCACGCTTGTCTGATAAGGTTAAGTTTGCTTTTGCAGCACCTCTACAATCGGTATGAGAGCCTAATTCAATTACCATTCCGGTATTTTCATTCATCAAGCCAATAACTTTATCTAACTCAATGGCGCCATCTGGTTTAACATCCCATTTACCTACGTCAAAATAAATTGGTTTTAGATCAACAAGTTTACCAATATCTGTACCGATCTTGATCTTGCTCATTTTCATATTGGCAAGCTCATGAAGTTTAATAAATCCATCTTTCATAATAGAAACTTCAGCAGGTACTGTTTTTGTGATGTAGCCTTTCTTTTCCATTTTTATGATGTAACTAATATCATCACCTTCTTTTAGTTTATCGTAAATCTGTTTAAAATCACCAACATTACTTGTATTGTAAATAACAACGTTAGCTTTATTAAACGCATCGGTTAAAGTAACTTTAACACCTTCTATTGGGTTATTATTATCTGCATCGCTAACTAAACCAACTAAACCAAATATCTTTTTCTCGATGTATAATTCTTTGCTTTCCTTAGAAAGTTTTGCAAGATCTTTTTCAGGAATAAGAATGTCTAAATTTTTGTAACCGTCTTTTTTGGTTTTCGATTTGTAATTTCGGCCTGGCACCAAGCTAAACTTTACATGTCCTGTTTCATCACTATTAGCTTTTCCAATTACTTTTCCTGCATCATCTAATATCGAAACTTCTGCTCCGGCTAAAACAGCTTTTGTAAGCACATCTTTTACTATAAAGTTTACCGGCGTACTAAATATTGGATTGTTTGAAGTGAAGGTGTAGATGTCATCTTTACCTAAACCACCCGGGCGATTTGAAGAGAAATAACCACTCTTATTATCAATTGCCGAGCAACCCACTTCATCATAAGAACTATTTACCGGATAACCTAAGTTTTGAGGCTCAAAACCTCCATCGGGTGATGGAACTGTGTAAAATATATCTAGTCCACCCAAACCAATTTTTCCATCACTCGAAAATAAAAGGATCTCGTTCTCAAATAAGTGTGGGAATAATTCTCTGCCTTCTGAATTTGTTGCTTGACCAAGATTTGATGGCTTGCTCCATGCGCCGTTTTCTAAATGGGTAACCCAAATATCCGTTGAGCCTAAAGTTCCTGGCATATCCGAAACAAAGTACATTGTTTTGGCATCATCAGAAAGAGTGGGGTGACCACAAGAGTAGTCGTTACTGTTGTACTGAAATTCTTTCCATTCTGTATCCCATTTATCAGAGGTTTTACCTCTATAATAAATTTTAAGATTTACTTGGTTATCTTTTCCTTTAACGCCTTTTTTCTTGGCAATATTATTACGTGTAATGTATTCAGTGTTGCCATCTTTTGTAATAAAAAGTGGGCCTTCATGATAATTTGTTCTTGTGTTATCGCCAACGGCTTGAACGTGGGTTACCTTTGTGCCTTCAAGCTTACCTTTATAAACATCAAGATAGTAGGAATCGTCCCAACCATATTTGCGATGTACCGGGCCAGTATTTCTGCGAGAAGAAACAAAGTAAAGGTCGCTACCCGAAACAAATGCGCTAAATTCACTTTGATCTGTGTTTAAACCTTCCAGTTTTCCGATCTTAAAGTTGGAGCTATCTTTTTTAAGTGCATTCTCGTAATCTTTATGGCTACTTAATGCAGTGCGAATATTTTTAAACTCAGTAGAATTTATTTTCGCAAAAACTTCGTCGGCTCTTTTATAATTACCATTGTATTTTAATACTTGGTAATAGTTGAAGTAATCCTTATCAGTCATACCTTGGTTAGTAAAAGCTTGTCCGTAAAACGCTTCGGCTTTTTTGTACTCACCAATTTTTAAATGACTTTCGCCGGCGCGAACAAAATATTTTGTTTGAGGCTTTTTACTTCCTGCTAATTCAGCGTAAATCTCTGAAGCATCTGCATACTCCATGTTGGTGAATTTTTTATCGGCTATCTTTTCTTTTAGTCCTTGTGAAAACGCAAGGCTTCCCGATAAAAGTGCTGTAAGTAATAGGATCTTGTTCAATTTCATTTTAAATTTTATCTAAGGTTTAGAAATAACGAGGTGAACGAACAGGTTCTGATTTTTTAAAGAAATCAAATCCTAATAATATTTCGTGCGTGCCTGATGTATACTTACTCATGTTGGTCATCGAATAGTCATAGGCATATCCAAAGCGAATAGAGTTGGTAAATTGGTACATGATATTTGCGCCTGCTGCAGCACCATAGCGATACATAACTCCAAACCAGATCTTTTTATTAAAAAGAACGGATAAGTTTGCATCAATAGATAAAGGTGCGTTAGCTGTATATCTTGCACAAACACCTGGCTTAAGATCCCACATGCTGTTCAATTTAAATACATATCCTGCAATAAAATAAACGTGAAGTGCTTCTTTAGAAGCAAAACTTGAAAGATCGCTTGTTTTGTTAGGAATGAATTTTGGAGCAGTAACACCAACAAAATAACGCTTACCGTACAAGTAAATACCTGCACCTGTATTGAATAAGGTTTTGTTGAATGAATTTTGCGCAATTATGGGATCGGTATTATCATTAACCGCTAATTTACCAAAGTTGTTAGTGATAAGGTCAACTCCTGCTCTTAAGCCAAAAGCCAATCGATCGTTATTTTTATTCAAACGAATTCGGTAAGAGAAATCGCTAAAAATAGAATTACGAGTTGAAGCACCTACAACATCGTTTAACACGTTTAATCCTAAACCAACGCTTTCAATTACTAAAGGGGTGTGTAATGTAAAACAGTTGGTACGAGGAGCGCCATCCCAATTTACCCATTGTAAACGCGCGTCGGCTACAACACTTAAAGCATCTCTGCTTCCTGCATAGGCAGGATTAAGTAATGAAGCGTTGAACATATAGAAGGAGTTTTGTGTTTCTTGCTGCGCGCTGGTATTTAATACCAAGGCGAAGGCTAATGCTGTTAAACTATATTTCATTTTTTGCATGATCTAAATATTAATATTCAAGTTGAACAAATCCTTTTCTAATTGGCTCAGGGTCGGTCTCATCACCAAGGTCGAGTATATAGAAATAAGCACCAACCGGTAATTTTCCTTTACCCATAGATGATTTGTTTGGCGTTCCATCCCAATCATTTTTGTAAGGAGCCGCTTCGTAAACCATATTTCCCCAACGATTAAATATTTGTAATTTGTTCTTAGGATAAGCATCTAAACCCGGAATGTAGAATGGATCATTTTTTCCATCACCGTTTGGAGTAAAAATTCCCGGTATAGTTCCCAAACCACCCGTTACTTTTATTTCTAATGTATGAGTATCAGAACATAATCCATTTGTAGAAACTAATACTACAGTATATGTTCCGGGAGTAGTAAATACATTTGTTGGATCTGTTGAAGTTGATGTACTACTAGGAGTAAATGTCCAGTTGTATGCTCCGGCACCTAAACTCAAGTTAGTAAAGTTTACGGTTAATGGCGCAGGGCCGGTTGAAACATTCACTGTAAAGTTTGCAATTACTGTAGGTTGGAATATTACAAGAGTGCTAGTGGCGCTACATCCCGTTACGTTATCTGTTGCTACTACAGTGTAAATTCCGGCTTGATTAATAACTGGTGTTGCTGTGTTAGATCCACTAATGATACTAGCACCAAACCAAGCATAGGTAATTGTATTAGAACTGCTGGATGCGGCTGCTAATTGAACTGTGCCGCTTGTTGTTCCGCAAGGGAAATTGCCAACACTTGTTGCGCTAAAACCTGGAGCTGTTGAAGCGCTCATTACGGCAATTGTTTGTGAATTTGAGCATCCTGTTGAAGGATCTGTAACTACAACAGTATAAATACCTGCTGTATTTACGGTAATTACAGAAGTGGTTTGGCTAGTGCTCCATGAATAAGTTACGGTGCCACTTGCATTTGCTATAAGCTGTGCAGTATTTGTAGAAGCCGAACAACCAATACCAACTGTTGAACTACTTGTAACATTTAATGTTGGTACTACATTGTTTCCTGTTACGGCAACAGTAAATGATCCATTGCTACAACCGGTAATTGTATTGGTAATTGATAAAGTATAGATGCCCGGCGCATTCACATTCACGCTACTATTGTTAGGACTTCCAACAATACCAGGACCACTCCATGTATAAGTGTAGTTTGGAGAAGCCGGAGTATACGATGGAGCAATGCTAACAACAGAATTTGTACATGAAATAGCTTGAGCAGTTCCTGTTCCTGCAACAATCGAAGGAGGCGTAGTTGCGGTACCAACCGAAATTACCGCAGTGGTTATACAGCCATTAGTTCCGGTAATGATGCATGTAAAAGATCCTGAAGTTGTAAACGTAACTGACGTTGTATTTGTAGGGCCGGATATACCTGATGCAGGACTCCATGAATAAGATGAAATGGCAACAGTTGAAGTAATAACAACAGTTGTTGTTGGTGTGCTATTATTACAGGTAATACTTGGATTTGGATTACTCAACGTAAATGTTGGTGCATTCGTATTTGGAGAAACCATTGCAGTTTGCGAAGAAGAGCAACCGTTGGCTCCTGTGGCCACAACAGTAAATATGGCGGGGCTCGACGTTGTTACTTGCGCAGTTGCCGTTCCTGCGCCACTCAATATCGATCCTGCTGCAGGAGGCAACCATGTATAACTTATTGCGGCTGTTGCAGTGCTTGTAACAATAGCGGTTTGAGCAGGACATGCAAGAGTAACATTATTTGGATTTACAGTAGGCGTTGAAGGCGCAACTGTGTTTGTTATAATATTTATTGTTCTTGTGCCAACGCAACCATTTGTATTATTGGTTACAGAAAGCGTATATATACCTCCTGCGCTTATATTGGCGTTTTGATTATTAACTGCTCCAACAATATTTCCTACAGTTGTTCCCCAAGTATATGTTACGCCCGCACCCGGTAAGCCGTTTAAAGTTACGGTTGCATTTGTACATGTAATGGTTGGAGAGTTAGAGATGGTAGGTGTTATTGCTGTTGTATTTGTAGTAGGTAATATGGTTGAAGTTATATTACATCCATTTGCAGGATTGGTTGCAACTAAAGTGTAAACACCAGTTCCTGTTATATTGATTATTGAAGTTGATTGACCCGAATTAATGGTGCTTGTTGCAGGAGATGTCCAAGTATACGTATAGGTTGGTTGGTTTCCTGAAAGACTTGTAGCATTATTTGTACAATTGATTGCTGCACCGGAAGTGGTGAGTATCATGCTGATTGTTGTGTTTTGTACTACGGCTTGATTTGAAGTGGCTGTACAACCGTTAACTGTACTTGTAACCGTATAGTTAAAACTTCCACCTGTATTAACGGTTGGAGAAGCAGTTCCGCCACCAACAATAACACCAGGCCCCGTCCATGTATAAGTAATATTACTTCCTGTTGCAGAAATTACCGCCGTTGTATTTATACAATTGATAATGTTACTTACGCTAATACTTGGTAGAGTAGGAGGTGTTGTATTTGTTACAACTTGCATGGTTGCAGGTGAAGAAGAACACGTGCCGTTATTTACAACTAAAGAATAAGTTCCAGCAAATGCTACTGTTGGATTTTGTGTCGCAGAAAAATTATTTCCTAAAGTAGCATTAGACCAAGAATAGGTTCCGCCGCCGCCGCCCGTTAAAATTGTAGGATTGGCGATACACGTTAATGATTTAGTTGGACCGGCATTGGCCGTTGGTTGCGGAGCTACATAAAATACTTTTGAATTTGTTGCGCTGCACACTGCTGTTACACCAACTGAATAGGTAACTGCAAATGTTCCAGGACCTGTTGTTGAAGGACAGAATGAATTAGATGAAACACCAGTACCGCTCCAAACACCCGGGCTATAGCTTCCTGCGGTTTGTAAACTGTAAAGATTAACACATGGGCCGTTAGGACATAATGGAGGTGGAATATTAAAATTGGAACCTGCATTTGTAAACGGGTTATTTACCTGAAAGGTACGACTGGCACTTGTTGTACAGTTTGGTGTACTAAAGGTATAAGTAACTGTATAAACACCTGCTGCCATTTCGCTCGGATCGTAAATAATGCTTCCGTTAGCACTGCTTTGAATTACAGCTAACGCAGAAACTGTTGGAGAGATCACAAATGATGCAGCCCCAATAGCTGAATTGGCCGGAATTGTAAAGCTTGAGCATGAGTTTAGAACACTATTGTTCCAAGTTCCTGAAGAAATTACAATGTTATCGTAGCAACTAGCAACTGTATATTGAAAATTTGCCGCTACAGCCGCATTACATAAAGTATAGCTATGAGGGAACTGCGGGTTAAGTCCTGAATAGAAAAGCGTATAGAGTGAGCTGTTAAACGGGTTTAAGCATCCGGCAACGTTAGTGCCTTGAGCAACACAAATTGTATTGTTGGTTTGCGAATTAGCATTGGTTAAACTCGTTGTAAATCGTAAACAAGGAGAGTTACCCGAAACGATGTTTGTACCGCTTGAAGCAGTATTTGGTGATGTTCTCACCATGATCAAACCGGCATAATTACAGTCGATAGTTGGTGAAACAACCGGATTACCAGGTAGCGTAGGGTCTGTTAGAACCAATGTTGGGGTTAAACAAGTTAGTGTCTGCGCACTTGCTTGCAATCCGCAAAAGATCAAAAAAACGTAGATTAATTTTTTCATGTATTAATTATTTATCAGTTATTACAGTTTCTTTATGTTCAGGTTTAATAAATGCTGGATTATCTTTTAGCCATTTATTTATTACGGTTCTATATTGCTCTTTGGTTGGGTAGCCTTCTTTTGTAGGAAAGCCCGCGGGAATTGCATTGTTTAGTGAGATAGCAGCGATCTTGTGGTCGTATCCAAAATATGCGCTTTCAAATGCAGGCTTTGAACTCACATTTACTTGAGCTTGATCTTCAACATATAATTTTCTTTTTGGAGAAATAGTTTTTGTTTTGTTTTCTTGACCAAAACTTAAACCTAATGTTAGCAAGTAAAGAAAAGCGATAATAGCTGTTTTTTTCATTGATAGTGTTTTTTTTAATACTCAGCGAAGATAATCCAAAATTCGTCACGTTTTTTGATAATTTTGTACACGCGCTATGCTAAAACCGTTTTAGAAATGTTAAAACCGATCTTTTGCTGATTGAACGAGGGATTGAGGTCTATTTGAGAGATGAAAGTTGAGCTTCTAAAGCTTGAATCTTTGCAGCAGCATCAGCCTCTTTTTTGCGTTCTAACTCAACCAACTCGGGTTTGGCATTATTCATGAATTTTTGGTTAGATAATTTTATTTGCACGCTTTTAAGGAAGCCTTTGTTGTAGTCTAACTCCTTTTGAAGTTTTTCAATTTCCGATTTGATATCAAACTTTCCAATAGGAAGTATTTGAAATTCGTATCCACCTTGATTAAATGAATATGCGCTTCCCAATTGTTCGCTAGATGTTTTAATATTTGCCTTGACTAACTTAAACATTAATTCATTATGTAACCAAGCCCCAAGAAGTTGCTTGTCAAGAATAAGAGTTGTTTTAGGGGCCGTTTCTATTTCACTTCCGAATTTTATTCTTTCCATCGTAATCTTATAAAAGACGTTGATCTCTTCTTTTGAGGAAATGCCTTTTTCGTTTTTGAACCCTCTTAATTTGGTTACAACCGTTTTGAAATTTTCATAATGTTCTAAAGCCTTATAATCGGCTTTTTTTATTTCTGGCCATTTAGCAACAATACAACACTCTTTCTCCTCGCGTTTCTTAATTGTATGCCAAATCTCTTCAGTAATAAATGGCATCCATGGATGCATAAGTTTCAAAAGATCTTCTAAATATCCAAAAGTTGAACTCAAAGTTTCCTTGTCAATGGGTTGAGCTTTTCCATCGATAAATTCCGGCTTTATCATTTCCAAGTACCAAGCACAAAAATCGTCCCAAACTAATTTGTATGTAGCCATTAAAGCATCACTCATTCTGTATTTTGAATAGTGATCGTTGATGATCTCAATTTGCTCACTTAGCTTATGTTCAAACCACTTTACAGCTATTTTTTGCGAATCGCTTTGTTTTACCTCGCTAACTTCAAATCCTTTTATTAAACGAAAAGCATTCCAAACTTTATTGGCAAAATTTCTGCCTTGTTCGCAATAACTTTCATCAAACATAAGATCATTACCAGCAGGCGAACATAATAACATGCCAACTCGTACACCATCTGCTCCGTATTTTTTAATAAGATCTAAAGGGTCAGGACTGTTTCCTAAGCTCTTGCTCATTTTACGTCCTTGTTTATCGCGTACAATTCCGGTTAAATATACATTGGTAAATGGTTTTTGCCCAGTGTATTCTTTTCCGGCAATGATCATGCGCGCCACCCAGAAAAATAAAATTTCAGGGGCAGTTACAAGGTCGTTGGTTGGATAATAGTATTTAAGGTCTTCATTTGCTTTATCCCAGCCATTTTTAACAATATGAGGATCAAAAACAGTTAAAGGCCAAAGCCAAGATGAGAACCATGTATCAAGAACATCATCATCTTGTTGGATGTTCTCTATTAGTACTTCGTTATTCGTATTTCGTAATTTTTCAAAGGCTTCTTCTTTGGTTTTACAAACTACTGTATTTCCTTGTCCATCATACCATGCCGGAATTCTTTGTCCCCACCACAATTGTCTACTGATGCACCAATCGTGAACATTTTCCATCCAATGCTTGTAGGTATTGATGAATTTTTCGGGGATCAATTTTACATCACCGCCCATTACCGCATCCAAAGCAGGTTTTGAGATCTTATCCATTTTTAAGAACCACTGCATGCTTAAGCGAGGTTCAATTACAGCATCCGTTCTTTCGCTATGACCAACTTTATTTTTGATGGTCTCAATTTTTGAAACAAAACCTTGTTCCTGCAGATCTTTTATAATTTGTTTACGGCAAGCAAAACGATCCATGCCAATATAAATTTGCGCGGCCTCACTTATTTTTCCGTCGGCAGTTAAACCATCAATAACAGGCAATTTATACTTTAAGCCAAGATTATAATCGTTGATATCATGCGCCGGCGTAACTTTTAAAGCACCTGTACCAAACTCCCTATCAATATAATCATCAAAAATAATTGGAACTTCTTTATTGATCAAAGGAATGATGGCAAACTTTCCTTTTAAATGTGCATAGCGTTCGTCTTCTGGGTGCACACACACCGCTGTATCGACCATAATGGTTTCAGCACGGGTGGTGGCAATTGTAATGTGTTCTGAACTATCTTTTATTTTATAATTAATATAAACTAACTGACTATCTTTTTCTTTATGAATAACTTCTTCATCACTTACGGCGGTTAATCCTTGTGGATCCCAATTTACCATTCGCACTCCGCGATAGATGTGGCCTTTTTTATGCAGGTCAACAAATACATCTAAAACAGCGTCGCTTAATTCATCATCCATGGTAAATTTTGTTCTATCCCAATCGCATGATGCGCCTAAATGTTTTAATTGTTCTAAAATAATTCCACCGTATTTTTCTTTCCATTCCCATGCGTGCTTTAAAAAATCCTCACGCGAGAGATCTGTTTTTTTAATGCCTTTTTCTTTTAATAAAGCAACCACTTTTGCTTCGGTGGCAATACTTGCATGATCTGTGCCCGGAACCCAGCAGGCATTGTATCCAAGCATGCGGGCTCTGCGTATCAATACATCCTGAATGGTGTTGTTGAGCATGTGCCCCATGTGCAAAACACCGGTAACATTTGGCGGAGGAATTACAATTGTATATGGCTTCTTTGTTTTATCGGGTTTTGATGCAAAGAAATTATTCTTCATCCAATATGGATACCATTTTGCTTCTGCTTCTTGCGGATTATATGTTTTGCCGATCTCCATTTAGGATTTGCCTATTTCTGTTAAAAATCGTAAAATTAAGCAAAGTTAGCCAGTATCGCATATCTTTATGGCACGATTTTTAGTATCTTTATGCAAGTAAATCTTTAACCAACAAAAACAAGTAACATGAAAAAAATTGTATTAACTCTAGGACTATTTGCAGGCTTAACTGCGTTTAGTTTTGCTCAAGAAGGGCACAGCGCTAATGATGGTCATAACCATGGCACTGCGGTTCAACAACCTACAACTCCGGTAAGCACAGCCGACATTAAAATGGACAAAATGGTTCATGATTATGGAAATGTGATGCAAGGGGGTAATGGTGAGTGCGAATTTAAATTCACTAATAATGGTAAAGAGCCATTGGTAATTACCAATTGTATGGGAAGCTGTGGATGTACAGTTCCACAATGTCCTAAAGAGCCAATTTTACCAGGAAAAAGCGGTGTTGTAAAAGTAAAATATGACACAAACCGCGTAGGTGGTATCTATAAAACAGTTACAGTTAACTCAAATGCAAAAAGCGGTAACATGGTTCTAACAATAAAAGGTAACATTGAAGCAAAGCCGGTGGAAGTAGAATTCCCAGAGAACAAAACTCCAACTGGTGCGCCTGTTGAGAAGAAAGGTTAATCTTTTAATTTAAAATCAAGTATGAAACAATTATTATATAGTTTGTTCTTAGTTGCCGGTTTAGCCCTTAGTACAAGCGCTCAAGAATCGGTGATCCCAAATCCGGACCCTAATGCTCCCGACATGAAATTTGAGTCGGAGACCATTGATTTTGGTTCGGTTGAATGGGATGGTAATGGTATAAGGGAATTTAAATTCACTAATGTGGGTAAATCGCCATTAACTATTACCGCTGTTACTGCTGAGTGTGGTTGTACAACAACTACTATCGATGGTAAACAAGGTTGGCCTGCAGAGCCTATTTTACCCGGCAAAAGTGGAGTGGTCAAGATAAAGTATGATACAAAGCGTGTTGGTCGTTTTGAGAAGAACATCACAATCACTTCTAACGGAAAATTTGCTTCTAAAAAAGTAAAAATTAAGGGAGAAATAAAAGCTAAACCAGGTGGAGAAGAAGCCGGTGGATAAACAAGATCTTCATATAAAAAATCCTCTCGATCGAATCGGGAGGATTTTTTGTTTGAACAAGTTCATAGCAATTGTTATTCTAGTGTTATTGGTAAATTCTTCTTTTTCGCAAACAGCTGAGGTAAAAATTAACGATGCTAAACAAAGTTTTACAACGGTAACACAAGGCACAGTTGTAAAATTGAATTATGTTGTGACTAATATTGGCACTGCGCCTTTGCTTTTAAAAGACTTTGAAGTAGAATGTTCATGTACTTCGGCAGAGTTTGACGATAAGCCTGTTTTGCCTGGAAAAAGCACAACCATTGTTGTAAAATTCGACACTAAAAGTGCATATGAACGCCAGGATAGAGTGGTGTATATTAATTGTAACACCAAGGATGGTTACATCAAATTGCGTTTCAAAGGCAACATTCTAAAGAAAAAATCATAAACCTCTTCTGAAAAATTCTGAGGCAATAATAGAAGTGGCAATGGCCGCGTTCAAAGATTCTGTATTTCCTGCAGCAGAAGGAATGGTAAGGCTTTGGTTAGCCAATTGAAACGTTTCTTTTTTTACACCATTAGCTTCGTTTCCAATAATGATCAAGCCGCTTTTAAGAGATTCGGTGTAAATATTCTTGCCATTAAGTTCTGTTGCAAACACATGTTCGATCTTTTCATTTGCTATCAATTTTTTGAGGTCTAGATAATGCACATTCACTCTCAAAAACGCGCCCATACATGCCTGTATGCACTTTGGATTGTATAGTTCAACAGTTTCTTCAGAACAAAAAAGATCTTTTATTCCAAACCAACTACAAGTGCGAATGATGGTGCCAAGGTTGCCCGGATCGCGAATATCGTCTAAGTAAAAAGAAAAAGTTTCGTTGAGGTTAGTTTGAATGTTGTTTGAAGGTAAATTGTTGCAAACTGCTAATACTTCATTGGGTGTTGTAAGTTGACTTATTTGCGAAAGCTCTTTAGAATTAATGGGCGTAGCATTTGTTTTTTTGGAACCAATGAGTTTTTCGTTGGCCTTGTAAAAATCATCGGTGCAAAATAGATATTTAACTATATCAGGCTGTTCGCTCATGATTTCAGTAACCGTTTTGATACCTTCGGCAATGAAACAATTTTCGAGTAAGCGTTCCTTTTTGCTGCGCAATGACTTAATATATTTTATTTGGCTTTTACTAATCATATTTTAGCGTTAAATTCGCTAGATTGTAAAGTTAATTATTGTTTTTTTCTAAGAAAATAAATGTTTCATGGCAATACTTAATAGTTTTTGCTGTTTTCCTTATTTTCATTACCTCTTGCAATACCTCCCGTAGACTAAAAAAGGATCAATATTTACTCGAAAAAGTAAAGATCAACGGCTATAAATCAACCAAAATATCATTCGAAGAGTTCGAATCGTTTTTAAAGCAGAAGCCTAACCGTAAATTTTTTGGAACTCTGCCTTTCTTTGTTGGTTGGTATAATATGTTCAATGATTCCGTTTTACAAGCAAAAAAAGAAAAGCGAAATGAACAATACGATATAAAGAACGCAAAAAAAATACAAAAAATAAACAAGAAGAATATTGAACGCGAAAAGAGAGGGAAGAAACCTTTAGAGCCTAAATTATTGAATAAAGAAGAACCTACAACGCGCGAGAATATTCGCAACATTGGTGAAGCACCCATTGTATTTGATTCAATAATGGCTAATCAAACAGCTCGGCAATTACGAATGTTTTTGTTTAGCAAAGGCTATTTTAATAATAAAGTAGATTGGTGTGTGGATTGGAACATGCGAAATATAATTGGGAAGAATAAAAAACAAAAGGCCGACCTTAATTACGAAATAACGCCAGGCGAAGCTTATTATATAAACCACTTTACGTATACCCTTGAGGATAAAAGGATAGCTGAACTTTTTTATTCGGACACCGTACATAGTTTAATAAAACGTGGCGAACGTTATGATGCAGCGGTTTTAAATGAAGAGCGATCGCGCATCACTAAATTTTTACTGAATAATGGATATTATTTTTTTGAAACAGCTTATATAAATTATAATGTTGACAGTAATCATGTAGGGAATTTTGTGTCGGTTGAATTGATACTTCGAAAATTATCCAGTAATAGCGATGATTCGATAGTGATGGTGAATCATACTAAATTCCGAATAAATCAGATATATGTGATAACCGAACCGGTTTTTGGGAACATGAGAGAGATACAATTTAAAGACACTACCATTCCTGCGAATAAAGACGTGAAATTCCTGCATAATGTTCCATTGCAATACAAAGCAACTTTGATAGCCGATTTTATTAAACTGCAAAAGGGCGCTCTGTTCATTCGCGATACAGCTGAGGCTACATTTAAGAGTTTACTTGGCTTGGGAATTTTTAAAGGTGTTACTGTGCAATTTTTCAAGAGTGATGAGTTTCCGGCAAAACTCGATTGTTATATCATTTGTACACCTCTTATAAAACAGTCGATCACTTTAGAAACAGAGTTGATCAACACTTCCGGTAACAGGGGCATTGATGGTAGTTTGATCTACAGAAATAAGAATGTTTTTAAAGGCGGAGAAGTTATACAGCTTAAATTGCAGGGCGCACTCACAGCACAAAATCAAATTGGAGATTCGAAGGACAATCCTGATCTGTTATCGTTGTCGAGGATACAGCAATTATTCAATACGTTTCAGGTGGGACCTGAGTTCACTTTTTCGGTTCCAAGAGCATTTTTTCCTTTCTCTCTTTTTCCATTCAAGAATGAGATGTTGCCTCGAACATATTTTAAAACAGGAATGAATTACCAGGCGCGCGAAAATTTTGTTCGAAACATTGTGAGTTTTGAGTACGGCTTAAGTTTTAGATCAAAAAACAGATTGTTCAAGTATGAGATAGCGCCATTTGAAATATATAGCGTAAAAGCAAAGTTATCGGAGTCTTTTAAAAGTGAACTAAGTAATTTGAACGACGCATTTTTGTTAAATTCGTTCATTGATCATATAACCACGCTTTCAAAGGCAGGTGTTGTGTATTCATCAAAAGAAAATGTGCTTACAAGCAATACTGCTGTGCACTATATTCGCTTTCTGGGAATGTCTTCGGGTAGTATTTTACGTGAATACTTTAATTTAAGGGGTGTTGCCAAAGATTCTTTAGGGCGTTACAATTTATTTGGAATCCCTTTTGCTCATTTCTTAAAGGCAGAATTAGAATATCGCATTTACATTCCTTTAAGTAAAAAAAGGAAACTTGTTTACAGGGTTGCCGGTGGCATTGGAAAAACATTGGCTAATTTAAGTGTGCTGCCTTATGAGCAAAGTTTTTTTACTGGTGGACCAAATACCATAAGGGCATGGAGAGCTCGTACATTGGGCCCGGGAGGATATGATCCTACCAATAGCTCAACACGTTTTGATAAAATTGGTGATCTTTTATTAGAGGGAAATATTGAGTATCGTTTTCCGATCCTTAAAACAATTTACGGAGCCGTATTTGCCGATGCAGGAAATATTTGGCGCTTGCAAAAAGTAGAAGATAAACCAAATGGAGAGTTTAGGGTTGATGAGTTTTATAAGCAAATTGCTTTAGGCGGCGGCGTTGGTTTGCGTTGGGACCTAGATTTTTTAATTTTACGTTTTGATTTTGCAATTCCAATTAAAGATCCAAAGTACGCCGAAGGAAATAGGTTTACCTATAATAAACAGCCTTGGCGTTCAACAGTAATTAATTTTGGAATTGGATATCCGTTTTAAGATGAAAGTAACAGGTTTTACTATAATACGAAATGCCATAAAGTACGATTATCCCGTATTAGAGGCCATACAAAGCATACTTCCTATATGCGATGAATTTATTGTAGGCGTTGGTAATAGCGATGATAAAACGTTAGAGTTGATACGCTCTATTGACTCCAAAAAAATAAAGATCATTGAATCTATTTGGGATGATGCCAACCGCGAAGGAGGTTTGGTGCTTTCTATTGAAACCAATAAAGTGTTTGGTGCAATTGAAAAAGATAGCGATTGGTGTTTTTATATTCAATCAGACGAATGTGTGCATGAGGATGATCTTTCTGCCATAAAAATTGCTATGGAAAAATACAAGGATGATAAAGAAGTACAGGGTTTACTTTTTAATTACAAGCATTTTTACGGACATTACAATTATATAGGAACAGGCCGAAGATGGTATAGCAAAGAGATTCGCATTATTAAAAATGATAAAAGTATTCGTTCGTACAAAGACGCTCAAGGATTTAGAACAGCAAATGGCGAGAAATTAAAAGTTAAGCATATCAACGCTTCTATTTACCATTACGGGTGGGTAAAATCGCCAAAAGCACAACAGGCTAAACAAGAAAATTTTCATAAGATGTGGCACGATGATAATTGGGTGAAAGAACATATTCCGGTTGTTGAGGAGTTTGATTACAGTAAGATCGATCTGTTAGAAAATTACAAAGGAACTCATCCCGCCCTTTATAGAGAGAGAATTGCCAAAGCCAATTGGAAATTTAACTACAATAATTCGAAAGTAAAGATCAGTTTGAAGAATAAATGTCTCCATTTTATTGAAAAAACATTTGGCTGGAGAGTAGGTGAGAATAGAAATTATATCCTTCTAAAGAATTAATTATTATAATGCGCCTTCGTCGGTAAAACTGTAATAGTTTTTATCGCCAATGATCAAGTGATCGAACAAAGTAATATCAAATATTTTAAGGGCTTCTTTTATTTTTTTGGTGATATCAATATCGTTTTGACTAGGTTTTAAATTACCGCTTGGATGATTGTGTGCCAAAATAACACTGCTGGTATTGTTTTCTATGGCCGACTTCGAAACTAAACGAACATCTACCACAGTTCCACTTATTCCGCCTTTACTTATGTTTTCTATCTTTATCACCTTGTTAGCCCTGTTCATTAAAACTATCCAAAACTCTTCATGCGGAAGATCAGACAATTTTGGATTTAATAAATTAAAAGCATCTCTACTTGAATTTATCTTCAGATGTTCACCAACATCGGTATCTTTACGCCTTCTTCCTAATTCAAAAGCTGCTGCTATATTAATGGCTTTGGCAGGGCCAACACCTTTAAATTTCTGGAGTTCGTTAATGGATAATTTAGCTAAAGTATTTATATCGTTTTTGCTCTCATGTAATATTCGTTGAGCAAGTTGAATGGCAGTTTCATCGGTATTTCCAGACCCAAGAATTATTGCCAATAATTCGGCATCGCTTAAGTGCTGACGCCCCATTTGCATTAACTTTTCACGGGGTCGGTCGTCTTGCGATAAAGACTTTAGGTTGATATGTTTTAAATTGTTTTCCAAACTAAAGGATAAATATAAAAATATTTATAAATAGATTTGTATGAAGCTGATTAAAATATATAAATTTTAATCAGCTTCAAAAGGTTTATGAGCATTTTCGACAGATCTTCGCTAGAGATCTTTAAAATAAAGCAATACCGTTACTTTATCCTGGCTAGGTTTTTCCTTACGTTAGGTATACAATTGCAAATGAGTACCATTAACTTGCAAGTGTATTATGAATTTACAAAGGAAGAATTTATTTTGGGCATGATAGGTTTGGCGGAGGCTGTGCCTTTTATTATAGCCTCTTTTTTTAGCGGGCATTATGCCGATCTTTTAAATAGAAAGAAGATCATCCTTGGAGGAATTTTTATGCTTTTGCTTGGCGCCATTGCTTTGTACGTTAATAGCGCACCATTTGTAACTGTTTTACGCTCGTTTGGATTGCCCGCTTTGTTCATCATCGTTATGGTATTTGGAGTAGTGCGATCTTTTTTAGCGGCAAGTGTACAACCATTTATGACCTCTTTTGTTCCGCGTCATTTGTACACACAGTCATCTACCTGGAATAGTACCGCATGGCACATAGGAGCTATTCTTGGGCCTGTGATCGCAGGATTGATATACGCCTTCAGAGGACAACTACACGCCGATTGGTGTTATCTTTTAAATATTGCCTTATATGTTTTAGCTTTTGTATTTATAGCTATCACTTCTTATAAGCAAACATTTGTACCCGAAAACACCGAATCAATTGTACAAAGCATGAAAGTGGGTTTGAATTTTGTTTTCAAAAATAAAATGGTGCTCAGCGCCTTGTCGCTTGACCTTTTTGCGGTTTTATTTGGAGGAGCTGTTGTTTTGATTCCAGCGTTTACCGATAAAATTTTACACTTAGGTCCCCAGGCTTACGGTTTACTTCGAACTTCACCAGCTATTGGCGCGGTTTTTATGGCTTTAATAATGACGGTTAAACCGCCTGGTAAAAAAGCCGGAGTAGCACTTTTATGGTCGGTTGTTGCCTTTGGTTTATTTACTATTGGCTTTGCGTATAGCACAAATTATTGGTGGGCATTTGCAATGCTTGCCTTTGCCGGCGCTTTTGATAATATTAGTGTAGTAATTCGCCATAGTATTCTGCAATTATTAACTCCAGATAATATGCGTGGGAGGGTAAGCGCCGTAAATAGTATTTTTATTGGATCAAGTAACGAGATAGGCGCGTTTGAAAGTGGAGTAGCTGCAAAGTTTTTAGGATTAGTTCCTTCCATTGCTTTTGGTGGAGTTATGACCATTTTGGTTGTATTGGGAATTCATAAAGCAAATCCTAAATTAAAGGATCTTGATCTAACAAAGGATCCATGAAGATAAAGGAAGGAGTAAAAGAATTGTTAGATGAAAAATTTCATCAATATAATTCAAAAGGATTTATAGATAACGATCCAATTCAAATTCCGCATCTATTTTCGAGAAAAGAAGATATTGAGATAGCGGGATTTTTAGCGGCTACAATTTCTTGGGGAAACAGGAAGTCTATTATAACTAATGCCACAAAATTAATGGCCTTAATGGGCAATGAGCCATTTGAATTTGTAACACAGCATACGGTAAAGGATCTTAAAAAGTTTGATGATTTTGTCCATCGTACGTTTAACGGAATTGATTGTGCTTTTTTTATTCGTTCGCTAAAAAACATCTATACCAAACAGCAAGGACTTGAATTTGCCTTCTCAAAAGGAATACGATCAGGCGATGTTGATATAAAAAATGCCATTATACATTTTAGAGAGCAATTTTTAAAACCTACACATCAAAAAAGGAGTGATAAACATGTTTCTAATCCTTTTAAAAATTCGAGCTCCAAGCGGTTATGTATGTATTTGCGTTGGATGGTGCGTAAGGATAGTGGAGGTGTTGATTTTGGAATTTGGAAGAGCATCAATCCGTCGTTATTGTGTTTGCCCTTGGATGTTCATACAGGAAATGTAAGCCGGAAATTAGGTTTATTAAAGCGTAAGCAAGATGATTGGAAAGCCGTTGAAGAGATCACTAATATACTAAGGCAATTTGACCCAAAAGATCCTATTAAATACGACTTTGCTTTATTTGGGATTGGCGTAAGTAAAGAGATCTAAATCAAAAATGGTATTCTCAGAGAATGTTCATTTTTAACTATTTTATATAGGATCGGTATTGTTTAATACAAAAGAACAACAAGTACTTTTTGATCTTTAATTAGTCGTTCCTCAAAAACTCTGTAAGCCTTTTTATTATTGAGTTTGTTTAAAAATAGTGCGACAAACATAGCAAAGGACAAACAAGCTTGAAGTGATAGCCCGATAAGGCGCCCAAATAATAAAAATACTTTTTGAGGTTCGACTAATTAGTGAAAGATAGGAAAGCGGGATTTTTGTAAAGTATTTCGTTAATTATGTAACACTTTGGGCATTGATTATCCTTTTATTTGCCAATAAATAATAATCATTTTAAAAGAAAACATGAAAAAGTACATTTTTATTACAGTAACTGCAGCATTAGCAATGATGGCTAGCTGCAAAGATCCTCAACAAAACGAAGCAGTTGTACATCAACGAGATTCGCTTCTAGCGGTTATCGATGATCGTGACGCCTCTGTCAACGAATTTATTAATTCGTTTAATGAAGTTGAGAAAAACTTAAGCGAGGTTGCTTCTAAGCAACACATTATACTTATCAATTCAGGTAAGTCAAGTGATTTAAACGCTAACCAAAAAGAAAGAATTGCAGAAGAGATCACAGCCATTAATGAGTTAATGGATGATAATAGCAAAAAATTGAAACAATTGAATAGTAAGCTTGATCGCTCTAATAAAAAAAATGGACAATTAATTAAAACAATTGAAATCTTAAAGGGGCAGTTAAACCAAAAGTATACGGAGCTAACCGAATTAAATGAAAAACTGAACGCGTTAAATGCTCAAGTTGGCCAGTTAATAGTGATCACAGATATTCTTGCCACTGAAAACGTAGCGCAACAACAAACAATATCTGAAACATCTGCCGAATTGCATACTGCCTATTACATAGTTGGAAATTCAAAAGATCTTCAAAAAGCAAATTTAATTGATAAAAAAGGTGGCCTAATGGGTATGGGTAAAATTTCTAAATTAAGTGATGATTTAGATAAAAGTTTGTTTACTAAAATTGATTACAACGAAACAACTGTTATTCCGATCAACAGTAAGGATGTTAAAATCATTACAACGCATCCAACAGATTCATATAAGATTGATAAAACAGGAAAAACATTCACTAATTTGATCATAAACGATCCTGTAAAATTCTGGAGTTCGTCAAAGTACTTGGTAATTACTAATTAATTTGAAGATCGTAAAGAAGTGAAAAGCAAAATGCCTCTCTATCTAGGGAGGCATTTATTTTAAATAATGAACCGGATGCTTTTCGTTATACATTCTTATAAATCGAGTTACCTGCTTACGACGTTTTCGTTTGTTTAAGCTTTTAAATTCTTTATAAACTGTTTCGTCGGTACTTAATAGCATATCGAGATAATTCATGTCAAACGGTACTACATTTCCATCAAAATAACTTACTATGAATTCATTTAGCTCTTTCGTTTTAACCGTTCTGCCACTTCCAGCGCCAAACATGGGGTCGTATACGCCGGTATAATATCCAGTTACTTCAACAACTCCTGCAAAATAACTAATGGCACCAAAAACTGGCACTCTATAAAAAACCTCTTTATAGTTTACAAATAAAGTTCCATTTTGAACAAATCCCCAAATATGTGAAGGTTCGATGGTGTACGTTGCTCCACCAACAGAATATTCAATTTTTGGAGTAGAGGTTACTTTATAGTAAAAATCGATTTGATCTTTGTTGATGTTGGTAACAATGTTTTCTTTTGAAATGGCTTTGTTAAGTCGATGATCGGTATTTGTGAAATACAGCCCATCGTTAAACGGCTTAAGCTCTGTGATCATTACACTATCGCTTTGAGACATGAGAAAGCCGCTATAAATGAGAGTAAATATGGTGAGTAGAGCCTTCAATTTAAAGATTGATTTATTTTTTGTATTTTAGTAGATAGAATGAGAAAAGCAATTTATATAATACTGTTAATTGTGCTGCAAGTTACGATGTTTTCGCAAAATAATTGTAATGCATTTCTTAAAACACAGTTAACCAATAAAACTCTTCCTGCCCAGTTTGATGTTTTGGTGGATGGAGATATTCAGCAAATAATTAAAGATCAGGATCAGCTTGGGGTGCATGTTAATTATTACTCAGGCAGCATTGCTTCCATTAGAACATCGCTTAGCTCCATTTCAAATTTGATCTCCCATAAGTACCTTAAGTTTATTGAGTACAGGCCTTCCAAGCCTCAGTTGTTGAATGATACAGCTATGGTAAGAAATCGTATCAATCCTGTAAAGCAAGGTATGGCTCCATTAACCCAAGCCTATGATGGTACCGGAATAATTATGGGTATTATTGATTCAGGTATAGATTTCAATCATCCGGATTTTAAAGACGGAAGTGGAAATACTCGTATTCAATTCATTTGGGATCAAAATCTATCTTCCGGCTCAACCATTCCATTGCCTTATAATTATGGCATTGAGTGGACGGCTGCGCAAATAAATGCAAGTGTTTGTACACATAATGATAACGCAAATTATGGGCATGGTACACACGTAAGCGGAACAGCGGCAGGAAACGGCTTAGCTACCGGAAAATTTGAAGGCGCCGCGCCAAAATCTGATCTTATTGTTGTAGCACTAAATTTTAATAATAGCACTAATCCTATTTATGCAGATGCATTGAGTTATATTTTTGCAAAAGCAACGGCGGCAGGTAAACCTTGCGTTGTAAATGCAAGTGTGGGCGATTATTATGGAAGTCATGATGCAACCGATCTTCAAGCACAATTGATGAATAATTTAATTACTGCTCAAAACGGACGTGTACTAGTAGCTGCCGCCGGAAATGCTGGTAATGTAAAATTTCATACAAAAACAACGCTTTCAACTTCCGATACATTATTTACTTGGTTTACCAGTGCCGGATCAGATATGTATTATGTTTTATACGCCGATACAAACGATATTAAAAATGTTCAAACTAGCATTGGGGTTAATCGTGCAAGTAGTACTGATATTGGACGTATTCCTTTTCATAATTTTAATTACGCCCTCTCTACTCAGCAAGTTGATACGTTAAAGTTCAATAATAAACGTATTGGAATTATTAAAACTGACGCCGCTATAAATTCATTTGGTGTTTACGAATTGGTTTATCATGTTATTGCTGATTCGTTGAGTTATAACTGGCGCATCGAAAGTAAAGGAAACGGTAAGCATGATTCGTGGGATTTTAATTTTAAAAGTACTGGATTACCAACAGCAACAGTGTACCCAAAAATGGTTAACTATGTAATGCCCGATACGATCTCTACCATAGTTACAGGATTTCAATGTAGCAATGAAGTTATCACAGTAGGGAATTATATCAATTTAAATAAATGGACCGACGCAAGTAATACAGTGCAAACATCAACACTTGAAGTTCCGGGTAAGATAAAGGAAACGAGTAGTGGAGGACCAACACGTTGGAATATGATAAAGCCTGATGTGGTTGCTACAGGAGCAAACGTGTTTAGTTCTATGCCCATTTCTTTACAAACCTTTATGTTAACCAATGCGCCAACTGCAGTGGCACAAGGAAGTATGCATATCCAAGGAGGAGGCACTTCTGCTTCGGCTCCGGTAGTGGCAGGATTGGCAGCACTTTATTTGCAAAAATTTCCAAACGCAACTAATCAACAGGTTAAACAGGCTATTATGAATTGCACATATAATGATGGCTTTACAGGTACTTTGCCAAACAACGTATATGGTTACGGAAAACTGGATGGAATGGCAGCTATGTTGTGTACAATTTTTACGGGCATAGATAAGTTGAATTTAAACGAAGGATTGAAAACTTCACCAAATCCATTTCATGAAAAAATGGAGATCAATTTAAAACACCAAACAAAAGGGATCTTATTTGTGTATGATGCAAGTGGTAAGTGTTTATTGAAGCAGAATATCGAATCTAAATTTGTTTTGAATACGGATCTTATAAATAATTATAAAGGATTGCTCCTTATTAGGGTTCTAACCGAAACACAAACCTTTTCAGCCAAACTCATCAGTTACTAAGTTATGCGCATTGCCGGCAATAAGGTAAAACACCTTATCTCTTTTTTTCATTCGGAATTAGGTAAACTATATTCCAAGAGCGAGATAGATGAAATAGCATTTAGGGTATTCGAACATTTCTTGAAATTTAAAAGAGAGGATCTATTATTACACGAAGAGGAGCTTATCAATCAGAGTGAATTACTTTTAATTTATAATTCTGTAAAGGACTTGGAAACAGCAAAGCCCTTGCAATATGTATTAGGAGAAACTTATTTTTACAAATACGGTTTTTTGGTAAATGAGCATGTATTAATCCCACGGCCAGAGACCGAAGAGTTGGTAGAGATGGTCTTTAATGAGAATAAAGAATTTTCCGGAAATATTCTTGATCTTGGAACTGGAAGTGGATGCATTCCTATAAGTTTAAAATGTTTGTTACCAAAAGCAAGAGTAGAAGCTTGCGATATAAGTGAAGAGGCGTTGTCTCTTGCAAAAAGGAATGCCAAAATAAATAATGCTGACGTAAATTTTTTTAAAGCTAACGCTTTAAAGCTAGAGAAGAATTTACCTATGTATGATATCATAATCAGTAACCCGCCCTATATTAAATTAAGTGAGCAATTTCAGATTGCTGACAATGTAAAAAAACATGAACCGCATTTGGCTTTGTTTGTGGATGGTAATGACGCTATCATTTTCTACAAGAGGATCATTGATCTTTGCGAAAACAACTTAAACTCCGATGGAAAATTGTATTTCGAATTAAATCCACTTACAGCTCAGGATGTAAAGGCGTATGCTGAAAGTAAAAAATTGTTTACACAGATCGGGCTAAGAAAAGATCTTTCAGGTAACATTAGATTTTTTAAAGCAGTAAAAAGTTAACATGTCTTAACTGCCCTTTATTGGTAAGTGTTAGTTCATTACTGGCAAAAAAGAGTAATTCTTTCCGTAGTATAACATTTGTTCTGTAAAATCTTTAGGGTATTCGATCTTTACGTCTGTGATCTTATCACCCTCTTTTACAGGAACCAATTTTGGCTGAATAAAGCCGGCGTAAGGAGCAAAATTGAGTTTAGAATAACGATCCAATATTTCTTTATGTAAAGCTTTATCTACCTTTACGCCATAATTCTCTACAAGATCATGCCCAGCCTTGTAATCACCTTGTGATTTAATGCGCTGTATTTCTTTTAAAAGATCGCCAAACAATTTTCTTAGTTTATCATAATCGTTTACTACAAAATAAGTTTTTCCGTCTTTAACTGTTTTACTAATCACATTTTCTTTTGCTCCTTTTTCGAATACCCAAGCTGCCACTAGTTGGCGATTGCGCATATGAGCCTCTTCTAAATTGCCTCCAAGTTTTAAACGCGATAATTGAACGATCATTCCGTTAGTAATATAATCATCGTAAGCTGCTTTACCGTAATCTAAAGATGACATTACTCCAAGACCAACCAGTTTTTTATCATACAAGTAATATAACGCAACAAGATCGGCGCGCGCTTCCTCCAAAGAAGATGCATAATTTTTTAAAGTATTAGCAGGTTGTTCAATACCTTTTTCAATTTGCCCTGAAGCATGGCCAATTACTTCATGCATATCGGTGTGTAATTTATCTGCTAAACTTCCACATTTAGCCATTCGGCTTTGTATTTCTTCGTTTACATAAAATTCTTTTATAACGCCTGCACCGGCAGCCATATCGTAAGCCTCTACAATATTGCCTAGGTTAACCGATTTTGATCCGTGATTTTCGCGGATCCATTCGTTGTTTGGCAAATTGATTCCAATTGGTGTGCTTGGAGCGGCGTCTCCGGCTTCCATTACCACATTAATAACTTTGGCGGCAATACCGGTTACGTTTTTCTTTTTATGCTCAGCAGCTATTGGCGAATTATCTTCAAACCATTGCGCGTTATCGCCAATTAATTTAATGCGCTTGCTGGCTTCCATATCTTTTACAGATATAACGGCTTCATAGCTTCCTTTAAATCCTAAAGGGTCGTTGTACACTTCTATAAATCCAACAACCGCATCAATAGCCGATTCTGTGTCTTTTGCCCAAGCAATACTGTAAGTATCAAAATCTTTTAAACTTCCTGATTTGTAAAATACAATTAGTTTTTCGATCGCATCTTTTTGTGCTGCATTTTCGGCAACACCCGAAGCTTTCTCTAGCCAATACACGATCTTTTCTATGGCAGGGGAGTACATTCCACCAATTTTCCAAACGCGTTCCTCTACTTTTCCATTCACTTTTAAAAGCTTGGAGTTAAGTCCGGTCATTACTGGCGTTTCTTTATTTCCTTTGTTTACGTCTTTGTAAAAATCACTTGCTTCTTTTTGACTAACACCTTCATAAAAGTTTACCGCTGATGATTTTACAAGATCAGCTTTAGAATCGAGACTAACTTTTTTGGAAGCAACTTTAGGATCGAAAATTATGGGAGTGATACGGGCAATAAACTGATCTACGTTTTCGCCTTCCATAACAGGAAAACCTTTTGCATTACTTGCTTTTATAAGAGCGGAAAAAAAATCTTGTGTGATCTCAGGGATCATCTTATCAGAACTATAATGGTGATGAATTCCGTTACTGAACCAAACACGCTTGGCGTATTCCATGAACGTGTCGTACTCAGCCGCTTTTTTATCGCCGCTATAAGTGCTTATAATATTTTCAATAGTTTTGCGAACAGTTAAATTGTATTTGTAATTTTGGTCGTACATCATATCACGTCCACACAAAGCAGCTTCTGACAGATAGTACAATAATATTTTTTGTTCAAGGCTCAATTGATCAAAACCCGGCACTTCGTAACGAAGGACCCTAAGATCGGCAACTTGTTCAGTTTGGTATTCAAATGGTTCTGTCTTTGTAAGAGAATCATTTTTACTTTTATCGGTTTCGCTGTTCGATGAATTGCCTCCACAGCCGCTTAATAAAGCAATTATAGGAATGGCAAAAAAAGTTGTTTTGTAAACATATGATAGAAAAATTGAGAAGTCTAAGGTAGTAATTAGACGTTAGATTTTATGCACTAAATATGAAAAAATGATAGGGGGTAAATTAGGGCTATTGAGAGGGTTAGTTATCAGGTTCTTTGTAGCCAGCGCATTAAGAATTTATCGTAAACCTCATAATAAGGAACAGCTTCCGAGATATTATGAAAGACCATTTCTTTTTCGATCAACGATTCGATGGAGCGTTTTACACTGGCTGCATTTCCCAAGCGGTATTTATAGATAAAATCTTGAGCATAGGGCTGACTTATTTTCTCTTCTTTGCCTATCGCCTTTAGTAAATTCCATTGTCCTGCCGTTAAAAGATTTCGGTATTGAAAATATGTACCCTGATTATCTATGAGGATAATGCCAAGAGCTAACAAAATGGTTTGGGTTTTTATGATCTTTATATCACTTGCAAATATTTCGTGACAAAGAAGTTGAGTGTAATAGGTATGCCCATGCGTAAGGTCAAGGATAAGATCAATGGATTCTTGATTTATCTTGAATTTATGATGTTCGAAATGTTTTTTAATGAACTTGCCGTAGAGCTTGCGATCTATTTTTTGCAGATGAATGTTTTTAGTGCTCGCATAGAACGGGCTTTTACCGCTCCGGAATATCTGGTGCATCAGATGTTGATTACTTCCGCAGAAAATAAAGTTTACGTTCTTTAACTGCTGTATAGCGGTTCTTAGTATGGCTTCAACATTTTTTTCGGGATAACTGAGTATTTGCTGAAATTCATCAATGGCTGTTACCACTTTTACATTTTGCTCATCAAGAAATTGAAGTAATTGTGGTATTGTTTTTTCAAACTGTTTTGTTTGGGTGATATCAAGACTTAGTTCAGGAGCTCCGGATAACTCATCTATACGTATTACAGGACGAAGAACTTTGATTGCCTCCATAAAACGCTTACCAATGCTTTTGGTATCAGGAAACTCCTTGTAAATGGCATTGGCCAATTGATTAGTAAGATCTTTAAGGTTTAGCGTGGCATATATATCTAGATAAATGCAGATCGCTTTTTTTTTGCGTAATAGGTGAAAGGTGTGTTGTATAAGCGCAGTTTTACCAAGCCTACGCTGCGCAAAAAATGCAGTATTACCCTGATTGTGAATAGTTGTGATAAGGGTTTTTGTCTCAATTTCCCTGTCACAAAAATATTCGGGCGCTATATAGGTGTTTATTATAAACGGATTCATCCTCAAAGATAGTCATATGTTTTGTATTATACAAACTGCATTATACATTTTGCACAATTATAAATTATTGATTATTAAGTAGATGTGTTTTGTTTTTTGAAAATGTCCAGATGAGAATATTACCCTTGTAAATAACTACAGTTTATAGGTGAGTCCTAAAATACTACTACCACCCGCAAAGGCCATCTTGTTATAAGAGTACGTGAACTGGAATTTTTTAACCTTCACAAGAAAACCAAAACATAAACCATTGGCACCACGGCGTTCAGATAAACTAAATTCACGTTGACGGCGATAATTGTAGCCTAACATGATGGTAAAATTCTTCGACAATAGTAATTCTGTTCCAAAACTCATATGCCTAAAGAAGTTGTCGGTATTACTTCCAAATCGTTTATAGAATTTTTGGAATTTAGTACTGTCTTCAGGTTCTTTGCTTGTGTCAAAAGGATTGCTTTGCCCGGCAGTATCAATAGAACTCACATATCTCATGTTCCATTTCAATAAATTATCATACACAAATATCAAACGAATAGGCGCTTTACTTAACTTTTTACTTATTCCTAATTGTACATTGTTTGGTAGGCTCATGGGTGAAGTAGGCGTAAACTCCTTCCAAACCTTGCCTACATTTTTTGCTACTAGTGAGATCACAAAATTCTTTTTGGTATGATAGGTTGCGCCAAGGTCAATGGCATTTGCAAAGGCAGTATAAGACTCATACTGAGAAAGAATAGTTTTTACACTTATACCAAGATTAAAAGAGGTGTCTTCTGGTAAATGTATCGAGTAATTTAAATTGAGTGAATAATCATTTGCTCTAAACGTTCGGGTTTCATTTCCTAACTCATCGTAACCTTTGAATTTCCCGTAATTAAAAAAATTGAAAGATGCTCCAAACATCCCCGCCTTTTCAAAATTATGCGCGTAAGACAAATATCCAAAATTCATATTGCTTACATAATTGCAATAGTTACCCGCAATTTGTTTGTGCATGTATTTATTAAGCAACGCGGGATTCGAATGAACTAAATTGATATCATTACCCCAAACACTCATGTTGTTGCCTCCAACACCGGCAGCGCGGCTAGTCATAGGAATGTCTAAAAATCTGAAATTGGTATTACCGCCTACCTGCGCCGTAATAGAAACAAAGTTTAAAAGGAGAACAAAATATAAGCTAAGCGTTTTCAATGTTTTAATAACGTGAATTTAGGCTTTGTATTGTGTAAAAATAAGGAAATTTTATCTCTTGTGAATGGCATTGGTTAGTGCGGATAATGAATTTCTGAAATCTGCAAAAATCAGCGTAATCTGGGGCAAATAGAATGTTATTCTTTCTGTAATTTAGCATACTTCAAAAGTAAGCTCTTTTGGCCAAATTTTTCGAACTGAATAATAGCCTTTGTTTCGGGCCAATTACCTTCAAGCCCTTTAACAGCGCCCCTCCCGAACTTCTCATGCAATATCACATCTCCTAATTTTAAGTCTTTATTTAAAGCAAGATCAATGGGTTTGCCGGTATTTACATTTCCTAAACGCGCATTAACACTAATGAGTTTTTTTGGAGGCGTAAAACCTACACCCTTTTTAATTTCTTGAAAGGATGAGCCCTTTGCTGGAAGTTCTTTGGACGGTGTATCAAAAAATGAATTCCGCATTTTTTCAAACACATTATCGTTAAATGTTTTGGCGCCGGATACGACTTCAAACTCTAAAAATTTCTCGTCTATTTCTTCAATAAAACGGCTGGATTCGCAATAAATTAAATTCCCGTAACGGTAGCGTGTGTTGGCATAACTCAATGTGCATTGAAGTTCAGCGCGAGTTACAGCCACATAAAATAAGCGACGTTCTTCTTCCAGTTCTGTTCGGCTATTTAAGGCTAATTGCGATGGAAATAGGTTTTCTTCTAAGCCAACAATATAAACGTTCTTAAACTCCAATCCTTTCGCTGCATGAATGGTCATCATAGTAACTTTATCCGCTTCGCGCTCATCATCATCTTCGGTATCTCTATCTGTTAGCAAGGTTATCTCTTGCATAAATTCGTCGAGGGTACGAAGTTCTTTGTTTTGTTCAAATAATGTGTCCCCTTCTATGGCTAAACTTTCTTTAATAAGGTCATTCAGTTCGTTTTCTTGAGGCGTGCGTTCGTGTTCAACAAAATCCTTTAAACCATTTAGTAATTCTTGAATGTTCTCGTACCTGCTAACACCTTCGGGCGTTTTGTCAGAATATAATTCTTTTACTAAGCCACAATTCACCGCAATATGATTTCCAAGATCGTAAGCATCTTTTGTGCCTAATTGTAAACTGTAGGATTTTATTTTGGTAACAAACTCCCCAATTTTTGCCGCAATACCGGCATTAATTCCCAGATTAAAATCCTTTAAATTTTCGCAAACGGTAAACATGCTTATATCATGCTCTGCCGCGGCAACATTGATTTTGTCAACGGTTGACTGGCCAATACCACGTAAGGGATAATTAATAATTCGCGACAAACTTGCATCGTCGTTGGAGTTAATTGTTAATCTAAAGTATCCTAAAACATCTTTGATTTCTTTGCGCTGATAAAAACTAATACCTCCATAAATGCGATATGGAATATTCAATCTTCGTAAAGCTTCTTCCATTGAACGCGATTGTGCGTTGGTACGATATAAAATGGCAAAATCCTTATTTAAATAATGGTGATTGCTCTTTGCTGCAAAAATACTGTTGGCTACTTTTTGTCCTTCCTCGCTATCCGTATTTGCATTCATCACTTTGATCTTATTGCCTTCATCATTTTCAGTAAAAACCACTTTTTTAAATTGGTCTTTATTATTAGCAATGATGTGATTGGCGGCTTCAACTATTACTTTGGTGCTACGATAATTTTGCTCAAGCTTATAGGTTTTAAGTTCAGGGTAATCTCTTTCAAAATTTAATATGTTTTGAATATTAGCCCCGCGAAAAGCGTAAATGCTTTGCGCATCGTCTCCAACCACACAAATGTTTTGAAAGCGTGCGGCCAATTGTTTTATGATAACGTATTGCGAAAAATTTGTATCTTGATACTCATCTACCAAGATATATTTGAATTTATTCTGATACTTTAAAAGCATATCAGGAAAATCGCGCAATAAAACATTGGTATTGAACAAAAGATCATCAAAGTCCATAGCCCCTGCTTTAAAATTTCTTTTTTGATAAGCCTCGTAGATCTGCCCCATCAAGGGTTTTTGGCTTTGCCTGTCTTCAGTTTGAAATACACTGTTGCCAATATATTGTTGCGCTGAGATCAGTTTGTTTTTTGCATCAGAAATTCTATTTAATACCAATGAAGGTTTATAAACTTTTTCATCTAAATTAAATTGCTTTAATATTTCTTTGATCTGACCTTTGCTATCATCTGTATCATAAATGGTAAAATTACTTGGGTAACCAAGTTTAGCACCTTCAAAACGTAAAATTTTTGCGAACACCGAGTGGAAAGTTCCCATCCAAAGATTTTTAGCTTCGGTTGTTCCAACAATCTTAGCAATACGATCTTTCATTTCGCGCGCTGCTTTGTTGGTAAAAGTTAATGCTAAAATATTAAAGGCATCGGTACCACGCTCCATAATATGCGCAATACGATACGTAAGAACTCTTGTTTTTCCTGAACCTGCTCCCGCAATGATCATTACCGGCCCCTCTGTTGCCTGTGCTGCCGCTCTCTGCACAGGATTCAATTCATCTAAAAAATGCTTCACGATCTAAAGTTCAGAATTTTTTGGACGAGAAAAAAGCGTGTTTTAATAAGATTTAAACAAAAATTAGCGAAGGATCTTGGCAATGCCTATTTTAAGACCAAATGTTTGAACCGGCTGATAAACAGGGAAGTCGTAAATTGAATTTTTATAAGAATTTTCTAAGCGAATTTTATTGAATTTGAGAGCACTATAAAAAAAGTTAACGCCAACAACGAACTGAAAATCGTTCTCTAGGTCAGCTTTTAGATCCATGCCAGCACTTATGCAAAATGCAAGGGCATTTCCACGCTTTTGTTTTATATCGGAGATCATTTTTAAAGAATCAGATAGAATGAGATCAATGTTTGGAGAGATGCCGTAATTAAAACCACCCAAAATGTAAGGCTGTAAATGACATGTCTTTCCAAAATTGAAATTGCCAAAAGAGCCTATCATCAAACTTGTATTATTCCATCCTCCCGATGAAATGGTATATGAATTTGCGGGATCTTCCATCATAAGGTCCTTTTTGTATTTGTATTCATCAATTTGATTGTTTTGATATAAAAGCATGGATTTTATACCAAGGTGTTTGTATAGCTGAATATTAAGTCCGGCATCTATTTTTATTCCTGGTATGGCAAACCCTCCGTCCATAGATTTCTCATGATTTCCAAAACCAAAATAAGGCATTGAGGCACCAATATTAGCGATCTCAATAGATAAAACTCTCTTTTGAAGTAGTCTTGCGCTATCATTTGTTGGCACAACCTGGGCTTTAAGAATTCCAGATAGAATGAATAACGATATAAAAAAGCGTAATATCACAGCCTAAAAATACATAAAAAATCCTAACATTTTGTTCCTATTTTGTTCATTACTTGCCTGTGTAAAAACGGCAACTTCACTAACTTTGTAATCTATTTTTTTACTATGAGCTCTATTAAATACGCCGATCAAATTGCTACTCTTGAGCAAGCCAAACAATTAGGATTATTACCCGAAGAATTCGATAAAATTAAAAGCGCATTAGGTCGCACACCTAATTTTACAGAGCTTTCGGTATATTCGGTAATGTGGAGCGAGCATTGCTCTTATAAAAATAGCATTACGTGGCTAAAAACGTTGCCAAAGGAGGGCCCGCACATGCTAGCAAAAGCCGGAGAAGAAAATGCTGGATTAGTTGATATTGGAGATAATTTGGCTTGCGCTTTTAAAATAGAAAGTCATAATCACCCAAGTGCTTTAGAACCTTACCAAGGTGCTGCAACGGGTGTGGGTGGAATTAACCGGGATATTTTTACGATGGGCGCTCGGCCTATTGCTCAATTAAATTCATTACGTTTTGGAGATATTAATAGCGAAAAAACAAAATGGTTGATAAAGGGCGTTGTAAAAGGAATTGGCGATTATGGTAATGCGTTTGGAATTCCAACCGTTGGTGGAGAAGTATTTTTTGATGATAGCTTTAACGTAAATCCTTTGGTAAATGCCATGAGTGTTGGTATTATGAAAAAAGGAGAAATGGTAAGTGCTATTTCTTACGGTGAAGGAAACCCCGTATTTATTGTTGGTTCTTCAACAGGCAGAGATGGAATGGGTGGAGCGGCGTTTGCCAGCAAAGATCTTACCGAAGATAGTGCAAAAGATCTTCCGGCTGTTCAAGTAGGAGATCCTTTTCAAGAAAAATTATTATTAGAAGCTACTTTAGAAATTATAAAAACCGGCGCCGTAATTGGTATGCAAGATATGGGCGCGGCCGGAATTGCTTGTAGTACCAGCGAAATGAGCGCTAAAGGCGAACATGGAATGGAAATTTGGTTAGATAAAGTTCCTGCTCGTCAGGCGGGAATGCATCCGTTTGAATTTTTATTGAGTGAGTCGCAAGAGCGAATGCTAGTTGTTGTAAAAAAGGGAAGAGAAAAAGAAATTCTCGATATTTTTGATAAATGGGATCTTAATTGTGTACAAATTGGTGTTGTAACCAAAGGCGAGCGCTTAAAATATTTTTTTAATGGAGAACAAGTTGCTGATCTTCCCGCCAAGTCATTAGTATTAGGTGGAGATGCTCCTGTTTACACACGCGAATATAAAGAACCTGCTTGGTTTGCAGAATCAAAGAAATTTAAAATTGAAGATATAAAAGTTCCTACCGACCTTAAACCTGTAATGGTTCATTTGGCCGCGCATCCAAACTTAGCAAGCAAACGCTGGGTTTACAATCAATACGATAGTATGGTAGGAACTGTAAACAGAAACACAAACAATCCGAGCGCTGCAGCTGTTGTAAATATAAAAGGAACAAAAAAAGCATTAGCAATGAGTGTAGATTGCAATAGCCGTTATGTAAATGCAGATCCCGAAACTGGCTGCGCTATTGCAGTTTGCGAAGCAGCACGAAATATTTCGTGTAGCGGAGGTGTGCCAAGCGCGGTTACCAATTGCTTGAATTTTGGAAATCCTTATAACCCTGAAGTGTATTGGCAATTTGTTAGTGCTATAAAAGGTATGAGTAAAGCGTGTTTAAAATTTCAAACACCCGTTACCGGTGGTAATGTGAGTTTTTATAATCAATCGAGTTACGAAGGACCGGTATTTCCAACTCCAACTATTGGAATGATTGGAATTGTAGAAGATAAAGCACTTCAAACAGGAATTAATTTCCAAAAAGAAGGCGATTTTATTTATATTCTGGGTCATCAAAAAAATGATATTGCTGCTTCAGAATATACATCTTCATATTGCAAGATAAAAAATACACCTGCTCCGTATTTTAATTTGGATGAAGAATTTGAAGTGCAAGCAACAATTCAAAAAATCATTCGAGCCAGATTAATTGAAAGCGCCAACGATATTAGCGATGGTGGATTGTTTTTAAACTTATTAGAGAGTTGTATTGCGAACGACCTTGGTGTTCATATTAACTCAACAAAAGATATTCGTATTGATGCCTTTTTATTTGGCGAAGCACAAGGCAGAATTGTGGTAAGCGTTGATCTAAAAAACCATGCAAACTTTGAAAAAGCAATGTTAGAAACAAAAACACAATTTGCGCAAATTGGCGTGGTAAAAGGAAATTCTTTCTTTGTAGATGGAAATAACTACGGTACTGTTTCTGAATTCACTAATCTTTATCAAACTAGCATAGAAAATAAGTTGAATTAACTCTCTCTACTTCCGATGGCTATTGGATTAACTGAAATTTCATCTGCGAAAATCTGCGGGAGAAATTTATTAGTGCTTCGTCATTCTAACTTCGTACTTTCTTAAACGCCGCCTTCTTTCATACGCTCTGCATTCTCGGCAAATTGAAGCTTGTCTATCATTTCTTGGATATCACCATTGGTAAAATCATCCAAATTATAAAGCGTAAGGTTTATTCGATGATCCGTAATTCTATTTTGAGGATAATTATAAGTTCTAATTTTCGCACTTCTATCTCCTGTACTTACCATTGTTTTTCTGCGCTTAGTAGTTTCTTCCATTCGCTTTTGAAATTCAATATCGTAAAGTTTAGACCGTAGCATTTCCATTGCCTTTTCGCGATTACCCAATTGATTTCGCTGTGTTTGACAGGTAACCACAATCCCACTTGGCTTATGAGTTAAAATAACTTTACTCTCTACTTTATTTACATTTTGTCCGCCGGCACCACCACTTCGTGCAGTTGCCATTTCAATATCTGAATCTTTTAGGTCTACATCTAACTCTTCTGCCTCTGGCAAAACAACAACTGTAGCAGCACTTGTATGCACACGCCCTTGTGTTTCGGTGGCAGGCACACGTTGCACGCGATGCACACCGCTTTCAAATTTCATAGTACCGAATGCATTTGGCCCAATTACTTTAAAAACAACTTCTTTATATCCACCCATAGTGCCCGGGTTGCTATCAATTACTTCGGTTTTAAATTTTTTGTTATCACAATAGCGCATGTACATTTCAAAAAGATCACCCGCAAAAATACTGGCCTCATCGCCACCGGTTCCGGCACGCAGTTCCATCACACAATTCTTTGCATCCTCAGGATCATTAGGAATAAGTAATAAGCGGATGTGTTCTTCCAGTTGATCTTGTTTTAATCTGTTCTCTTCCAACTCAGCTTTGGCCATGTCCAAAAAATCTTTGTCTTTTTCTGTAGCTAATAGTTCCTTGGCACTCTCAATATCATCCAATACCTTTTTGTAAATTTTGTAGGCTTCAACAATTTTGCCCATCTCCCTAAACTCAATATTAAGCTTCTTAAACTGCTTCATATCAGTTATGATTTTAGGGTCAGAAAGTTTAAGTTCTATGTCCTCGTACCTGCGTTTTATATCTTCCAGTTTGTCAATCATTTGCTTTCCAAAATAGGCTGCAAATTTAGGAAAATAAAGGGAAAATGAATCTAAAATAGTTTATATTTGTTAATCAAACTTTTTAGCATGAAGAGAGTACTTATATCATTAGGATTTATAGCCGCATTTTTAGGTGTAAGATCTCAGGATTTTCAGGGAATTCAAACCAGCAATTATGCGGGTGTTTTAGGTGTTTATAGCAATCCGGCAAGTATTGCTGATAACCGTTTAACTTTTGACATGAGCTTATTCGCCTTGAATTTTGTAGCAGATAACAATTATGTTGGGGTTAAAAGAAGTGCTTTAAAACGCGCTAAAGATGCTCAAGGAAAAACGGTTTTTACAGAGTGGTCAGATACTGACCGAAATTCACCTACTTATTACAAAAATAATTTTATTACAAAAACAGGACCAAAAGACAAAAGCGTTTATACCGGTTTAAGGGTTGTATTACCTTCATTTATGGTATCTATCAATCATAAAAATTCTATTGCGTTCAACTGGAGTATTCGAAATTATGCGAATGTTGATGGAATATCGCCTAATCTTGCAAAGCTTGCGTATGAAGAATTTGTTTACCCGAGTTTGTGGGTAACCAATTTAAATAATAAAAATCTGCACGTTGCACAGATGTGCTGGGCTGAGTATGGTTTAACCTATGCACGTGTTCTAAAAGAAGACGGCAAACATTTTTTAAAGGCAGGAGCTACCGTAAAATTATTACAAGGAATTGACGCTGCATATATTCGAATTCAGAATTTAGATTATAATTTTCTTACATCCGATACTTTAAGTCTTTTTAAATCAGAAGTTCAATATGCCCACAGTGATAACTTAGACCCGTTTCTAAGTGGCGCTACAGACTCAAAATTTGATTCACAAGAAGCTGTAAAGTACATGCTTAGAAACGCAAAATACCCGGGCTTCGGTTTTGATATTGGAATGGTTTACGAGTTCCGTCCTGAATTTGAAAAATACAAATTTGATATGGATGGAGAAAAAGGTTTATGGAGAAGGGATAAAAATAAGTATGAAACAAAAATAAGCTTTGCTATAAACGATATTGGAGGTATTCGCTATAAAAAAGGATTGATAGCAAATGATTTTACTGCCGACGTTGCATTATGGAATTTAAAAGCGGTTAATATAAATAGTGTTGATGGATTTGATTCACTCATGAGTAATATGTTTGTTTCGCGACCAACTCAAACCACATTTAAAATGTCGCTGCCCACCGCAATTAATATTGGCGTTGATCAGCATTTATGGAAACCTTTTTATGTGAGTTTAAATGCAAATCTTTGCAACCTGCAAAAAAACAAAACAGCACGTGTTCACGATTATACAACTATTTCGCTTGCACCACGTTTTGATCATAAATGGTTTGGTTTAACATTACCGATTAACTACAGTTCATTAACGGCTAGGAGAGGCGAAGCAATTACTTTAGGAACTATGCTTAGATTAGGGCCATTAGTGCTTGGCACTAATAATATGCCCGGATTATTTTATAAAGATATTTATGGCGCAAGTTTTTATGCGGCGCTTAAAATCCCTGTACCTGCTGGTCATCCAAGGGATAGAGATAAAGACGGTATCTCTGATAAAAAAGATCTTTGCAAAACTGTTCCGGGTGTTTGGGAATTTGTGGGCTGTCCTGATAGGGATGGAGATCATATTCAGGATAAAGATGATAAATGTCCTGATATTCCAGGTATAAAAGAATTACAAGGTTGCCCTGATAAAGACGGCGATGGAATTACGGATGCAGAAGATGCATGTCCGGATGATAAAGGTCCTATTGAATTTAAAGGTTGCCCAGATCGTGATGGTGATAAGATCATTGATAAGGAAGATGAGTGCCCGGATGAGGCTGGTATAAAAGAATTCATGGGTTGTCCTGATCGTGATGGCGACGGAACTCCTGATAAATACGATAATTGTATTGATCTATTTGGCCCTAAAGAGTACAAAGGTTGTCCTGATCGCGATGGTGATAGTATTTTAGATAAGGAAGACGCTTGTCCTGATACATTTGGTCCACGCGATAATAAAGGTTGTCCTTGGCCCGATACTGATGGCGATGGTGTATATGATAAGGATGATGCATGTCCTACAACTCCTGGCTTAAAAGAATTAAAAGGGTGTCCTCCTCCGCCACCAATGAAAGAGCGTGAGAAGAAGATCCTAGAAAAAGCATTCTCGAGTTTAGAATTTGCATCAGCTAAGGATATTATCAAACCGGTATCGTTCCCTTCATTAAATGATCTTGCAAAACTTTGTAAAGAACATAAAGATGATTGGAAGTTGACACTAAGTGGCCATACCGACAATCAAGGTGATGCCGATAAAAACATGACGCTCTCGGAGAAGCGTAGTAAGGCTGTTAAAGCATACCTAGTTAAAAAAGGTGTTCCTGCCGATAATATAAATGTTGAATGGTTCGGTCAAACTGTTGCTATTGGAGATAACAGTACCACTCAAGGCAGGCAAAAGAACCGAAGGGTAGAGATGAAAGTGATCTTTAAAGAAAAGTAAACATCCAAATATATGAGAGGCCCGTTAAAGCGGGCCTTTTTTATTTAGGCCCTTAGATAATAGCCTGTTCTGGAGGTAGATGAATTATAAACAATTTGCATTTTTTTCGCTTAAATAAGTTCCCGAAATTCAATTTTGTTGTTATATTTAAGGAGTTGATTATGGGCCAAATGCGTATGAGATCTATACTAATGGTGATGCTTTTTTTTGTCATCAGTATAGGTCATTCTCAAACAAAAAATTTATCAAAGTTGGGTGAAGAGGATGCTAATGAGCATTTTCAGCACAAAAACTATTTGATGGCCATTCCTATTTACCGTAAGGAATTAAAAAAGTATCCAGACAATGATCAAATGCGTTTTAAGTTAGCCAAGTGTTTATTGTACACAAGGATCAACAGGCAAGAAGCAGTTCAGCATTTGGAAAAATTGGTGAACAAGAATGATAAGTATGATGAGGCATGGAAAGAATTAGGAAAGGCTTATCACTTAACCAATCAATTAGAGAAAGCGGAAGAGGCATATAAAAAATACATTGAATTAAAGCCAAAAAAAGAAGAAGAGATACAGCATTTTTTGAAGCAAATAGCTAACGCAAGAGTTTACATGAATAATCCTGTAAATGTTACGTTTCAAAATTTAGGTGCAGAAATTAATAGTGATGAGCCCGATTATTATCCATTTGTAAGCAACAACGAAACCTTTTTAGGTTTTACATCTCGAAGAAAAGAAAATTTTGGTGGTAAGAAAGTGGAGATGGACGGGTATAGAAGTAGCGATGTTTATTTTGCAAAAATAGTGGATGGAAATGGTAAGTGGACCAAACCCGTAAACGCCGGAAAGCTTATCAATACCGGTTTCGATGAGCAGATCGTTGGTTTAAAAAAGGATGCGTCTGAATTAATCATTTACATTGATCATGTGGATAAATATGGCGACCTGTATATTACAACACGAAAATCTGAAGGTAAAGCGGGTGCAAACGACAATTCATTTGATTATCAAAAAATAAAACCAATTGATCCTATTATTAACGAAAAAATTGAGACATCAGGTTCTTTTAGTGAAGATGCAAGTGTTTTCTTTTTTACACGCAGAGATAAATTTCAAGAAGGAAATAATGATCTGTTCATGTGTAAAAAATTGCCTAATGGTAAATGGGCTGTTCCTCAAAAGTTGCCACCTAGCATCAATACTCAATACAATGAAGATTTTCCTTTTTTAGCGGAAGATTGTCAGACCTTGTATTTTGCCAGCGAAGGGCATAACAGCATGGGAGGTTACGATCTTTTTAGAACCTTCTGGAATCCTGAAGATAATAGCTTTAGTAGACCCGAGAACTTGGGATATCCTGTTAACTCTACCGATGATGATAGAAGTATTTGTGTAACGCCCGATAACAGGGTAGGGTATATCAGTGCATTTAGGCCGGGAGGATTTGGCGACTTGGATCTATACCGCATTAAATTCAACGAAAGCGAGCAGATCACGCGGATTTTTATAGGACAGTTATACCTTGGAGATACACTTCAAAAAAGTCAACCAAAGGAGATCATCTCATCTATCATTGCAACAAATAAAACAACCAACGAAGAATTTACATTTGTGCCGCATCATAAAACAGGAAAGTTTGTAATGAGCCTGCCTGCCGGAAAATACAGCATACTAGTAAATAGTAATGGGTATAAAGACCTTAAGGAAGAATTGCAGATCTCTGATTTTGGAAAGATAGAGATAGAAAAGAATAAAGATTATCTGCTTAATAAAAAGTAGTTACGCTTCATTCAAACAAAAAACCCATCATTTATAGTAATGGGTTTTTTTATTGAATGTGTATTGCTATTACTCAGCTACTACTTCAAAGTTGATGGTTGCAGCAACTTCTTTGTATAAACGAACTTTAGCAGTGTAGCTTCCTAATGCTTTGATGCCATCACCTGCGATCTCGATGTTTTTACGTTCAATAGTGTAACCTGCTTTTGTTAAAGCATCAGCTAATTGAATGTTTGTAACCGAACCAAAGATCTTTCCGTTCTCGCCTGCTTTTGCACCAACTTTTATGCTTACGCCCGAAAGTTTTTCTGCATTTGCAGCTGCTTCTTTACGAAGTTTCTCTTCTTTAAAAGAACGTTGCTTCATAGTTTCAGCATGCTGTTTTTTAGCACTCTCAGTTGCTAAACTAGCAAGGCCTTGTGGTATAAGGAAGTTACGACCGTAACCATTTTTTACAGCTACAAGATCATGCTTGTAACCTAAACCTTTAATATCTTGTTTTAATATGATTTCCATTGTGTTCTCCTTTTATTTTAATAGATCCGCTACATAAGGCATCAACGATAAATGGCGAGCACGCTTTACAGCTTGCGCTACCTTACGTTGATATTTTAAAGAAGTACCAGTTAAGCGACGTGGTAATAACTTACCTTGCTCGTTAACAAACTTCAATAAAAAGTCAGGGTCTTTGTAGTCAATGTATTTGATACCGCTCTTTTTGAAACGGCAGTATTTTTTCTTCTTAGCCTCAACTGATGGAGGGTTTAGATATCTTATTTCTTTTGATGATGCCATGATTAATTACGCGCTAGCGTTCTCCTTCTTTTTAGTTTTACCATCAGCAATTTTACCTATGCGTTTTGCACTATAAGCAATAGCATGTTTATCCAACACTACTGTCAAAAAGCGTAATACGCGCTCATCACGTTTGTAAGCTACTTCAAGCTGACTGATAATATCAATGCTGCTTGAATTAAACTCCATCAAATGATAGAAGCCAGTTGTTTTCTTTTGTATTGGGTACGCTAGTTTCTTTAGGCCCCAGTTCTCCTCATTAATAACCTTACCACCTAAGTCGGTAATGGTTTTCTTGAATTTTTTTGCGGCCTCCTTTGCCTGTTCATCAGACAAAACGGGAGTTAAAATGAAGACCGTCTCATAATGTTTATCCATTTTTATTTTTTATAAGGGATGCAAAGATAATAAGTTTTTTGGTACCGCAAAAGAAAAAATAGCCTGAAGCCTTGATAATTAAGGGGTTTGAGTGACCGATGAGAAAGAAAATGTTAGATTTAATTTACTGATTATCAGTAAATTAATTAGGTGCCGATCAAATCATTCAGTTTTTCGGTAAAAAACAGGGCTGTTTTATTGGTATAATACTTGTGCTTGAATTGCCCAACCCACTGAACGCCTTTAATGCAGTTTGTAAGAAACATTTCATCGCCATTCATAATTGTATTCATAGTTACCTGATTTTCAAAATAGAGGATCTTATGTTGATGAGCAATGTTTAAAATGTGCTTACGCATGATCCCGGCCACACAGCCTTCGTTTAATGGAGGTGTAAATAACGTTCCGTTTTTTACAATAAAAACATTAGAGCTTATTGATTCACAAATATTGCTATTCTCATTAACTAATAAACACTCATCCAAATTCATGCTTTGCTTGGCTAAACCTGCCATTACATAATGTAAAGCATTTGTACTTTTTATATTCGAGAGTTTGTTTATTTGCTTACGCATATCTGCATAAATATCAACCCACAAGCCCCTTTGATTAAGCTCATAACCATGAGTCTTCAAAGGTTCTGTTTCTATTAAAAATGAAATGTCGTTAGTTTCCGGCGCATAAAATCCGCCTTCGTTCCTTATTACGGTTAATCGAATTCGTGCATCGGTTTTAATATTGTTTTGTATTAAAAGTTCATGGATCAACGCATTGATATTATCGGTTTTAAATTCGGCAGGAACATTCATTCTTAATACCGTCATTCCCAGTTTTAAACGTGTTATATGATCGCTCAAAAACATTACTTTTCCTTTTGCAAGTCTAATGGTTTCAAACAAAGCATCGCCATACCTGAACGCTCGGTTAGTGAACGAAATAGCAGGTTCGTAAATGCTTATTAAATGCCCGTTATATATGCAGTAACTGTCTTCCATTTAAACAACAACGAGGTTGGAACTTATTTAATCCTCATTGCATAAAGTTCGGAAAAGCAATGACTTAAATGTGTATAATTATCCCAAATTAATAACAAATTCAATCTAATGGAAGCCTTTGTTTCTTTGAGTTTACGCGGAAAAATCGTACTTTTGTCATTCAAAATACACAACACAACCACATGAAGGATATTTTTAAAAAAGTTACGGATAACATGGGACCAATTGGCGAACATGCTAAAGAATCTCACGGATATTTTACATTCCCAAAATTAGAGGGCGATATTGGTCCTCACATGATATTTAGAGGGAAAAAATTATTGAATTGGAGCTTGAACAATTATTTAGGTTTGGCTAACCACCCCGAAGTACGTAAAACGGATGCGGAAGCTGCAGCTCAATACGGTTTAGCAGCTCCAATGGGTGCACGTATGATGAGTGGCAATTCTGATCTTCATGAACGTTTAGAAAAAGAACTTTCGGCCTTTGTAAAAAAGGAAGATACGATCCTATGTAATTTTGGTTACCAAGCAATGGTAAGTGCTATTGATTCGATGGTTGACCGCCATGATGTAATTGTTTATGATGCCGAAAGTCACGCGTGTATCCTCGACGGAATGCGTTTGCACATGGGAAAACGTTTTGTATTTAAACATAATGATATTGCCGATTGCGAAAAGCAATTGCAACGTGCTACAAAAATTGCCGAGCATACAGGAGGTGGTATTTTATTAATCACTGAGGGAGTGTTTGGGATGCGTGGAGATCAGGGAAAATTAAAAGAGATCGTTGATCTGAAGAAGAGATATATGTTCAGATTATTTGTTGATGATGCTCACGGTATTGGTACAATGGGAAAAAGTGGCGGTGGAACCGGCGAGGAGCAAGGTTGCCAAGATGGTATTGATATTTATTTTGGAACATTTGCAAAATCGTTCGCGCTGATAGGTGGATTTATTAGTTCAACAAAAGACATTATTACATTTTTGCGTTACAATATGCGCAGCCAAATATTTGCCAAAAGTTTACCAACCCCTTTAGTGGTAGGTGCTTTAAAACGTATCGAATTGATGAGAAATCATCCGGAGTACCGCGAAAAATTATGGGATCTTACACGTTTATTACAAAGCGGCTTGCAAAAAGCAGGCTTTAATATAGGTGATACAAATTCGCCGGTAACTCCTGTGTATTTAAATGGATCTATACCTGAAGCCACAAATATGGTGAAAGATCTTCGCGAGAATTTTGGTGTATTTTGTTCAATGGTAACTTACCCTGTAATTCCTAAAGGGATGATTATTTTGCGTTTGATACCTACCGCAATGCATACTGCGGAAGATGTTAATCTTACAATAGAATGCTTTAGTAAGATCGTAAATAAGTTAAAAAACGGCGAATATATGAGCGATAAACTTGCTTCTGTTAAAGTAGATTTATAATATTTAATTTTAACAACCTAAATTGTTTTAAACTCCTCTTTTGTTAAAGGGGAGTTTTTTTTCACAATACCTAAAATAAATTTAAAGTGATTGTTTAATTCACTATTTTTGAAATTCAAACCTATAAATTACTAAAAATGAAAAAAATCTACTTTTCTTTGATCGCAGCCGCAGTTCTTACAACGGCTTCTGCTCAAAACTCTCGTGTATTCACTACTCCGGCTGAAAAAGCTACAGTTGGTGGGCGCGTAATGGAATCAACTAATAATGGTCCTGAATTTATTGCAGGAAAATCATCGGCAGCTAATGCTATTGTTCAAGATACTAACTGGTATTTTTTAAATAAGCATCAGTATCGTAATACAACAACAAACGCAACTTCTTTTTATACAATAAAAGTTCCTCCTATTACGGGTACTAACGCCATTAACTCTGGTGGTGCTTTGTTTGCACAATCAGGTAATATGGTGGTTTCTGGTGCTGAAGGTATCTTTATGAGACAACCTTCTTCTCCTAGCCCTTCAGTTCCTGTTACTTTTCATATTTTCAACGTAGTTGCGGGTCTTCCTAGCGGTGCTTCTTTGGGAAATTGTACAACTTCTATTGCATCTAGCACTATTGGTAACTATATAGGATGTAATTTTTCTTCTACTGTATTAGTTATGGGTGATTTTTGTATCATAGCAAAAAACACTTCTACAAATCCTGCTGATACTTTACGTATGTTCATGAACAACGCAAGAACAGCAACAGCTGCTATTTCTCCTGCTGCTAATGAGCAAAAATATGGTGAAAGTTATGGTTTGATCGGTTATGGCACTATATTCCCAGGATTATGGGATAACACAACTGACCTTTTCAACCTTGGTGCCGGTAATACAGGTTCTGACTTTGAATTTGTTGTTGCACCTCGCGTAGCTTATATGTTTACTGCTAATCATGCTTCAACTACAATGACAACTTGTAACACAGCATCTGTAAATTATATCAATACAACTTCAGCAAATGCGCTAAGCAAGCAATGGAACTTAAATAGATTCTATAAAATGTGGAAGCCATTTTCTAACACCACTCTTTTAAATGATCCTACTTCAACACTTCAAGATTCTGCGGTAGTTTGGAATTTTGGTGGAAGCCCTGCTGTTACTGAATACATTGATTCTCCAAATCATGCTTACAACATCAACGCTGGTCCTCCATCATATACTGCAGTTGTTAACGATCAATTGATCATCAAACTTCAAAAGCAAAGTAATTACTCTCCGGGTAATACTGTATTAGATAACAAAGCTTGGACTGTTACTGTTACAATTTGTAACGTAGGTTTAACTGAAAACAGTCTTACTTCTCAAGTGGGTGTTTATCCAAACCCTGCTACTGATAAAGTAACTGTTTATGTTAACAATGCTAACAAAGACACTCAAATTCAGGTAACAAATGCTTTAGGTCAAGTTGTGATCACTCGTAATAACTTAACTGAGAAGAATGAGTTAAATACTGAGTCGTTAACAAAAGGTATTTATTTTGTGAGAGTTGGTAGCGGTAAAGATTTTACTACAACTAAACTTGTTATAAGTAAATAATACTTTAAAATATAGTTTTGAAAAACCCTCCCCTTAATAAGGGAGGGTTTTTTTATTTACCGTTTATCAATTTGCTGTGTCCCATATCTTTTTATTTAATAAATTTGATAAACAAAAAAAATAACGAATGAAAAAAATCTATTCACTCAGCATCCTTTTATTAAGTATAACCTTATTTAAAGCTCAGGTTAATATTGTTACTACATGCCCATCGGCAAGTTTATCAAATGGCACAACCGGTTTAAGAGCGCCAAATGGCACTGCAAATCACACAAGCTTACGTGCGTGTTACCATGTTCCTGCATCCGAACTATCTGCTTTAACTGCCAGTATTGCCTCGTTTGGTTTTGTTTTAACCAATACATTGGTTAACGCACCGGCAAATGGAACATTAACGGTTTACTTACAAAATACAAATTCTTCATCGTATACCTTGGGTACAAGTTGGTCAACAGCAACTGTGGGTATGACTCAAGTGTTTTCGGGTGTATATAATATTCCGCAAGGCTCAACAGCCACTGTTATTGATTTTCAATTCCCTTCAAACTTTGCCTACACACCCGGTAACGCACTTTATTTGGCGTATGAGTATGTAGGTGCGCAATTTGCTTCGGGTAACGCGGTGTATAGCGCATTTACAAATTCGGCGGTTAACTGTGGTGCTACAAACACGTCTCCAATATTACCTGCGGTAAATACCTTATCAACCACAACGTTTCGTCCCTTGTTTCGATTTGGATTTCCTAACTCTTTTACAAATGATGCAGCTGTGATTATAGTAAATGCACCTGGCAAAATTTCGCAACAAACAGGCTTACCACATATTATTAGTGCAAACATTTTTAATGGAAGTAACATTACAAAAAACAATATCAATGTTGATCTCACAATTGTAGGAACCAACGCCTTTACTGCGGCTGTTAATGTTCCGTCGTTGGCTGCCGGAGCAAGCACAATAGTATTGTTTCCTTCTTATAATCCAATTGTGTTAGGCATAAGTCAAATTGCCGTATCCTTGGCTAACGATCAAAATAACGCAAACAATCAGATAAGCTATACGCAAAGCGTTACTTGTGATGTTATTGCAACAGGCCCTGCAAGTTTTGCCCCAACGTCGTATAGCGCAGGGGTTGGTTTTGGAGCAGGCTCAGGCGTTATTTATAGTAAATTTAGTACGGCTACTAGTCAAACATTAATATCGGCCGGTGTTGGTATTAGCAGTGGTGTTTCTAATATTGGAAGATCGGTATATGCCGTTGTAAGTAATAGTACGGGTGTTGTATTAGCCACATCTAATACTTTGGTTATTTCTAATGCTGAACTTGATCAATTTTTCAGCTTTAATTTTACTCCGGTTAATTTTACCGGTGGAGTTTTATATTATGTTGGTTTAGCGCAAATGCCGGGCTCGCCCGCTTATTATCCATTAGGAGCAACGCTTGCGCCAAATGCGAGTACGCTATATGTTACACAGGCTTTAGCTGGAGGAGTACTTAATCCTTTAACCAATAACTTAGGATATTTTGCTCTTGAACCGCGATTTATTTCGCCTTGCGGCGGAGTAGGCGCTAGTGAAATAAACAACGAGCAAGTTGCGAGTTTAAGCCTTCAGCCAAATCCGGCAAAAGATAAAGTAATAATCCTTGTTAGTAATTCAGATAAGAACATGACGTTAGAGATACGCAATATGCTTGGACAGTTAGTGATGGTGGAAAAAACCATGGAAGAACAAAACGAGATCAACCTTTCGGAACTGAAGAGGGGTATTTATTTTGTTACACTAACTAAAAATAAAACCAGAGTAACTCAAAAACTTATTGTAGAGTAAAAACGATAATAAAATAAAACGGTGCTAACGAGGTATTGTCGCTTGCTTGGTGTTACCGGCTGTGCTTTTATGCGGTTAGTGATAACTTCAAATGTCCGCCTAAACCGTCATGAATGCTGCGCATTAAAGTGGAAAGTCTTATGTCGCTTGCGTTATTTTCAATTCTTGAAATGTAAGATTTTGTCGTTCCACATTTGTTAGCAAGTTGCTCTTGTGTCAAATGTTTTTTCTCACGCATTTCTTGAATTAGAACACCGAGTTTAAATGACTCAAACTCTTCTTCATATTTTTCGCGTTTTTTTGTCCCGCGTTTGCCGTATTGTTCGTCAAGGTGACTTG
>JAWXAS010000071.1:0-27406 GCA_034439635.1 Bacteroidota bacterium | reverse complement strand
CTTCGCTTTTTCTGCGCAGACCCCGCGCAGTGCGACAAACATAGCAAAGGACAAACAAGCTTGAAGTGATAGCCCGATAAGGCGCCCAAATAATAAAAATACTTTTTGAGGTTCTACTAATTACACGAATTAACTCGGATCTGTATTTGTAAAAATTGCACCAATCTATGTGTAAGTCGGTTTTGATCCATAAACTCAGATTAGCGCGATGAGTTTGACTCCAACACACAAGTTAGTGAAAATTACTGAAATTCGTAGCTAACAATATTGGCTCAGCTTAACTGACAGCATTTCTCTCACCACTTATTTGCAGTATATTTGCACTTTATTTAAAACAGCTATCTCATGAATTATTCTTCTATACTCTCACATTTCAATATCACGGAACTAAACGAAATGCAGAAAGTGGCTATTGATACCATTCAAAAGCAAAACGATGTTGTTTTAATTGCACCAACAGGTTCGGGAAAAACGTTAGCATATCTATTACCTATTTTGCAATTACTCGATGATAAAAAGGAAGGTGTTCAGGTTTTAATATTAGTACCCACTCGCGAATTAGCTATTCAAATTGAAAAAGTGTTTAAGCAAATGAGTACACCTTACAAGATTAATTCGTGTTATGGTGGCCACGCCGTTGGTGTAGAGGAAAATAATTTGGCCCATCCACCTGCAGTTTTAGTAGGCACACCCGGAAGAATTTCGCATCATTTGCGAAAAAATAATTTAGATACCGTATCTATTCAAACGTTGATATTAGACGAGTTTGATAAATCATTAGAAATGGGTTTCAAAGTAGAAATGGAGGATATTATTAGATCCTGCAAAAATCTTAAAAAGCGCATTTTGATATCAGCCACTGCTTTAAAAGAAATTCCTGATTTTGTTGGAATGGCACATAAAAAAGTTTTGAATTATACCACCGATCATCATCAATTAAAGTCGTCGCTTATTGTAAAAGCTGTAAGAGTAGGGAGTGATGATAAGTTAGAAGCCCTAATGTTATTACTCGGCGGTATTAATGCAAGATCAGCAATTGTGTTTTGTAATCACCGCGATGCTGTAAATCGTATTTCAGAGCAATTAGAAATACACAAGGTGGCTCATGGTTTTTATCATGGAGGATTAGAACAGATTGACAGAGAGAAAACGCTTATTAAATTGCGCAACGGAAGTATTAATTTACTGATCACAACCGATCTGGCCGCTCGGGGTTTAGATATTCCTGAAATTGATGCAGTAATCCATTATCAATTTCCGGCAACTGAAGATGTAATGATACACAGAAATGGAAGAACTGCGCGAATGAATGGAGTAGGGACCACTTATTTTTTATTGGATAAAGATGATCACTTACCTGTATTTTTAGATCAAAAGCCCGAAAATATGGAGCTGCCCAATAAATTGGTATTACCAAAAGCAACCGAATGGAAAACATTATACATTGGTGCAGGTAAAAAAGACAAAATCAATAAGATGGATATTGTAGGCATGTTGCTTCAAAAAGGACAATTGCAAAAAGATGAACTCGGAAAAATTGAAGTACTCGATCACTCTGCATACGCCGCTGTTAAAGCAAATAAAATAGTGAAAACATTGCAATTAGTAAAAGAGGAAAAGATCAAAAATAAAAAAGTGAAGATGGAGATATCTTCTTAAATTAATTATCCAATTTTAAAAATAACTACTTATTCCAAACTGAATGGCTGCCGTGCGCGCAGCCGGATTGCCTAAAAGATCTTGTTGCCATTGGTAGCGATAGTTCAAACGAATTACTGTTTGCGAAGAAGTTCTAAAACTAAGGGCAGGTACTATTGCAAAAACATCTTCAGAAATAGTTCCTCCTGTTTCATTAAATTTTCCAACGTTCCAGTCAACATACTCGGCACGTAGGGCAATGTTAAAGCTTGCTTTTTCAAAACCAAACATTGGCTTTTTAATTAGTGGCTGAACAATATCAATAAAACCACCGTACTGTTTTTTGCCATACTGTTGGGTATAAGTATCCGGAACATCAACAAAGGTCCACGCAAATTCTGCTGTTATATTTGTTTTTGAAGGCAAGTTTGTATTAAAATCAATAGCAAATACATCAGCCCTTCTTTGTTTGTCGAATACTAAACCGTCATTTTCAAATTTATTGTAAACGCCACCCATGTATGATATACCAATTTCGCCAAAGCTTTTAAACCGTAAAGATGTTTTTGCACTAGTGAGTGGAATTCCATTAAAACTTTCTTCAAATCGATCAGGATCCAATTTAGTGGCCGGTAAGTACGTTTTGTTTTGCAAATTCCCTATGATCCGATCATTCCAGCCATTGGTTACATAAACTTCGTAAGCCCAAACATAACTTGGCTTATAGGTTTTACCATAAAATCCAAATCCAACATTACTAAAGGTGGCAGGTAATAATTGTGTTGCCGAAATTGGCCTTTCAATAAATTCCCAGCGTGGTCCATCATGGTTTTGATTAAATCCTCCAATTGGATTCATTACAATGCCCCCACGAAAATTTAGTAAATGATGAAATTGAAAATCAAGTGCGGCAAATTCAATATTTATTTCTTTGGTACCATCTTCAAATTCAATTTCTGATAGAAATTTTATTTTACGATGAATACTTGATGAAACAAACAATGTCATTCTTCGCATTTGAAAAGATAATCCATCGGTAATACCATCTGTTACTTCATAATTGGTGTTTGCTTCCATATAACCGCCAAGTGCCACCGGAATTTTACCGTATTGTAAAAACGGACGGTTATACACAGCATCCATATTCAATAGCATTTTGGAGGTATCGGTAGGAGTATGGTTGATCTTACTCGAATCTGATTGTGAGTTCAAATTCAGTGATACTATACTTAATATGATGAATAAATTTTTCACGCTATTTGTATATAAACATTTTCAGCATCGGTGCTAGTTATAAATGTTTTTAGTGGTACTTCTGCCGGCCCTTGTGTTACTTCGCCTTTTGTATTGAACTCAGCGCCATGGCAAGGACAAACCATTGTTGTTTCGTAAGCATTCAATTCGCATCCTTGATGGCTGCATTCTAAATACAATGCTTTGAACTGATCGTTCGGTAATTTGTACAAAGCAATTGGGAAAAGCGAGTTTTCTGGCTTTATTAAGATAAATTTTTGTTGAATTGCTTTTCCTTTTTTTACAACTGTAAATTCCGAACGTTTTACAGAAATTTTATTCAGCTCAATTTTAAAAGCACTTACATATTTATGTGTAGTGCAAGATTGTAAAAGGGTTAATATCCCAATACCCGCTGCGCAAGTAATGCAAGATGTGTGTATAAAATCTCGGCGGTTCACTATAAACTCTCTAAGAATTTAGTTAGTTGAATGCGCTCTGCCTCGCTTAAACTCTCGTAATTCGTGCGTACTTGTAATGCTTCACCTCCATGCAATTTAATAGCTTCATTAATTGAACGCGCTCTGCCATCGTGCATTAAATAATAGGAACCACCTTGCGAATTTTTTGAAAGACCTAATCCCCAAAGCGCAGGTGTTTTCCATTCATAGGTTAGGGCAGATCCTTCTGTATATTTGTCGTCCAATTTAGGCCCTAGATCATGCAAAAGAAGATCAGTGTATGGATAAAATGTTACGTTTGCTAATACATTAATGGACGAGGGTCCGGTTTTTAATTCTGCGCGATGACATTTATCACAACCAATATCCATAAAAATTTTCTTTCCTTCTATTACATCGATGTTATTTGCATTACGTTGTATTGGTGCTTTTAAAGTTTTTAAGTAAAAAACAACATCGTGAACAACAACATCACTTACTTCAGGCTCAATCGGCAATTTTTTGTATGTATCAATTGGTTCAAACGTGCTGTTAATTCCCATATCTTGATTATACGCATTTGCTGTTTGTTGTAAAAGATCGTACGCCGCACCTTTTTTGCCAAACCGAGCAATGTGTTTTCCGCCTACACTTATAGCGTTTTGTCTTAATTGACAATAAGACGGAACATTAACCCAATTTGGAATACCGCTTATGCCATCAGCGTTCGCATCTAAAGGATCGCTCATTGTTAAAATATCCTGGTCACTTACGGCATCCAAATAACCAAGACCTGTGGTTGCAGGAGGCAATATTTTAGTGGAAGTAGCGCCACTTGGGATTGCTTCTGGCGAGTATCCTGGGATAGCTCGGTTTTGTAATTGCGGGCCCCCTAATTGCATGAATTTATTTCCTGTACCATCTGTTTGTCCAAAACGGGTTAATGTTGTAAAAAAATGCCCTTTTCCATCACCCGCATGGCAGGAGCCGCAAGAGTTTCCAACAAATAAAGGACCTAGTCCGTTTTGTGGCGTAAAAACATCGTCGTTAAAGGCAATGTCGCCCTTTAAGAACTGATCCTGCTCGGCTGCTGTAAGCCCTGCCACAGGCCCATCAAGGATATCTTCTTCCTTGGGAGCTTTGGGCATGATCTTTTTGCAGCTCAAGGCTACAACGATCAAAAAAGAAGTATATATAAATACGCGTTTCATCTAACAAAGCAAAGGTGCTTATTTTTTATTATGAATAAATTATTAATTTTGGTATACCTAAAAGATAATTTATGAGGCAAGAAACTATTGAGAATTACCTAAAGACCATTTACAATCTGTCGTCTAACAATAGCACGGTGGTGGTAAATCAGCAATTGGCCAATAAATTAAATATTAGTCCTGCCTCGGTTACCGAAGGTTTACGAAAACTTCACGAATTAAAATTTGTGGTGTATGAGAAATCGTATGGCACGAGATTAACTTCAGCAGGTTCAAAACTGGCATTGAGTATTGTAAGGCGTCATAGAATTTGGGAAACGTATTTGGCAAAGGAATTGGGTTTTGGTTGGGACGAAGTGCATGAGATTGCGGAGGAATTGGAACACATAAAAAATGATAAGCTCATTAATAAATTGTCGGCCATTTTAGGAAATCCCATGTTCGATCCGCATGGCGATCCAATTCCGGATGCCAAAGGAAAAATAAAAAAAAGTAATTTCATTAAATTATCTGAAGCAAAAGCAAAAGGGAATTATTGCTTAATGGGTGTAACCGATCACTCGGTTGCTTTCTTGAAATTTCTGGAAAAGCATCAATTGATCATTGGCGCTAATATTGAGATTAAAGGAATTGAGGAGTTTGATAATACCATTGTACTTATTTGCACCAAAAAAGAAGTAACAATAAGTTCAAAGGCTGCAGAATGTATGATTGTGGAGACGGTTTGATTTTCTATTTGGGCGCTGCCTGCGGCCCGGACTTTACGCTACAATCTTTTTGCTGCAATCCCTAGAGCGGCGGTTTGAAAAAAATGATGGTTTAAAACCTTAATACAAAGTAAGGCGGAGTATTTTTATCCCGAAATACATCATTTTGTTTATTTTATTTTCTCAAGCAGTTTTGCAAACGAATCCTGATCATTATAATTCAAAGGATCTGCTTCTACAACTATCTTATTCTTATCTAATACATAGCTCATAGGGCTTCCAACGCCAAAATTAAATTCTGCTACCCACTTTCTCCCATCGGATGAAATAAGCAAATTCTTACTATATTTTTTAATGATCTCTGTTAGGTTCTCTGTTTTTTCGGTAAAGATTGCAATCACTTTAATATCTTTTTTAGAATTCTGTTTTAACTTCACTAGATCGTCAAGTTGTTTCAAGCAATGGTCACAATACGAATAGCTGTAATTAATAATAACATAATCAGCTTTTAAATTAATTGGATTAATTTCTTTATGATCATATGTCTACAATGGCCAATAAGGATATTTGCATCCTATCACCATATTTAAACGTATTGGTAGAAAATACACAGTATCTGTATCAGGTCTCTCTGAATATGCTTGAATATCCTTTTGCATTTGTTCTTTAGCGGCGTCAAAACATTCAGATCCAAACTGACCTCTTAAAATTATTACAGGAATCACTAACAACATTGTTAATACTATTCTCATTGTTTAATCTTAACAAAAAAACAGGTAAATAACTTTTTTAATCTTCTGCCGGCTATTTTCTGTTCTCCGTAACGTTATTAAAAATGAGTGCTGCAAAAAACAGAATTAGAACTCCGCTTAACACCGGACTCAATACATATAAATAACCTAACATTTTAATTTTTTCTGAACCAATTACAGCAAGCAGTGCAGTAGCACCACCGAGAGGATGTAATGTTTTTGTGATCTGCATTAGAATAATAGAAAATGAAACAGCCAAAGGCGCACTTAACCAAATTATATCCGGAATGAATTTGTAAACAGTAACGCCAACTAAAGTCGAAATTAAATGGCCACCCACTAAATTACGCGGTTGGGCTAAAGGACTTTGAATTGCTCCGTATATCAATACGCTCGACGCGCCAAAAGATCCGATCAAAAAAACAGCGTCGTGGCCTCTGATAATATTACTTTTAAAAAGCGCTATAAGTCCAATGCCAATAAATGAACCGATAAATGACCATAAATGTTCCTTTACATTTACAAGCGTTTCTTTATAAATAATATATCGCGAAATCCTTAGACTTTTTTTTGATGCTTTTTTTCATGTCTTAAAGTTATGGCTATTTTTGTTAAAGGGTATGTTGCTTTTCTTTAAGCCACTTCATAGCATCATCTTCATTTGCAAACATTTTTAAAGGAATACCAAAGCTATAAAAGGAATTAAGAAAATTAATGAGTAGGCGAGTGGTAAAAGAATTACTTATTACAGCTATCACAGTAAAATATTCCCTTGCTTTTTTGGCAGAAAGTTCGCGCCCGCCTTTGGTCATCTCAAAATCACAAGTAGCATCAACCAAAAGAGGCTGTCTTTTTTTTATATCCAAGCCTAGTTTTAGATAAATTCCAAAATGTCGCTCTACATCAGCTTCATCAAACTCAGCGCCGTTTTTAGGATTTATTCGTGCATAACTATTTTCATCCAGCCAGATTGATTCTTTATTTGATATTACTTTATCGGAGGTAGTCACAAAATGAAGATACTAAAAATATTTAGCAAATCCAAATCGTGTTTTTATAAAGGTAAAACGTTATTAAAGTTTAGGATTACTTCCAACCGCTCATCTCACGCAATTTCTCGGCATCGAGTGCAACCCATTCTTCTAGTTTTAAGTTTGGCTGGCTTTTTAAACCGTCTTGCACCAATTTATAACCTAAGGTATACCCGCTCCATAATGGATAATCTTTTGAACCAAACATTACTTCTGTCATAAAAAAGAAATTACGTGTATTTAATCTTGGATTGATCTTTGCCCATAATTCAACTTTTTTCGGTTCATCTAGCGCGGCTGTCCATGGAGCTTTTGCGTTAGGATATAATTTTTTTGCAAAAACATCTCCTTTGCCTTCGTAAACAAGGTAGCGCAACATGGTCCATTTAAATGTAGAATCAAATTGTGTATTTGTCCAATACGAATGCAAGAACTCGCGTGCCACGCAGTATTCCATTCCTTCTTTCCAGCCATTTACATCGGTGTCAACAGTAATTAAAATATGTTTACTTCCAATGGTCATTCCGGTTACGCCTCCCATTCTTGTAAGTATATCACTTCTTGAAATATTTGGAGGCTGAACATAAAAAGTGATGCTATCATTCTTTAATGATTCATTACAATTATTAATGGACTTATGGATAGCTTCTGCAATCTCGCTTTTATTGTTATTGATTCCATTAATGGCATGTTCAATACCCATGGTATCAGGAACGAAATAAGAATAACCGTATCTAAACAGATCGAGGTATTCACATTTAGAAAAATAATTATTAATGAGAGGATTGATCAGTTTTTCATCGTAGATCTTCCCTTTGTTTGAATAATCTTTTTTAACGGCATCAACATAACTTTTATACTGCGTGGTTAAATAAACGATCTTGTAACTTGCTTCGCCTTTTTGATCGCCAGACCCATCTTTAGAGTCTGATTTTTTTTTATTGCCGCAACCAATTAAAAGTAGGACAAATAGTGGGATAAATTTTTTGAACATACCCGTGCAAGATAGCATTTAGTTCAATAATAGTCAATAAAAATCGTATTATTTCAGGGCCCAGCCGGCTTTTTGCAGAATATTTTTACACTTAGCGCAAAATCCCACTTCTTCATCGGTTTTATTCTTCCCTTCAGCATCTTGCATATAACAGGTGTTTTTTGGACAATGCGGAATACCTTGTGTGTGGCCCAGCTCATGTATAGAAACTTTAAATAATTGAAGAAGCTTTTTGTCTTTAGTTAGCCTGAAAGAAGAAGCAATGCAAGACTTGCCCGGACAATAACCAAGGCCCATGATTCCCCAATCTTTTATATTACCGCTGGTTGTGCTAATATCTTTTGTAGTTAATCCAATGGTTAAATGTCCTTCGGGAGTTCTTCTGCTTAAATACCGAATGAGAGAATCGGCGCGATACCGTTTGCGAGGTGAATACCAAGCAAGTTTTGGCAGAGGAATTGATTTTTTAATTTCAATATCCGAATACATTTTTTTGAGCTCGGAGTGTACGTAATTTAAATATTCTTTCGGAAGATCATCAAAAGGTTGAAGGTCGATGATGATTTTTTTGGAATATAAAGATGAAGGATTCCTAAATGAATAGAAACAAAAAGTAAAAAGAAATACGATTCCCAGTAATCTCATGATGATAAATTTACAAAATCAATTAACGATGATAAGGTTCGGGTCTCCTAAGAAATGTTAAGCAAGCGGAAAGATATTTTCCTTGTGGTCTTGAATAAAAGCGAGAGACAGCTTAAAGTCCTTTTTAGTATTTATATTAAGGAATTCAAACCAAGGTGTTTGAGTTTCATGTTCATCTCGGACGAAGGCATAAAGTGCAAGTAAATACCCCCAATCCATTTGGCTTAAATACCCTAATGTTGAATAAGCCCATCCACCTTTTCCAGTAACAAAATTAAAAGTACTGTTTGCACTAAAGACTCCTAAGCCAAAAAATAATGGAACCATGTCTGTTAGATCCTCATTATCGATCTTGAGTTTATCGTCCCCTAAAAGCTTAATATGACCAAATTCATGTGCAAGAGTTGGAATCAATTTTTCTGCGCTACTGCAAGAGCCCGAGGAAATAGACACATGATACTTTCCATTTTCATCTTTCCCAAAATAAAGCCCTGCCGGCTCGTTAGTGCTTTCAGAACTGGTTGCAGAAAATGCTGTTTCAGACACATCAATTTTTTTACCTACACTTCCATAAAATTCTAAAATAATATCTACTGGTTCAATGCCCATTAATTTGGCTACTCGATCAGAATACTTATGAACTTGTGTTATTTTATAAGGAAAGCATTCGTGAGTAGGCAGCATTACTTTTTTAGCAACCACTTTATCTTTGCCGAATTCATTTAATAGGAAAGAAAAAGCTTCATCAAGCCACACTCTACGTTGGTCAGAAAGTGGTAATCCTTCAATGGAATAGGTTAAGCTCTCATCAATCGGTTCTTCAACACCAATCTTCTTTTCTTTGAGTTCTAATTCTTCAGCAGTAAAATAACTTTCGGCTTTTTCAAGCGTTAACTTTTGCCCGGTCTCAGGATCAAATATTGTTTCATAATCCATGCTGTCAATTACTTCTTGGCTTTGCTGCTTTTAATTGATTGAATATAATTATACCTAAAAAGGTAAACAAGCAGCTACCAATAATAATTCCAAGAGTCATTACTGTAGATATAAAAATGTTTTGTAAGTTTTGCTTGTCGTCTAACCCTTAAAGTTCAAAACAAAGGTGATATTGTGGAAATAAACATGATCAAGGCCTGGATCTTTATTTACATTGAGGAGCCCGATAGAATATCTGAACTCAGGGGCGAGGCAGAAGTATTTTAATAATTTTTCAAAGCCAAAACCAAGGTCAATGGCAAGGTCGGGATTGTTTCCGTAAACATTTGTTACCCTATTTTCCACTAAAGGTACCCGAGCATTTGGTCCTATTAGTAAATAGGCCGAACGTTTACTTTTTTTTAATCGATATGCAATGTGCATCATTATATTAATACTTACCGGGTAAATAGGATAGATTGATTCAGCGTTTGCTGCGTTTGAATAAACGATGTTACAATCATTGAATGAAAGTTCAGCTTTAGGCGAAAGAAATAATTGCTCACTAATACTTTCACTCATAACGAGACCTAAACTAAAGCCTCCACCATTGTTTGAACGGGCGGATGGATTGCCGGGAGCTAATACATTAGAATAATTTGCGCCAATATTGAATCCAAACATTAATTTTTTATTCTCTGGTAGTTCATTGTGCTGCCCCGCTATTTGCAAGGATGTGGATAATATTGCAAATGCCATTACTGCATTTTTCATTCTATGAAATTTAAGTAATGGTTTAACCAATAAATAGTGTTTTATTGGATAACGGCTCGAATTATGATTTATTGTTAGGGCTTAATGAATCTTTATTTCTTTTGCCTCAAACTTCAATCTTATGGTGATCAATTCACCTTTTTTAAATAGAATGGAATCGGTAATGATATCATTCCAATAGGGAACAAAGGCAGTGATCTTACATTTCCCTTCTGGAAACGAACCCTGATATATTCCTTCAGAATCTATTTTAGGAAATATGGTATCGTTGTTGAATGTTAATCTCGCTCCACTTTTATGGGGTTTTCCATCAGCCCCAACAAACTTTATTTTGAACTTGCACTTGCCGTCTTTACTTACTTTCGGCCCAGGCTCTCTTTTAACAGTATAAACACTTTTTTTAGGAGTTTGCGCCAAACTTGTAAAACTAAACAGGCACACTAGCGCAAAAATAAACTTTATGAAATTCATTCAATAAAGGTAATAAAAGTGGTAAAATTTACAAAGTTCAATAAGATGATCACTCTATGATTAGTCGCTCTGTTTTTACAGCATTACCCGATTGAATTTTTATAAGGTAAAACCCTTTTTCAAATGGAGAGGTTGAAATGGTAATATCAGGGTCATTATAGTTTTGGTGAAATATTTTTTTTCCGCTTACATCAACGATCTCCACACTGTAGTTATCACAAATTCCTGTACTAATATTTAATTTAGAGTGTGCAGGGTTTGGGAACATAATAAATGAAATTTCTTTTTTTTGCTCTTTTAATCCAATCGGACTTTTACCCTTAAACCAAATGGGTGAGGTAATAATGCGCTGGCCATCTGTTTGTTTTATTTCCGCTAAATAATAACGCGCGGTATCATCGGCAACAACCGAATAATCAGTATGCATTAAGGTATTAGATTGTTTTACTATGGCAATAATAATAGGGTCAATTCCTGATCCTGATTTTCCGGACCATATTTTTATTGAATCGGCAAGTTCTCCATCATCATCATTATGAATAACGTTTATGGTTGGTGCGCTATTTCCACTCATGGTGTCACCCATAATCTTTGCTCCAATTTTAAAGTCAACTTTAGCATTCCAATCATCGCTTCCGTAGAAATGCATTTTTTTCATGGCAGTGTATAAATTTGCCTCGGTTAATGCTGGCGCTATGATCACTAATCGCCCTGCATTTCCTCTTCCAAAATTTAAAAAATGATTATCATGATCGTAACTCATTCCAAGATGATAGCCTCTATTTAATAAAATGCGGTAATACACAAAGAAATCGCTGGCAGGGTAGGTAGTATAATCGGCCGCTGCAACGGTTGCATTTCCGTTTCTAAATGGCACACCAACAATGGCCGAATCATACATAGCCTTGTAAGTTCCTCCTGCTAAACCGTTATAATCGGTATAACTAGGGTGTGCTAATGTTGCAAATGCATTAGGATTATTTTTTACTATTCGCCACAAACTATCGTAATTTGTTTTCGGACAATAAATATCATAATTAGGTACATGGCCCGGTACACCTGTTGTTTCCCAACCAATTAATTGATTAAAACCATAAATTACTACGTGTCCGTTACCACTCGAACTCACACCGTATTCCATTCCATACAAAGCCAAAAAAGAAGGTGTTGTGGCAGCGACAGCCTGTGCTAAACCCAAACCATAACTTGTGCGCACCATTCCGGGATTATTGTTATTGGAGTAATGATTATGCTCCGCTATTCCTAAAAAATCAAAGTGCTGCGAGAGTTTTGCATATGAATAACTTGCAGCAGGCTTACTTACGCCCGTGCTGCTTGAATCTTTATTGCCATCGGAATAACCGGTATGAGAGTGAAGATTTCCGAAATAATAATTAAGGGTTTGTGAGTTTACAAAATAAAAAGACAAAACAAGTATCAATATCGCACGAATCTTCATACAACAAAAATAGGCAAAATAAGATGGCTTAATGTGAAACTGTTTATAATTAACAATAAGATAAAATAGCCTTACTTTATCTTTTCAGTCCTCGAAAAATAAGGAAACCTGGTATAAAAACATCTGCCTTGAGATACCAAAACACCTTTGCTGTTAAAGGTTAAATTAATGGCTTTGTACTTTAGTTTGCGTTTCTTTTTTTAGATGTTTCGCCTTTTATTTGATATAGTGTATCATTTTTAGAATCTATTACTCTTCCTATAAGATCAATTTTGGTATTAGCCCTGATGCTATCCAAATAATGATTTGTTTTCTTTGGTAACTGATCTTCTTTTAAATCACAAGCAGTCAAAATATGATCTCCGTTTATTTTATAATAGGATTCATTGTAAATATTGTTTACCGAATACGTAACCATGCAATCGTTTTTAAAGGCTGTCCATTTTACATTTTGTGCATTAGGATTTTGACTAGAAAATTTTGTTTTGATGGTTTCTGGAACTTCAGTTACTGTTTGAGATACCCCAAAAGAACTCATAAGAAGAATACATATGCTATAAAGGAATTTTTTCAAATTTACAAATATATAAAATTTATTTTAGTACAAGTTATTTGCCATTACCTCTGTGCTTTACTTGCAAACCATAAATAAATTTACGTAAAATTTGATCTTTACATTCTCGGTATTGATCTTGGCCCGGTTTACGAAAAAATGCGCTCAACTCATGTTTACTTATACGCATACCTTCCAGTTCAAGGATCTCTAAAATATCCTCATCCTTATAGTTTAAAGCGATTTTAAGTTTTCGAAAAATGATATTGTTATTTAAGTTCGTTTCGGCAATAGGAGGTGGGCCTTCTTTTTTGCCACGACCATAAATGATTAATCCATTTAAAAAGTAAGCGAGTTGATGGTTATTTATTTCTTCATACGATTCATCCTCTTCTTTTAAAAGCCAATTGTTTATTTGTGTGCGGTTAACACTGAGTCCGGCTGTTTCAAATAGATCTATCATTTCAGCATCTTTAAATTCAAATGCAAAGCGTAAACGGCGAATGATATCGTTATTGGTCATTGGTGGTATAAAGATACATAAAGTAGTGAATTATCTGCAACACTATCCAAATTTAGGTGCATGAAGTTAAAAACAGAAAGAAGTTCTATTGCAATTTTATCTTTTAATAAATATAAAATCTCCGCCTTCATCCCCAACATTTTGTATAACTCCAAACTGAGGTAAACTCTTGCTATTGTTTGAAACGGGTTGTTCTAAGCTTTGAAATAGTTGACTAGCCGTAAAAAAAGCTTCTTTATTATTAGTTAACCTATCTATTAAATACTTTATAAAAACGCTTTTGTTTGGTACCGTTTTGAGTGTGCCTGAAGTGATAGCTTTTCTACTCGGCAAAGAATATTTTTGCTTTATAAAACTGCTTGCTTCTTGCATATTAACCGAACGTGTTTTAAATATACTTCCACTAAAACAAGCATCGGATATTAAAAGCGTATGTAATGATTTTATTTTTTTCACATCCGCCACCAACTGATCGTTATAAAGCCAGTTGGAAGGATTACCAACCTCTGCATCTACAGGCAACCAATAACCAATATCACTTTCTTTTTCGTAATGGCCGTGGCCTGCGTAAAATATCAGTAAATTATCTTCAGGAGTTATTTTTTTTGCCATATCGGCAAAGGCTATTACAATATCTCTTCGTGTAGGATTATACAATGCTTTTATGTTTTCTTTGTCAAATATGTATTTTTGACTCAACACTTTTTTTAAGGCCATAGCATCTTTAATTGGCAAACTATCCAGATCAGGAATGCCCGGATCGGAATAATTACTGGCACCAATAATGATAGCATAATATTTTCCTGGTTTATCAAAATCTACAGTTGACGCATAAATATCTTTTGAATCTTCTTCCTCTTCTGAATTTCGTTTGGTGCTTTTTGTAGCTATTTCATTTTTTGGTTTTTCTACAATTTTTTGAGGCTGGTCTAAACTTGAAACATACTGATAGAGTAGAGCAACGTTTAAATCTGAAAAATTAATAGTGTATTTGTGAGCAGTAGAAATTGGAGCACCAGATCCCATCATTCCTACCATAATAGCCATTGAATTTTCCGGCATTTTTTCAAATGTACGTACCATTAACGAATATCTCCCTTCACGTTGTTTAAATTGAATCAACGTATTATAAAAATCCTTGAGATCTTTTATTGGATGATTCTCTACTTGTGATCCCCATTTATTAGTAAGGATCATATTCGTTAGAATATCACCTTCGGGTGCTTTGCCATCTTTATACGAGCTTGCCGTTACCGTTAATTTATAGCCTATGTTAATGACCTTTACACCACCTTCGCCAATACTAGGATTTTGACCTACGCTTTCTAATTCACTTTTTGTTGGTTGCGTTACCTCAAAGCCAACAATTGACATGATACTTGGAAGAGGCTGTTCGATAATAATTTCATTCGTGTTTTTTTCTGCAATGTCGTTCTTAGGTTTCTCTACACTTTTTGAAGCTTTATCTATATTTAAAACATACTGCGTTAATAGAGCTGAATTTAATCCGTTAATGTCGATCATGTAATTCCTAACTTTATCGTTGTGACTTTTTGATGCTATGGCAATAATGGTATAATTACCTCCTTTGTCCTTGTATTGAATTAATACATTGCAAAAATCCTTTAAGCCCCAAATTTGCCTACTTTGTTCAAAGATCCTTCCAAATTTGTTCGTTATTTGAACATGGGTAAAAATATCACCTTCCACCGCAGGACCCATAGAGATTAAATTTTTGATCTTCGTGATCTTAGGCCCTAATTTTATCAACTTAACACCCCTTGCGCCGCTGGTTGGTGCGATGCCTAAACTTTGAAGGTTTGCATCAGTTACATCCGCTACTTCAAATCCAATAATAGATTCGAGGTTTAGGTTAGCATCGGAAGATGTTTGGGAATAAACAGGACTAAGAGTAATTAGTGCGAGTAACAGAAATAGTTTTTGGATCATTGGTGAATGTAGGTTTTTCCCCCGTTATTCTACTATTTAATTGCCTAAATTTAGTTTAGAAAATCCTTAAGCAAAACGCAAGCGTCGAATGGTATGTGTGTTATAATGTTAAAGTAAATTAGTAACCTCTTACATAATTAGTGTAACCTTCATTTGCTTGTGAAAGCGAATCTCGATAGTGATAATAACTATTTAATTGAGGATCTTCAGGCACTTTATTTTGTGCCTCCATTATTTTCAACTCAATATCAAGCATTTTTTTATCGTTTCTATGTTCTATTTGAAGTATATTTTTAGAGTTGAGGAAGAAAAAGGCAATTGAAAGTGTAGACCAATAGATAAGCCTTGTTTTATAATTATGGTAGTATATTTTAAATTCTTCATGGGCTTTTTGTGAAATAATAAAGTAAACAACTATTAAAATAGCAATACCCACAAGAGAAAATACGGACGCAATATTTGTATATTGCCAGCGCATGATCTTAAAAATAATACCAAAACAAGCATTTGATAAAACCATTCCACCAACGATAGAGAAAACAATATTTTGCCTCTTTAATGATTTATCAGAAAAGAAATAAAAGGAAAAGGGGAAATAAAGGAGGGATAGCGCTACTCCCGAGAAGATAATTAGCATTGAAAAACCGGGAAAGAAGTTTATCAACCTGCATATTAGCGCTAAAAGAAAAACAATTCCCAATACTCTTTCAGTCCTCATAAAGTTTTTTGTGTAAATATAATATTTTATCCAATTTCAACCAGCTTTTGTATCTTTACCCCGTATTTATGGAAAAAAGAGTTAGAGTTCGTTTTGCACCTAGTCCTACCGGTGGTTTACATATGGGAGGTGTTCGCACCGCCCTGTTTAATTACTTATTTGCCAAAAGGCATGGTGGCGATTTTATTTTACGTATTGAAGATACCGACCAAACCCGCTTTGTAGAAGGTGCTGAACAATATATTATTGATGCGCTTAAGTGGTGCGGAATTTCGCCCAACGAAGGTGTTGGTTTTGGCGATGGTGCACATAAACCATACCGCCAAAGCGAACGTAAGGAAACGGGGATTTATAAAAAGTATGCCGATAAATTAATTGCAAGCGGTCATGCATATTACGCATTTGATACTTCAGAAGAATTGGATGAAATGCGCAAGCGTTTGGAAGCTGCAAAAGTAGTAGCACCACAATACAACGTTACAACAAGACAAAACATGCGCAATAGCTTAACCTTAAGTACCGAAGAGGTTCAAAAACTATTGGCCGAAGGAATACCTTACGTTGTGCGTTTAAAAGTTCCGCGCAATGAAGAAATTCGATTTAATGATATTATTCGCGGATGGGTTGTTGTAAACAGTGCTCAAGTTGACGATAAAGTGCTTTTAAAAAGCGACGGGATGCCAACTTACCATTTGGCACATATTGTAGATGATATTGAAATGGAGATCTCTCATGCCGTTAGAGGCGAGGAGTGGTTACCAAGTGCACCGGCTCATATTTTAATTTACCGTTATTTAGGTTTAGAAAATGAAATGCCAAAACTGGCGCATTTACCTTTAATATTAAATCCAGATGGAAATGGAAAAATTTCGAAACGCGAATCACGCTTTCCTGTATTTCCATTGAGCTGGAAAGATCCACGCGAAGCAACACCATTTGTTGGCTATAAAGAATCGGGATATTTTCCGGAAGCTTTTATAAATGTATTAGCATTGTTGGGATGGAATCCTGGTACTAACGAAGAACTTTTTACAGTTGACGAACTGTCAAAGATTTTTGATTTTGAACGCGTAAGCAAAAGTGGAGCAAAGTTTGATCCCGAAAAAGCAAAATGGTTCAATCAACAATATTTGCGAAAACATTCAGATAAAGAATTGGCTGCGCTTTTCAAACCAACCTTAATTGAAAAAGGCTATGGCAATTTACCTGAGCAATTTATTGCAGATTATTGTAAATTGGTTAAAGAGAAAGCACAATTCGTTCATGAATTTTGGCAATATGGTTGCTTTATTTTAGAAGAGCCAACGGCTTACGATGAAAAAGTAATGGCTAAAAAATGGAATGCTGATGTAAAAGCTTTATTTATGAAATTGGTGGATAAATTTGCCGCCGTACAAAAATGGGACGCTCACGAACTACACGAATGCTTTGCATCTGCAACTACCGAGCTTGGAAAATTAGACATGCAAGTAATGCGCGTTTTGGTTACCGGCGTTGCAGGAGGCCCACAATTATTTGATGTGATGGCCTTAATAGGAAAGGATAAAACTCTGGAAAGATTTAAAGCTGCGTTTATTAAATTAAATTAATATTAAACACCAACACACATAGACGCGGTTCAGTGGATAGAAAACCGTGACTTGGTGGTTCATAAAAATACGAGGTGGCATCAAAAAAATCACTAATTTTATTACATGAAAAAAATACTTTTAGCCTCTTTACTTACTTTAGCAATTGTTGCTTGTAAAAAAGACCCTTCTGAGCCTGAACCAACGCCAACTCCTCAGCCAACAACAGGCTCTATGAAAATTGAGTTTGAACCTAAGGTAGGCGACAGTGCGCTTGTATTTGATACAAAGAAGTACGTTAACTTTAACAACGATACGTTTAAGGTTAATATTTTCCGTTATTATGTAAGTAATATTGTTCTTACAAAAAGTGATAACAGCACTTATGCAGTTCCAAATTCTTATTATAAAGTAAATCATAATGTAGCAGGTAAAAATATTTTCACCATGAGTGGAATTCCAGTTGCTAATTATAAAGCCATACAATTCATTATTGGTGTTGATTCAACGCGTAATGTTTCGGGCGCGCAAAGTGGTGATCTTGCCGTTTCAGATATGTTTTGGAGCTGGATTACAGGATATATTTTTACTAAACTGGAAGCAACATCTCCTCAATCGTCGGCAGCAGGCCAAACCGTTACTTTTCATATTGGAGGATTTACAACACCTAATAGTTCGTTGCGTACTACTAATATTAGTTTTGGAACTTCTTTGGCCAATGTAACAGGAGCATCAACACCTCAAGTTCATTTAAAAAGCGATATCTCAAAATGGTTCTATGGTGCTGGAGGAACTATTAATTTGGCCACAATGAATACTATAATGTCGCCCGGCACTAACGCTAAAAAAATTGCGGATAACTACGCGCAAAGTTTTTCTTTTGAGCATGTACATAATTAAATTCTAATTTATTTTAAAGACGTAGGTTGAAAAATAATTTTTTAACACTAGCCCTATTTTTATTTACCAATAGTACATTTGCCTGCGATATTTGCGGTTGTTTTATGGGCGTTGTGCCTTTTGACAATCAAAGCAGCATTGCGTTCATGCATCGTTACCGTGTTTTTAACGGGTATCGCAATTACCAATCGCATACACGTTATTTCCCTCCTGGTGCTTATAAAACAACACACGGTGGTGATCCTGATACTCTTCTTACTAGAAACTATTCAAGCGCCGATTACGAAAGCTTTAAAGTGTTTGAACTAAGAGCTAAGTATTTTATTCATGAACGTATTGAGCTGAATTTATTTGCTTCTGTTGTAAACAGTAAGAGTAAACAAGATTCCATAAAAACAAACCACACAGGCTTATCCGATCCTAGTTTTTTTGCAGGGTACCACATTATACGTCCTAAAATGGATTCTGACTTAAAAATGAGATGGATACTTGGTGCCGGTATTAAATTACCTTCCGGAAACTTTTATGCCAAAGATATTAATGATAAACGTTTGCCTTTCTTAACGCAACCAGGAACGGGAAGCGTTGATTGCTTTTTCTACACAACTTATATGATAGCGTATAAAAAATTTGGATTTACAAGCTCATTAAACTACAAGATCAATGGAACTAATTTTTATAAAGAAAGGATCAGTAATAGTATGACTAATTTTTCATCGGTATTTTGTAAATTCAAAACTAAGAACTGGTCGTTTATGCCATCGGTAAGTACTTATTACGAATTTACTAAAGGACTTTACGTATTTGATATAGCACAAGAAGGAACAAAAATGAAAGAATTGATGTTGGGTCCGGGAATTGATGTTTATTACAAAAATTATGGACTGAGTTTAGGTGCTCAAAAAACAGTTCATCAACATAAAGAATCCGGCGAACTAAAATCGGTTGGAAGAATTTTCATTTCCCTGAGCTATAATTTTAATCAACGGAAGTATTTGCTAAAGGGAAAAAAGAAAGAAGCTCAGTAAGCAGTTTTCAGTAGCCAGTATTTAGGAAGGATCACTTAATTAACTTTTACCAATATTCGATCCTTCAGGGATCAATTTTAATGAGGGCTGTATTAGTCCCAGAGGGAAGACATATAGGAGAATTAATTTTTAAAATAAAAAGCCCCAGAGGGGTGACATATTGGTGAGTGAAAAAACAATAAAATTCTTGATTATTGGCTTTATCTTATTATTATTCTGCCCAATAATTTATTGATGCGCTTTTTGTTTTGTTCAAGGTTCATTATCTTCTCCTGCGTTTTTATAACATCTTCATGAGCTTGCTCCTTTAGTTGTTCTTTAAGGTCAAGAATGAATGTATTCAATTTTTTATCTTTCAAGCTAAATAAAAAATGTTCAGCAGATTTTTTCACTTCATTTTTTTCATCTGTTATAATTACACCAAAACGTCCCCATTTCTCACTTAAGGTATAATTTATTTGCGCGTTACTAATAGCAAATGTGCTTATAGCAGGGTTTTGATGTTGTATAAAAAAGTTTAGTAGGGGCAAGCGTTCATTGGAGATCTCATGCATGAATTCATCCATTATCAATTGATGAATGGGATCTTCAAAATCAATTTCATCACGGCAAAGTTCCATAATGATGAATTCATCTATGGTCATCTCAAAACTATGTATTACTTTATCTTCATCTTCACCATCTACGCTAATTAAAATATTTCCGTAATTCATCATTAACCGGAGCAATTCTTTTTCTTCAAAACGAATGATCTCTTCAACTTCTTTTTCCTCCGGAATTCCTAAGAGTTCATTGAGTTCAGGAGTTTCGGCAACCTGTTCATAAGAACTTTTTCCTTTATCGCCGCTTTTTCGTCGCAGTTTATTTACTTCGGTTTGAAGGATCTGCTCTTCCATCTCCATAATGTTAGAGCATTCTTTTACATATACACTCCGAATGATTGTATCAGGAATTAAAGCAATATTAGCAACAAGATCTTTTATTACTGTTGCTTTTTTTATCGGGTCGTTCTTTGTTTCAGCACTTAACTTACGTGCTTTGTAGATCAAAAAATCTTGGGCGTTCTTTTCTAAATAGACGGCAAATTCTTCTGCTGTTACTAATCGGCTGTAAGAGTCCGGATCGTGATTGTCGGGAAACATTAGCAACTTCACATTCATTCCTTCTTCTAACAATAAAGGAATTGCTCTGTCACTTGCTTTTTGTCCGGCTTCATCACCATCATATAACACAACAATATTACTTGTAAAACGATGAATAGCTTTTATTTGTTCAATGGTTAAACTTGTTCCGCTGCTGGCCACCACGTTTTCAATGCCCGTTTGGTGCATGGCAATTACATCCATGTAACCTTCCACCAAATAACAAACATTTTTTTGTTGGATGAATTTTTTTGCAAGCGATAAACCATAAAGCACACGGCTTTTGTGGTAAATATCCGTTTCAGGACTATTGATATACTTAGCAACTTTCTTTTCGCTGGATAAAGTTCTTCCACCAAAAGCAACTACGCGTCCACCTTCATCGGTAATTGGGAACATCACACGGCCTGCGTATCTGTCAAAAACATCAGCTTGTTGAATTTCGTTTCCTTCAACATAGGTATTGCTCAAAATACTCATTCCGGTTTTGGCCAAATATTTTGGAGCGTATCCAGCTTTTACTGCGTCGTTGGTAAAAGCGCGACGTTCTTCTAAACTATAACCAATTTGAAATTTTTGAATGATATCCGGTCGCAAACCACGTTCAATAAAATATCCTAAACCAATCGAGCGACCTTCGTCGGTATTGTTCATGTTATCTACAAAATACCTAGCGGCATATTGCATCACAATGAGCATACTCTCTCGCTCGTCAAGTCTTTCTTTTTCTTCGGGAGTTACTTCCTTTTCAATAACCTCAATTCCATATTTGCCAGCAAGCCATTTTAATGCCTCGGGATAAGAAAGGCTCAAGTGCTCCATTATGAAATTAACGCTGTTTCCTGCCTTACCGCAACCAAAACATTTGTAGATACCTTTTACGGGTGAAACGGTAAAGGAGGGTGTTTTCTCGCCGTGAAAAGGGCATAAACCCAAAAGATTAGCGCCTCTTTTTTTTAAAGTGATGAATTCACCTAGCACTTCTTCAACTCGAGCTGCTTCAATTATTTTTTCAACGGTATCGCGAGGTATCACTTTTTATTAAATAGGGACTTTAAAGATAGTAAATCACTTAGCGTTTTTGATGCGATGTTGGTAAGTTTTGTGGGTAAAAGAGCATTCGCCACCAATTACACTAATTAGTCGAACCTCAAAAAGTGTCTTTCAATTAGCTGGGCGCCATATCGCGCTTTCACTTCAAGCCCCGCGGTATTTTGCAGCGGCGCTAAAGCTGCGGTGGCTTCCTATGGTCGCCTCCTCTCTTAAGCGCCGCAACGCCTGCCTACCGAACAGGCAGGCAAAATCCTCGCGGGGGCTTTCCGCTCTATCGCGGGCGCGGCATTTCGGTTTAGTTTACAATTAAAATTATCTGCCGTTTTTAAAAGCCATTGTCTTATTTCCTGGCAGATTTTTACCACTTTTATTAAAACAAACCCAATAATAACAAAGCTTAAAGAATTTTTGATGCTTGACTTAATAATTTGTGAAGAAAATCTGTGGTCGGAAAATGCGGTTCGTTTATCAGAAATAAAAAAGCCGATCAAGTATAGCGAATTCAACTATTAATGATCGGGTTAAAGTATTATAAGAGCAAGTCTTACTTAATATCCTGCTTCTGAGCTGTTTTCTGAATTGGGAGAAGATTCTTTTTTGCCTTTTGCTTCAGCAACTACGATTGCTCTCTCAAAATGTGAAGTACCGTTAAGTGCATTGATGGCGGCATTTGCTTCATCGTCATTTGCCATCTCAACAAAACCATAGCCTTTACTACGCTTGGTTTCTTTGTCCTTAATTATTCTCACGCCGGTAACTTCACCGTAGGCTGAAAATAATTCAGATAAGGCCTGTTCACGGACCTTAAAGCTGATGTTACTTACAAAAATGTTCATAATTTCTCGTCTAGTTTAGTATAGTAAAGATAGACAAAAAACCGAAAAAACCAAAAAAAGTGTTAAATTTTAGGCCAAATGCACTAAAGCGCCCTTAAAACAATTTAGCCTCAACGCTTATCTCAACGTTAGCGTCTTTTGGAAGCCTAGCGGCCTGTATAGTAGCCCTGGTAGGGAAGTCGTTTTTAAAGTAACTGGCATAAACTTCATTCACATGAACAAAGTTATTGATATCGTTCAAAAAGATGGTGGCTTTTACCACATTATCAAATGTACATCCTGCTGCTTTTAAAATCTCGCCAATATAATCCATTACAATCTTGGTTTCTTCCTTAATAGGAGCTTTGATCAATTGTTTGCTTTGTAGATCCATGGCAATGGTGCCGCTTAGATAAACAGTATCGCCAACTATCAATGCCTGATTGTAGGGACCAATTGGTGCCGGAGCATTGGGTGTATTGATTATTTTCTTCATGATAGGTTATTAAAGCCTCAAAATTAACAATTATTTCTTAGTAATGCCATTACTTGTTATTAAATGAAAAAGCACAAATACATCGTATTTTTTACCAGTAAGTTCCGGTATAAAAACTCCATAAGCGGTCAAATAACTCACCAACAAACGAATATGAAACAGATTATAGTTTGTAACTTCAACAACAAATTAAACACTATGATTCTGCTGCTTTTTAAAGAGAGTGTATTGTTTGCCTGGCAGGCGCTTGTGGGTAATAAACTCAGGTCGTTTTTAAGCTTGTTAGGAATTACCATTGGTATTTTTGCCATCATTTTAGTGTTCACCATTGTAGATAGTTTAGAAAACAATATCCGTTCATCGGTTCAATCGCTAGGAAGCAATGTGATTTACGTTCAAAAATGGCCTTGGAGTTTTGGAGAAAATTATCCTTGGTGGAAATACATGAATAGGCCTATTCCAAAGTACGAAGAACTAGAAGAGTTACAAAAATATAGTAAAACCACAACAGCCTTAGCGTTTAGAATGGGGCAAAGGAAAACTGTAAAACACGGCTCCAGCAGTATTGAAAGAGTTATTGTAGCCGGTATTTCACAAGAATATAATAAGATCAAGAGTTTTGATCTTGCCGAAGGAAGATATTTTACAACCGCCGAAACGGATGCCGGTTACGCTGTTGCTATTATTGGTTCGCAAGTTAGCGAGGGACTTTTTCCGAATGAATATCCAATTGGTAAAGACATAAAAATAAATGGCTACAAGTGCTCAGTAATTGGCGTTGTAAAAAAAGAAGGCGAAAGTATGCTTGGCCCAAGTATGGATACTCAAGTAATGGTGCCTTATAATTTTGGACGCAGATTTTTAGATGTGAAGTCAGAAAATGCAGACCCATTTATTATGGCCAAAGCAAAACCCGGCATCACTAATGGCGAAATGAGCGATGAATTAATGGGCATCATGCGTTCTGTGCGCCGCTTAAAACCTTATGCCGATCAAAACTTCGCGTTAAATGAAATTAGTTTATTAAGTCAAGGTTTTGATATGATGTTTGCGGTAATAGGAACTGCAGGTTGGATCATTGGTGGTTTTTCTATTTTAGTTGGCGGCTTTGGAATCGCTAACATCATGTTTGTTTCGGTACGTGAAAGAACAAATATCATTGGCATTCAAAAAAGCTTGGGTGCAAAAAATTATTTTATTCTTATTCAGTTTTTAACCGAAAGTGTTTTATTGAGTTTGGCAGGAGGTGCCATTGGGTTATTACTTACTTATCTTATTACTTTGGCAGGTAAAGATGTTATTGATATGGATATTAGTTTATCGGCAACAAATATATTTTTAGGACTCACAGTTTCGGTACTTATTGGTGTTATTAGCGGTTTTATACCCGCGTATGGCGCCTCGCAATTGGATCCTGTAGAAGCTATACGAAGTAACTAATGAGACCAAAAGTCATAAGCGTAATTTGTATCATCGGTTTTATACTGGTTCTTATATCATTTCCCCAGGTGTTCTCACCCGGTATTAAAAAGTTAGGAATTTTGATGCCAGCAGTTTATGGAAGCATCATTGCATTTCAATTTATTTCTTTTGTGGGTTTATGGCATTTTAAACAGTGGGGTGCTTTAGGATTTGTCATGGTGTTCTTTTGCAAAATATACTTCAACATTCTAATCAATGAAACCGGGGTAATGTTTTATATCTATATTGGCATCTCGCTTTTTTCACTCATTTATGTTTTAAGGTATTTTAGGCAAATGAGCCCTAATTTCTAGGTTTTAACTTTTCTTCCGTCTGCCATTTTAAATAAATCATCTAAAAATGGGTGAGATACAGATAATTGTTTTGTTTTATTCAAATTTTTATGTATAACTTTATAGGAGAGTCATAAATTATTCACTCAACAAGACATACATTTTAATCACCCGCACACATGATTGCCGAAGTAGGAACACCAGAATTAATAGAATCGCTAAAAAGCTTTTTTGGCTTTGACAAGTTTAAAGGAACTCAGGAAAAGATTGTTAAAAGCATTTTAGCTAGTAAAGACACATTTGTAATAATGCCAACCGGTGGAGGCAAAAGCTTATGCTACCAGTTACCTGCCATATTGAATGAAGGAACTGCTATTATAGTTTCGCCACTTATTGCTTTAATGAAGAATCAGGTAGATGCCATTAGAGGTTTTAGCGACCAGGATGGTATTGCACATTTTTTAAATTCATCGTTAAATAAAGCAGATACACTTAAAGTAAAGAAAGATGTTACCGATGGAAAAACAAAACTACTTTATGTAGCACCCGAAACATTAACAAAAGAGGATAATTTAGCGTTTTTCAAAGAATTTAAAATTTCTTTTTTTGCGATAGATGAGGCTCATTGTATTTCGGAGTGGGGACATGATTTCCGTCCTGAGTACCGTCGTTTACGCCCATTGATAGATTCGTTAGGAGATAATATTCCGGTAATGGCCTTAACCGCTACTGCAACTCCTAAAGTACAGCAGGACATTCAAAAGAATCTTGGTATGCAAAATGCCAATTTATTTAAGTCATCATTTAATCGTTCTAATCTTTATTATGAAATACGTCCTAAGCAAAATGTAATAAAGGAAATTATAAAATACGTAAAACAAAATGAAGGCAAAAGCGGCATTATTTATTGTTTGAGTCGTAAAAAAGTTGAAGAGGTTGCTAATGTTTTAAAAGTGAATGGTATAAAAGCTTCCGCATATCATGCAGGGCTTGACGCTAAAGAGCGCGCAAAAACACAAGATGGATTTTTAATGGAAGACCTGGATGTGATCGTAGCAACTATTGCATTTGGAATGGGAATAGACAAGCCGGATGTGCGTTATGTTATTCATCATGATATTCCAAAATCATTAGAAGGCTATTATCAAGAAACAGGCAGGTCGGGTCGTGATGGCGGTGAAGGAAATTGCTTAACGTTCTATAGCTATGATGATATAGTGAAGCTAGAAAAATTCATGAAGGATAAACCGGTGGCAGAGCAAGAGATAGGAAAACAAATGTTGGCCGAAACATCATCGTTTGCCGAAACCAGCAGTTGTCGTCGTAAATTCTTACTTCATTATTTTGGTGAAGAGTTTGAAGAAAAGAAATGTAATGAGATGTGTGACAACTGTCGCCATCCAAAACAAAAATTTGAAGCAAAAGAAGATCTTGAGTTAGTTATTGAGGCTGTTGTGGAAATGAAAGAGAAACACAAGTTGCGCGATGTAATAAATGTGTTAATGAGCACGATGACCGCCACTTCAAAATCATACAAGCATAACACATTAGAAAGTTGGGGTAAAGGAATTGAGGACGATAAAGAAGAACGTTTTTGGCAAGCTGTGCTTCGTCAGGCTATTGTAAATGGTTATTTAATAAAAGATATTGAGAATTACGGTTTATTAAGAGTGAGCGATAAAGGTCATGCCTTCTTGAAAAAACCACACAGCATTAAATTCACTCGCGATCATGATTATACCACAACCGATCGTTCGGATGATGATGCAATGATGGGAGGCAAAGGTGGAGCAGCCTCGGATGAAGTTTTGTTTGGTATGCTAAAGGATCTAGTAAAGAAGACTGCTAAAGCAAAAAATTTACCGCCATATGTTGTTTTCCAAGAAACTTCTTTAGAAGAAATGGCTATTCAATATCCTATCACTAGCGAAGAGTTAACAAAGATCAGCGGTGTTGGCGCAGGTAAAGCTATAAAATATGGTAAGCCATTTATCGAACTCATTAAAAAGTATGTAGATGAGAATGATATTGAGCGTCCAATGGATATGGTGATCAAGTCAGTTGTAAATAAATCGGGTTTAAAAGTTTACATCATTCAAAACATTGATCGCAAGGTTGGATTGAAAGAAATGGCCAAGAGCAAGAGTATTAACATGGACGAATTGATAACAGAAATTGAGACCATTGTTGCTTCGGGTACAAAAATGAACTTGAATTATTACATCAACGATATAATGGACGAAGAGAAGCAGGAGGAAGTGTTAGAATATTTTAAAGAAAGTACAACCGATAGTATCGACGAAGCAGTGAAAGAATTGGGTGGTGATGAATATACCGAACAAGAATTACGCATCATGCGAATTAAGTTCTATTCCGAATTTGGAAATTAAATTAGAGCCCGTTTTTTACGGGCTTTTTTTTGCCACAAAGTCGCGAAGTCACAAGCCTAATTAGTCGCCCCTCAAAAACTCTGTAAGCCTTGTTATTATTGAGTTTGTTTAAAAATAGTGCGATAAAAATCTACCGAAAAAAGTAAAAAGGGATAAAAAAGCGGTAGATATTTTTAAGTGTAAATTAAACCGCAATGCTGCGCCCGGGATAGAATGAAAAGCCTTGTTTAGGGCTTTGCTTAATGT
>JAWXAS010000070.1:0-38740 GCA_034439635.1 Bacteroidota bacterium | reverse complement strand
TTGCTTTGCCAATTCAGCATCTCCGGGAGCAGGGTATTGCACTTTATACAAGGCTTCAGGAAATCCACCAAAATCGTGAATTGTTTTTGGTTGAGGCATTGCCGTTACCATTGTTCCTTTGGTATACCAATGCGCCGATACACATACTATTGCTTTTACTTTTGGTAGGGTTTTAGCAATAGTTCTAAATCCACTTACATATTCATTTTCTTCTATGGCGTTCATAGGACTTCCGTGTCCTAAGAACAGCACGGGCATTTTTTCGGTAGCGGGTAATTGTTGTGAAAATTCGTTGATATCAGATAATTTTATGTTCATGCCGGCTAAGGGAATTAGTGAAAGTAATTTTATGAATTGTTTTCGATCCCTGCTAGATTGGCCTTATAAAGATAAGCACAAGCAAATTCATAAAATATATAATAATCCTTAAAAGCTGATGTGCGGGACTTGCTATTTACGCGAATTGTTGTACATTTATTTTCTATACCGTAAAAATTCATGTCGCTTCACCGTTACTTATTACCATTCAATTTATTAGGCGAGCTCATTATCATCGCTTTATGGATTTTATGTAGCGGCGTTGTGCCAACTCTTTTGGACATTTTTTTCTTTCTTACGTTTTGTTGGATGGTAAGCACTTTGCTTACAAAAAATTATTACATCAACCGTTTACCGGGTTTATTGATCAACGCGCTTAATCTTAGTAAACATTTTTTGCTGTACTTTTTATTTCTGTTTGTTTATCTTCAGCTAGTTCATAAAACACAAATTTCGCACAAGCAGATCATCACTTTCTCACTTTGGCTTTATGTTTTCTTACTTATCTGGCGCATTTTTGTATTCACGTTCATTAAACGTACACTAAAGGCTAGCAAAAACCGTCAGCCTGTTATAATTGCCGGAGTAAGTGTGGCTAGCATTCACTTTAAAGAATTTGTGGAGGCACATCCAGAATATGGGATACATATTTTAGGTTTTTTTACCAACAAAACAAACGAAAAAGTAAATGTTCTTGGGCCTTTGAGCGATCTTATTCCTTTTTGCCAAAACAATAAGATCAGCGAGATCATTTGCTCGGCCGATAAATTGAGTAAGGATGATATCAATAATATTTTAGAATACTGTGAGAATAATTTTATTTCCCTTAAGATAATTCCCGATTCTGCCGGATTTTTAGGAAGAACTTTGGTAACCACTTTCATTGAACACATGCCTTTGTTGGCGCTTCATAAAAATCCTTTTGATGAAGCCACTAATCAATTTTTAAAACGCGGTTTTGATATTTTATTTTCTCTTACCGTAATTGTGTTTGTGCTTTCGTGGCTCATGGCTATCATTGCTATCTTAATAAAATTAAGTTCAAAAGGCCCTGTATTTTTTCTTCAAGAGCGTTCAGGAATCAGAAACAAATCCTTCAAATGTTTCAAATTTAGAAGCATGCGCACCGAAAAGAATGCAGAGTTTAAACAGGCCACAAAAAACGATTCACGTGTTACAAAAATAGGCGCTTTTATACGTAAAACCAGTTTGGATGAGTTGCCTCAATTTTTTAATGTGTTGATAGGGAACATGTCTATTGTAGGGCCACGCCCACATCCCTTAAAACTTACCGAAGAATACTCTCAAAAAGTTGACAGATACATGGTAAGACATTTGGTAAAGCCCGGAATTACGGGTCTTTCGCAGGTAATGGGCTACAGGGGAGAAACACAGCATGATCTTTATTTGATGAAAATGCGTGTTAGGATGGATCGTTTTTACATTGATAATTGGAGTTTTTACCTCGACCTTAAGGTAGTTTGGGCTACTGTATTACTTATGTTCAGAAAAGATACGAATGCATATTGATTTCTTTTAAAAAAATAGTACTTTTAGTTCATTCTAAAAAGGTAATATGAACGATCAAAACAAAAAAACCATGAGCGAAGAAATAGAACTTTCAGTTTTTTTTACAGGCTTCAAGAATTTTTTTGTGAACATCCTCAAGCTTCTGTTCAAAGCGCTTTCGTTTTACAGAAAGTATACCGTGATTGTTTTGATATTAGTTTTTGGAGGAGCAGTTGGTGGTTATTTCATGGATTCTTCTTTTACTAAGAATTATAAGAACGAGATCATTGTGATCCCTAATTACGGAAGCACCGAATATTTGTATGGAACCATTGAAATGATCAATTCTAAGATCAAGAATAAAGACAATATTTTTTTTGAGAAACTAAAACTCTTAACTTACAATTCCATAAAAGAAATTCAAATCGAGCCTGTAAAAGATGTGTATACCCTGGTAAAACAAGAAAAAACAAATATTGATGTATTTAAATTACTTACCGAAAAAGGAGATCTTGCAAAAGTAACATCTGATCTTAATACAAGCCAACATTTTAAATTTCATAAGATCACCATATATAAAAAAGGAAGTTCGGTAGATGATGACGGCATCACGGCCCTTTTAACGTACCTCAACCAAAATGCATATTACGACGAGTATGGTAAGGTTGCGATCGACTTCACTAAAAATAAAATAGTAAAAAATACCGAGATGATCGCTCAGATCGATAGTTTATTAAATACGTTTGGTAAAAAAGCAAGTGCCACAAAAGATAATGGCATCAGCATCAATCAAAATTCTCAGCTTAACGATCTCGTTCTTACGAAAGAGGCTTTATTTTCAGATACCAAAAAAATGCAATTAGATCTGGTAGATAGCGGTAAAACCATCAGAGAGGTGAGTGTTATCAAAGACATCATCGAGGAGAAGATCATTGCTAGTAAAATGGTATCGCTGCCTTTATTACTGCTCGCTTTATTTAGCAGCGTATTTCTATTGAGATATGTTTTCTCTTACCTTAAAAAAACCGCAGAGGCTTAATTTCTACTTTGTTCTTCTCGTTTTTGCAACATGAATAATGAACAAAAGAACATGAAGAACACCACCCCTTTGTGCGAACACAGTGCCGATTCGGTTAAACAAAATGCGGAGAACATTAATAATAACGAAAGCAATAGCACGTTACCACTCTTAATTGCTTTTTTATAACAGTAGATCAATATCAGCAAAAATAATGTGGCGCCCATGATGCCTAGCGTTAAATAAAACTGTAAGTATTGGTTGTGTGCGTTGTAGTGCGTAAATCCTTTAAACCCCAATACGGCATCGCCGGGATAAATATGTTTTTCGTTATAATAGTTTGTAAGTAAGGTTTGCGCATCGCCAATTCCCACGCCAAACAAAACGGCATTATTTCTATTTACCACATCAAACACCGAACGCCAGATGGCCACTCGAATAGTTCCTCCCGTAAAATGAAAACCACGATAATCACTTCTTTCAAGAACGCTAGAATAATTTTCGACAAATATTTCTTGAAATCTTCCATTTAAATAAGCTGTTTTTCGAACAATAATAGCAAACACCACCAAACAAAGCACAGTGGCACCAATCATTGCTAATTTGCTATAGCGTTTAAGAAAACGCATAATGCCCATGCCCAACGAAATAAAGAATACGGCAACGATTATTGTTTTTGATGATAAGAGGGTAAGGAATATAAAAAAGAAAAATATTAAAGCGATAAAAGTCGTCTTTTTTTGCGTTTTCATTTTTCCAATATTTTGCAAAAGATGATAGAGCACGGAGAAAATGCAAAGCCCAATAAAAGTTGAAAAATATACCGCGTGAAATCCAAGTCCAGAACCAAGACCATGATAAACAAACAAACTAGAGTTCCCTTGAAAATAATAATATGTTGCATTACCTAAACAAATGATGCAGGCCATAGTGCATGCTCCAATAAAATACTTTAAAATCGTTCGGGCATTCTTGCCCGTTATAAAATCGGTAGTTGAAAAAATAAGCGGAAAAACCAAAAAACTTAATTTCTTTTCTAACTCAAATTGCGCTTCCTTTTTGTGGTCCGAATAAACAATGCTTACTGCGTGGTAAAAGAAAAATGCTATCCACAAGATGGCATATTTAGAAGATGCCAATCGTTGAGCTTTTTGTTTCCATTGCCCTTCTACGATCCAGTTCAAAGCTAAAAGCATTATAGATATACTATTTGCATGAACAGATAGAGGCATAGTAACCACAATAAGCAAACATAAAAGAACATAAAGTCTCTCGTGCAAAGGCTGTCCTTTCCACATGGTTGCGCTTGTATCTATACTGCCGATCTTCAATTGATCTTGTTTTTAATGAATCCCAATTTTTGAAATACAATAAGCGGAATAAAAACCGGTGCTTCCACAAAATAGCGCTTAAACAACCGCGTTGGCTCTTGTAAAAAGCGATAGAACCATTCTAGTCCCGATTTTTGCATCCACTTCGGCGCACGTTTAATTAAACCCGCTGTTACTTCAAAAGCGCCACCAACACCAATAGCAATGTTTACATTTAATTTTTCTAAGTACTCATGGATCCAATAGTCTTGCTTAGGCGCGGTTAAACTTACCCACAATACATTTGGTTTTACTGTATTGATCATGTCGATCATTTTTTTATTTTCTTCTTCCGAAAATTTTTCGGCAAATGGTGGCGAATAAACTCCAACGATCTTCAAATTTGCATACTCCTTTTTAAATGTATCGGCTAATTTTTGCCCCACACCCTCTTTTGCCCCTAAAAGAAAAATGCTATATCCTTTTTCATTCGCTACTTCGGTAAACGCCGGTAGAAGATCAAGACCCGTTACTCTTCCGCGAATTTTTTGGCCAAATAATTTCGATGCCCATAATAACGGAACTCCATCGGCCAAATTTAGATCGGAAGTATTGTACACTTTTCTTAGGTTTTGATTCCTATAGGCCCAAAGCACGCAATTTACCGGCGTTACGCACAAACGTTTTTTCTGCTTGTCGTCTATCCATTTACATAATAGATCGGTGGTTTCTCTTAAATTCTTTTTAGAGATCCTCACAGATAATATATTAACTGTATCACTCATGAATTTGGTGCCGTATTTCTATTGCTTTGAATGATCTTTCTGGCTTGTTCTATCTCAGCCTTGTGTTTTGAGTAAATGCTATATGCTTTTAGCGACGAGCGTTCGAATAACAGGATATAAAAAAATATTCCTAACTGCCTCGGAACAATGGTAAAGAAATTTGCAAAGAATTCAGTTGTAGAAAGATTTTTCTTTAACAGAATCATTTGATTTTTTACCGCATCGATCTTTATTTGATCAGACATTGTTTTTCTCACCTTGCGATTGCCGGGTTTAAAAACACGAGGATGAACTGCTTTGCAGTTGGGATCAAAAATTGTTTTCCAACCATAAATAGATGATCGCCACGAAACATCCCAATCTTCTTTGTGAGCAAAAAACAATTCATCAAAAAAATTCCCGTTGATAGAAACATGATCGATCATTGCTCTCCTATACAAAGGCAAAGCACCATCGGCACCAAACACTTCTTTCTTTTTCAATTCAACTTCATTTGTTCTTTTTCCATGATCAATTAAACTCATGATGCCCGATGGTAAACGCATAAGTCCTGCGCTGTCGATCACAGCATTTTGATCATTAGATTGCGCCAATAAGCCGCAAACAGTTCCAGTGTTGTTTTTCTCCATCATGGTGTCTAAAGCCTTTTCTACATAATCGGGCTGCAGTATTATATCCGGATTCACTAAAAGAACAAATTCACTTTTTGTTGAGTTGATCACCTGGTTATGACCTTCGCAAAAACCACTGTTTTTTTTGGAGCGAATAAACTTTATTTTTCCATTGTTTAGCTTTTCTATTACCAAACGGGTGTCGTCGGTCGAGGCGTTATCTAAAACAAACAGGTCGTATTCTGTAAACGTTTGCGCCAACACCGAAGCAATGCAGGCCTCAATGCTTTCCGCCGAATTCCAAGTTACTATAGATATAACAAGTTTAGCCATTCAGATGCGTTATCTTTAGTTTTGGTGAACGGCAATTTGTAAAGTATGGCGAAGCTTTTTCTATTTTGTAGATCAAACCACCTTTTTTTATTCCGCCAAAAAATCCTTTGAACATTTTTGTATACCCACTTATCGCCATTCCATAAATGATGATATGCTTGGAACAAACCAATAAAGCATACACAAAAACAATGGGTAGGTTAATAGTGCGTTTGTATTTTGTGTAGAAGATCAACAAATTATAAAAATAAAAATAAAACCACTCTGCTCTTTTTTCTTTCATATACGCAACGTTTCCATTGTACTGCGGAAAATGCTGTACCGTTGTATCTGCGCTAAAATAAACTTTATAACCACTCTTTATAACTCGGTAAGCCATGTCGGGTTCTTCAACCATGGATGTGCCTTCAAAGTATTCTTCAAAAAAACCAACCTTCGTAAGTACTTCTTTTTTAAACGACATGTTTCCACCGTTCAATGAACTTACGTATCCCGATCGGGTTGACCAAGGTTTATTTACCAATTTGCCATACCCGGTTGTTCGCAGCGGCCCTTCAATCGGCTCGGAGGGGTCTCCTTCTTCAACCAAACGACATGAAGCCGCTGCGATCTTAGGATCTCTTTCATAAATGGCAATATGCGTATTTAAAAAATTGGCTTCTACTAAAATGTCATCATCACAAAACAATATCAACTCGCCTTTTGCTTGAAGTATGCCGTAGTTTTTCGCCAAAGATCTTCCGCGCTCGTTGATCTGAAAATATCTTATCCGCTTTGTTTCCTTTTTTATAAGTAGCTTTTTTTCTTCACTTATAGTTTCGCTTTGATCGATCACAACGATCTCGAAATTTTGATACGGTTGCGCTAAAAGAGAATGAAGGGTGTCTAACAAGCATTTTTCTCTGTTATAGGTTGGGATTATGATGGAGATCAATGGTTCTTTGTTCATGTTAAGCTGCCCTCTTTTTCTTCTGCTAATTTTGGTGCAAGCAAAACAGTTTTTATGATAACGGCCATAAATACATAAAACTCCATGCTATTATGAATGTCTGAAATAAATGTTTGAATAAGGTAATTCAAAATAACGAGTGTAAAAAAACCATAAACCGCTTTTAGTTCGCCGCTGTAAATTTGCGTAAGGCGATAGGTTTTTAGAAATAGTGTAAAAATGAATGCAAGAAAAAGAACAAGTGCAGGAATGCCAAAAATATAAGCAATAGAAACAAATGTATTGTGCAAACTTCCTGAATTCATAAAATCTTCGATCAACACTTTTGAATCTATTTTTTGAAAAGCAGCCATGCCTTCTGCCGTAAGATCGTATTGTGCTTTTGGAATACCTATGCCCTCTCCCATGAATGGATGTTGTTTTATTTTCTCAAAAGCCTTGGCCCACATCTCATACCTAAAACTACTGCTTTTGGCAGCGGCGCTTGCTTTTAACTGCGCAAGTTCTCCTGTGTAAAATTCGGATGGAAATATAACAAACAACCGTTGATACTTTTCAGGAATTAGTAAAACTACAGGCGATAAAAGCAAAGCGGCAATGATACCCGATGAAAGGAATAATACCAAGATCCCCCTGACCATGAAACGATGATAGATCAAAAAACCAAATAGCGCTAAAAGAAAATAAGATAAAAATGCGGTGCGCGAACCCGAGAGCGCTACGCCCATCAATATCAAAACCAAAGATCCGAGCCAAAAAATTGTTCTGCGCTTAAATGCTAATTGGTAACAAAGCAACATAATGGATGCAGCACCTGCAATGATCATTTTTTTTGATGATTCGTTCTCAACAACAACCGTCCAACTAAACGTATTGAAAAGCGGAATTTTATTCACTCCAAAAAGCAACATCAACATGGATATGGCAAACACAAAAATGTAGAATGTATTGATGCGTTCAATGAGATAATTAAGTACGTTTATATTGAAGCCTAGGAATATCGACGCAAAAACGATGATGTTATTGATCAAGTTCCATCGATTTAAAAATCCCGTATTCCCCGTTTGTGATCCTAAAAAACCGGGTAATTGTACATGATAGAATAATTGGAATGAGATCGCAAAGAAAAAAAGTAAAAGTAAAAATAAAACAGAATTAAAATAAAGTTTTTTAATTGATAGGAATTTTGCGCTATTTTTTGCAATGATAACACTTCCGATCAATACAGGGAAAAATAGCGACACTTCCCGAAAATTATTTGGCAAAACTATTCTCATGATCGACGTGAAGAACAAAAAAATAAAAAGATCGTTAGTATTCCCTTTTATTAAAAGATAAGTGAACAAAATAAATGCAAATATCAAAAGCGAGAGTGCTGATGTTGAAGAAAAAGGATATACTAATTGCGCTATGGCGAATAACGCAGTGAATAAAATGAGCACATTGAAGCCATTCAGGTTATAGTTTGGCTTTGCTCCTTCTTTAATGCGCATCCAAACCGAATGAATATGTTGTTGTGACTCTATGGCCTAATCGAATTTTCTTAAGGTTCTTTCAAAGAAAAGATAAAAAAATTGTTTAAAAAAATAATAATAGTTCAATAATGTATTACTGAAATATGTATTCTTCACTTTTAAGTCCTCTACTATTGCTAAAACCCATCTTGAGTGACTAATACCGCCTAAATTCATGTTCACGATCACATCATTAATTTTTACAAACTCTACCCTATTCACAAAAAATCTCACCAATAGCTCATAGTCGCTTGCGATCTTAAGGTTTGTTTTAAAATTTCCATATCGATCGTAAATTTCTTTTGGTACAAAAACTGCCGGATGGGCCATTGTCATTCCTTTCCTTAGCCTTGTGTGATCGCTTTTAGAAGTGTTTAATTGCTTTCCGTTCTTCCAGAAACAAACATTTCCATAAACGATAGTCCCCTTTTTATAGGAATTATTTATTGCTTCTAGAGCGTTGTTCTCTAACCAGTCGTCTGAATTTATAAATCCAATAAGCTCCCCTTTCGCTTGCTTCAATCCTTTATTGAAAGCGTCGAAAATGCCTTTATCCGGCTCAGAGATCCAATAGGATATCCGGCTTTCATATTTACGAATAATGTCCAGCGTTCCGTCCCTCGAGCCGCCATCGATCACAATATACTCAAGCGGCTCATACTTTTGGTTTAATACGGAAGTAATGGTCCTCTCCAGATGGCGTTCTCCATTATAAACAACGGTTATTAAAGTGATCAGGGGTGTTGACATTTTTTATTTGGTATTCATTCCAAAAATAGCCTTGACAGTGGTTTTGCGTCTATTCAAATATGCATAAATTTTGGATGTTTTGGCCTATAAAGCTTTTAATATTACGAACATCGTAGTATTGAAAATATAATAAGGGGCCAAGCCAAGCGCTTAATTAATTCGCTAATATTAAAATACCAAAAAACAATGAATTTACCATCGGTAAAACATAATTTTATGTACAACCTCATCAATACGATGGTTAAGATCACGTTTCCATTGATCGTTTTTCCATATGTGTCGAGGGTATTGCTTCCCGAAGGTGTTGGTAGAATTAATTATGCAGAAGCTGTTGTAAGTTACTTTGTGCTTTTTTCGAGTTTAGGTATTCCAATATACGGCCTGCGAGAAATAGCAAAGCATCGAAACGATTTGCCATTGCTTCAAAAAAAACTTGCCGGCATCTTTTCCATAAATCTGTTCTTCGCTATCATTTCCTATGCTGTATTGGGTTCGCTCATTTACTTCGGGAAAATAGCTAAAGAGCCGTATTTGATCTTCATTAATAGCTCTCTTATTATTTTTTCGTTAATGGATATGGAATGGTATTTCCAGGGAACCGAAAATTACAAATTCATTACCATAAGAAATCTCATCTTAAAGATCGTGTCCCTTATTTTGATCTTTGTTCTCATCAAAACAAAGGATGATATTGTGCTTTATGCCATGCTTTTGGTTCTTGGTATAGGAGGAAATTCCCTATTCAATTTTTTTTATGTTTTGCGAAAACACGGCAAAGCCATGTTCTCTTACTTCAAACTTTCTTTTTTCAAGTCTGCGTTTTCCGAACACTTGCGTTCCATTTTGGTAACCTCATCCATGGCTTTAGCCGGAAGTGTTTATTTAAGTCTTGATGTGATAATGCTTGGGCAAATGTCGGTTGATGGAGAGATCGGTCTTTACTCTGCAAGCATGAAGATCGTAAGGGTTTTAATAACCGTGGTGTTGGCCCTGTCTACAGTGCTTCTTCCTCGCGCATCCTTTCATGTAAAAAATGAACAAATGAAGGAGTTCAAAGATCTTATTAAATTAAGTTTTCATTTCATTTGTTTTTTGTCTTTTCCGTGCATGGCAGGTTTAGTGATCTTATCAAAATCAATTATCGTGATGTTCTCTGGGGTTAACTTTTTTCCGGCGCACAGTATTATTGAGGTTTTAGCAGTGCTCATGTTCTTGGTGAGCATGAATAATCTTTTCGGGATGCAGATTCTTTATCCGCTTAATAAGGAAAGATCGTTCTTGATCGCGATAATTATAGGAGCTGTTGTAAATGTGCTTTCAAATTTAGTACTCATCCCTCGTTACAGTGCATTTGGCGCAGCCATTGGTTCTGTACTTGCTGAGCTTTTCATTTTTATCTCCTTGTTTATTATCAATCGTTCTTTTTTTACTTCCGATTTTTTTATAAAGCCCATCAAATATTTTTTATCCACCCTCGTCATGGCTTCTATTGTTTTTTCGCTTGATCGATTTATTCATTCAACTTCTTTGATCAAAACCATTGCCGTTATTGGGTTAGGAGGCATAAGTTACGCTGGCATGCTATTTGTTTTCAAAGAAACTGATTTTATTAAACCTTTGTTTACCTTTGGCCTATCCTTGATCAAACGTAAAAATGGATGAGCGATCAGATATTCTTTTATTAACGGCCAGCATCAATCCGGCTGCTTCTAAAACACCATTAACTTTTGTATTAGATCCTCAACAGCGTTTATCAGAATATTTGCAGAATCTTGAAAAGATAATTGAAACGCGCGTTTTTAAAAAAATTATTTTTTGTGAAAATACCCATTTTGAATACGACTATTCTCACATCATCAGCCACGCTAAAAACAATAACATTATTTTGGAGGCCCTTGTTTTTAAAGGGAATTACGAAAAAGTGGAACAACAAGGCAAGGGCTACGGGGAAGGTGAGATCATAAAATACGCCATAGCAAACAGTAAACTTTTAGATCCTGATTCGGTTTTTTACAAACTCACAGGTCGCATTTTTGTAAAGAATATTAACTCTATTGTGAAGCACAATAAACAAAAAGAAATTATTTTTATAAGGGCGGCTAGAAAAAAAAGGATAATTGATGCAAGGTTTTTTAAAACTTCTGTTCGATTTTTTAAACAAAATCTTATAGATGAATTTGAAAAGGTTGATGATTATAAAAAAAAATATTTAGAAATGGTTTATTTTGAGAAATTACATGATCAAAAAGGCGTGTTTGCATTTAACGAATTCCCCTATTTTATAGGAACATCCGGTTCTACCGGAAAAAAATACGATCAGTCGGCGTATGAATATTTCAAATATTCGCTTTTACTTAAGTTTGGGCTGTTGGGTGTAAATTGATCAGTTGTTTAGCTCCAATTTATTTTTTCCTCAAAAAAACATAATTTCTTTTTTTAAGAATATTGATGAAAATAGGGAAAACAAAGTTCTTTAGTTTTTTCTTGAGGCCTCTTACGTCTGTTATAAATTGATATTGAATTCTTAATGGAATCTGTACAATTTCTAAGCCGACCTTATTAGCCATAACATTAAAAGTTTGATGGCAAAAATAATTGATGTGCTCTAAAGGAGCCACTGCATTCAACGAATTTGCAGAGCCTTTTGGTGCTTTCCAATCCATCACCTTTAATCGTCTCTCAATATCATTTGCAGTAGGAACGCTGATCTTTATAATGCCGCCTTTTTTTAATCCGCCACTTAAGTGCCTTAGTGTTTCCAAAGGGTGGGGAATATGTTCAAATACTTGCTCGGTATTAATCATGTCGAATTGATGTTGTGATACCTCATCCCAACTGATCACTTTAATTCCATTTTCTTTAGCATGTTGGATTCGTTCTTGAGATAATTCCATTCCATAAGAATCTACGCCAAATGCCTTTACCATAAGGGCCCATTTGGCCCAACCCATCCCAAAATCGAGAATCTTTAGCGACGATGGTTCCTTATCTAAGAACGCAATAATCCGCATTACCTCTTGCGCATATTTAGCATAATAAGAAAGGTCTTCAACTTTTTTGTTTAGCTCAAAAACTTTTTTGGGGTCCAGCCAATGTTCGTATAAGCGCTCCATTAAAAAATCGTTTGGAATATCTCTCTGAAAAATGAGGTTACAATTTATGCATTTGTATAAGGCGTATTCTGCCCCGATTAAATATTCTTCCTCCACATTGCCTTGCGTCGAATAAAAATCATGAAGGTATTGGTTTACGGGCCCTTTATCGCAAGCATTTTGGTAAATGGTTTTGAACTCGGTAGATGCGCATGCTGGACATTTTTTCCTTTCTACAAACCATTGGTTACTCATTTTCTACTTATTGAATTTATTACAAATAAAGATGAATAATCTTAAAAAATAAAATTTGTTTTTGGTGATCTTTTACTACTTACTTTTACGAAAAAAGGTTTCAAAAAAAACACGTTTATTCCTTATTTATTTTCGCTACAGCCCTTGATATGAGAGGGAAAATAAGTATCTTGTATTAACAAATCTTAGCTCTTATTCGTATGTCTAAGCATCACCATTATAAGCTTAGTGTAAAGTGGACAGGCAACAAAGGCCAGGGCACGGCAGATTACGGATCTTATGACCGTAGTCACGAAATAGACATTGAGGGCAAGAAGAAATTACTGTGTTCATCTGATTCCGCTTTTAGAGGAGATAAAAAGAAGCATAACCCCGAAGACCTTCTTCTGGCTTCGCTTTCAACCTGTCATATGCTTTGGTACTTACATCTTTGCGCCGATGAAAAGATCGTTGTTTTAGAGTATAGCGATGATGCCGAGGGCAAAATGATTCAAACCAGTAATGGCGCCGGTTATTTTACCGAAGTAGTTCTAAATCCCACAGTAGTGGTGGCCGAGAGTTGGATGATACGCAGGGCCATTGATCTTCACAAGAAGGCAAATGAGTTCTGTTTTATTGCCAATTCGGTAAAATTTGAGGTGTATCATAGGCCTAAGGTAACTGCCTTAGAAAATAGACCAAGGCCTTAAAAAAACGCTCGATTTCCTTTATTTTTTCAATGATTTTACTAAATTTGGAGTCTTTTTTACGCGTGGCGGACAACAAGTCTCGAAATAACTTTGTATTTGACCTTTTCAAGCTATTTGAAAAGTACACGCTTACTTATGTTTACCGAGGTATTTTTGATCCTTCGCTTACCGATAAGATCTTAGCTCTTGCAGAAACCAACATGAACCTTATTGGCGAAGTTTCTAAAACCCAAAAGCGCGTTTATTTTGTGATGGTAGAGTCTCTTCAAAATATCACTCGCCATCAGGATATTTCTCAATCGCAGGATAACCAAGCTTTATTTATTGTGCAAAATAAGGATGGTAAATATGGCATGGCTAGCGGTAATGTTATTGAAAATGCGCACATCGAATCGCTACAGCAAAAACTTGATAAGATCAACTCTCTGGATACCGATTCGTTAAAAGCGTACTACAAAGATGTTCTTGAAAATTCGGGCCTGTCCGAAAAAGGTGGCGCGGGTTTGGGATTAATAGAGATCGCAAGGAGATCGGGCAGCAAATTGTATTACAGTTTTAAAACTATTAGTGATAAACTCTCTTATTTTTATTTTAAAACCAAGATCGCTAACGAAAGTGATTCAGAACAAAAAAGCAGTCTTAATGGTTTGCGCGAACTACATCAGTTAGCAAATGAAAAGCACATAAGCATGGTTTATCAAGGGCAATTTACCCATGATAACCTCAAGAGCTTGCTAACCATGACGGAAGGAAGTGTTGCGAGAGCCGAAGTTGAATTCAGACGAAAAGCTGCTAATGTAATGGTCGAGTTATTACAGAATGTTTGTAATCATGGTTCAATTCCTTCGGGATCTGGACAAGGCGTTCCTGGTGTTTTGGTTATTACAACCGAAATTTCGGGCTGTTCGGTTATGGCCGGAAATTATATCAGCAAAGATAAAATAGCAAAACTTTCTGCAAAAATAGATAAGGCTAATAGCTGTGCCTTTGCAGACCTAGATATCATTTACCAAGAGGAGCTTTTGAAAGATCAAGAGCCCGGACAGAAAGGCGCCGGCTTAGGATTCATTGATATGCGTATGAAAAGTTCTAATAAAATTGACTATACATTAGTTGATTTTGACAGTAATTTTTCTTTTCTTTCCATCTCTGTTTCTATACCGTTTTAAAATGGCCAACGAAATACGTATTGCTGCTACCGAAGACACTCCTGAGATTTTGCTGGATGATAAAGCGGGCACGTTTAAAATATCGGGTCGTTCACTTCCTGAAGACGCGTTTTGGTTCTACAATCCCATTGTTGAGTGGTTAGTGGGTTATTCTAAAACGCCTATTGCTAATACCGAATTTCATTTTCATTTAGAATATTTCAATACGGCTTCTGCCAAACAGATCTTCAAGATTACCAATATCCTTAGCGATATATCCAAATCTAACCAAGTAAAAATAAAATGGCACTACGATGATGGCGATAAAGACATGTTTGCCTCAGGCGAGCGTTTTTCGAAATTATGCGGAATACCTTTTGAGTTGGTAAAGAATTAAATTTTAAATCCTGCTACAAGAATATCGTCCGTTTGCTTTTGGGCACCTTTCCATTTAGAAATTTCCAGTTCAAAATCTTCAGAGGAATTGCTTTTGTCGAGGTCGTTTTTTAGGATCAACTCTTCAAAGCGCGAGATCAAATATTTGCTATCCTTTGAACCTCCAAACTGATCGTAATATCCATCTGTACTCATCACAACGTAACTATTGGGTTGTAGTTTATGTGTTTTGCTTTCAAATGATTTTTCTGCTTTTCCAAAATCACCACCTATCGAATATATATCGCCGGTTAATTCAATCACCGTGTTGTTAGCTTTCATAAAAATACTATGGTTGGCGCAAGCGTATTTTAATACTGAAGGTTCTTTTTTATCTATACAACATATGCTTACATCCATTCCGTCGTCTTGTGAAATAAGACCAGAACCAGCCTGACGCAAAGCATTTTTTACACCTCGGTTCAATTGATTCAATATCTCGCCCGGCTCTAAAATATTTTTTTGGTTGATGATCTCGTTAAGCAAAGTATTTCCAACCATGCTCATTAAAGCTCCCGGAACACCGTGTCCTGTGCAATCCACCACTATGAAAAATAACTTACCACCATTTTCAGAGAACCAATAAAAGTCTCCGCTTACAATGTCTTTTGGTGAGTAATAAATAAAAAAGTTCTTTAGGCTCTTTGATATAAGGTCAACGGGCGGTAATATGGCGTTTTGAATTCTCTTTGAATAGTTAATGCTATCCGTTATCTGCTGATTCTTTATTTCAATTTTTTTATAGGCTTCGTTCAGTTGTTTGTGCGCTTTTTTCTTTAAGGCACTGCGGCTTAGTAATACCAAAACTAAAATCGAAGCCAACAGCACGCCACCAATGGTAGAAAATATGATGGTGCGTTGACGCGAAAGCTCAGCGTCTTTTATTATTTTTTCATTGTTCAACTTTTCTATTTCTCTGTCTTTTTGTGAGGTTTGATAGAAAGCCTGCATCTGCTCAATGTTGCCGCTACTTTTTTCATTCAGTAAAGAATCTTTGTAAGCATTGAATAAATGAAAATTATTTAACGCCTTCTTGTAATCTCCTGCCGCCTCATACGCCATGGCTAGTTGTTCCGCCGTGCTTTTTATAATGTTCTTATCATGGATGTTTTTGCTCATTACAAGGGCTTTTTCAAGGTACGTTATCCCTAAAGAGGTATTCCCCATGGCCGCATAAATTCTGCCAACGCTCATAAACGAACCCGCATATCTATCATTCGGATTAGTTCCGTTAAAATTCTTTAGCACATTTAAAAAATAATAAAGTGACTGCTTTAGAAGAGCGTTGTTCTTATTCTTTAGCGCCATTCTTAAATAACAGTCTCCTAAATTAGAATTAATCATTTCTATGGAATTAAACTCTTTGTAGTGATAATAGATCTGATAAGCTTTGTTAAAGAATTCAAGCGCCTTTTCATAATCTTCAATAGACATATACGTGTTACCAATATTATTGTAAGAATTGCATGTCTGTGAAGTATCGTTGATCGCTATTCGAATGTCAATAGCTTTTAAATGATATTCTATGGAGCGCTTATAAAATAATATGTCTTTTGTAAACTCTCCTTTATTATTATAAAAACTTCCAATGTTATTATAACAATTAGCTAAGCCTTCTTTATCATCAAGTTTCTCGAAAATCTCTGCCGATTTAAAGGTAAATTCTAAAGCCTTATCAAAGTAATTCAAATTGCCGTACGCTACTCCTATCTTTCGCAAACAAAGTGCTTTTAGTTTAGAATTCTTGAGTTTTTCACTCATTGCTTCCATGTCTTTAAGAAGATCAAGTGCCTTGCTCGGTTCTGTAATTACCTTGCCGCCGAGAGCCGAATAAGCCATGATCTTTAAAGAATCGTTTGTTTCGTTTTTAATTACATCACGAAGAGAGTCTTCAGTTCTATCGGCAAATGAGCTGAAAAAAGAAAATATAAAAGCAACAGCAAGAAATAGATACCTCATTTCTCAAATATATAATAAAGGCTCCAAATTAAAAACCAAGAAGTGCAATTAAATTGATTTAGCTGGGAATGTTTAGGACTTTATGTTTGTTGGGTTTTTGGTCCATAAAGGAGAAATTGTAACTCCAAATTTTTTATTTTACCTCAACGCGGATCTCGCTTTTCGATCTGGTAATGCCAATGGGTTTGGCAAATTCTTCTAGTCCATTTTGCTTTAAAAGGTCCTCGAGCTCGCTTTGATGTGTTGGGTTAATGGTAAGGAGTAAACCGCCATTGGTTTGCGGATCGCAAAGACTAAAGAACGCTTCGGGTAAATGAAGTTTTACTTTTTTCTCGTAACTATTCCAGTTGCGATACAAATTATCGGGTACTATCATTTTCGAGGCGTTTTCGGCAACTCCGTTCATTAAAGTAATCGCCGAATAATTTATTTCGGCGCTCAGATTTGCGCCATCCATCATTTCTATTAAGTGGCCTAATAAACCAAATCCTGTTACGTCTGTTAATGCAGTAACATACTCTTTTGTTCCTAATATAGTTCCAATAGTGTTCAATTTTTTCAGTCCTTGGATCAATTCCTCTTCATGTTCGGGCGCAATTACTTTTCGTTTGAGTGCAGTTGCTAATATTCCACTCCCAATTTTTTTTGTGATATAAATAAGGTCTCCTAGCTTTGCCCCCGAATTTTTTTTGAGTTGATCTGTTTTTACAATACCATTTACACTTAGGCCAAAAAAGGGTTCGGGGCTATCAATACTATGCCCGCCTGCCAAAACAATTCCGGCTTCGGCACACTTTTCTTTGGCGCCGTTTATAACTTCGCCCGCAAGTTCGGGTGGTAGTTTAGAAACAGGCCATCCTAAAATAGCCGTGGCTAAAATTGGCTTCCCGCCCATGGCATAAATATCGCTTATGGCATTTGCGGCAGCAATTTGTCCGAACGAAAAAGCATCATCTACAATTGGCATAAAAAAATCTACCGTGCTTATCAAAGCGGTTCCATTGCCTAAATCGTAAACGGCGGCATCGTCTTTTGTATCATTCCCAACTAATAAATGCGCATCATTAAATGAAGCGTATTTTCCTTGCAAAATTTTTTCTAACACGTCGGGAGCAATTTTACATCCGCATCCTGAACTGTGGCTATATTCCGTTAACTTATATTCCGTCATTACTTGTTCTAATTAAATGCTGTGATATTTCTTCTAACGACTCATTCTCAAAAACGCATCTCTTCAATTTCAGATTCTTGCGATCTTGCAATCCGTGATCATAACCCTTGTCATAATATAGTAAACATAATCTGCACACTTCGCTCAGATCGTTTTGTTCTAAAGCAACCAATGCTTTTGCCGCTTGCTCGAGGCCCATTCTTTTTGTAATTGCATTTATAGCGTGTGCTAACTGCTCTTTTGGTAAAGGGCCGTATTCTTCCAATAATTTTTCGGCCCGCTTTTCAAAAGGGATCTCAACATAAGTAATAATCGCCAATCTCATTTTTTCCCATAGCGGCAATGGTATCACCATTTTTCCTACCAAACGGCTTTCGTCTTCTATCCAAATATGCTTTGCTTCCTTTACTTTTTGCAAAGCCACAAATAGTTTGTTCTCAAATTGCTCTTGGCTTGGTTGCACTTGGCCAAAACCTCCAAAGGCCGAGCCTTTATGGTGTGCTAATTTTTCAAGATCAACAACCGCTTCGTTATTTAATTCTAACAGCTGAAGAAGTTTTGTCTTTCCTGAACCGGTTCTTCCGCCCAAAATTTTTATCTCATTGGCTATATCAAAACTATTAAGTACATGGTTTCTAAATTGTTTATATCCGCCCCTTAGTGTAAATACATTTAGGCCATACGTTTGTAGCAGCCAGGCCACGCTTCCGCTGCGCATGCCCCCTCGCCAACAATGCACGTAAACAGTGTTGTTTTGGGAGTATTGTTGTGCTTTTAAAACCATATCGGCCATTTTTGGTCCAACAAATTCTAGGCCTTTTACAATGGCGGGCTGTTTGCCCTCTTGTTTATAAAGCGTTCCAACCACCACGCGCTCTTCGTTTGAAAATAATGGCATATTGATGGCGCCAGGAATATGTCCTTGCTCAAATTCCTTTGGCGTTCTTACGTCGATAATTACAGAGCCGCTGCCCTGTTTTAAAAATTCATCTATGTTAAGCGCCTGAGACATTCGATGCCAAATGTAAGTATATTTTACCCCAATCTTTAGCGAAAAACATTTGGCTAATGATTAAATACAATTGGCGTTATTTTTGCGGACGATAAATAGTGAATTTTCCTTGAGTAAGTGTTTTTACATCGAAGGCGCGTGTTGCCACTTTTTTTCCTGAGTGCTTAGTGTTTTGATCAGCAATTACAAAATCCCCCTTATCTTTTACTGAGTAAATGATGGCCGTATGGTGCGTTAATTTTTCAACATAAAAAGCATCTTCAATATTATATCTTAATTCAACGCCTTCAAACTGCACAATATCTCCCGGATAAATGCATGTTTTTTTATGGTCAACTTGTTTTCCAAAATTATAATTCCCATCCCATTTTGCGCCTGCTTTATTTAATGCTTCGGCTGCAACATCCCAACATTCGCCGGTGGTAACTTGCTTACCCAAAGAAGCGTTTACAAACTCTATTACTTTTTTATTTAGTTCAGGTGTGTTTCCGCAAGGCTGATCGGTTTTGAAAGAGCTTATGCCCATCAACAAAACAGTTGTGGCACAAAATTTTATTCCCTTTGTTTTTAGTTCCATTTCTTCTTTAATTTCTTATAACACATTATTAGCGAAACAATACTGCCAATTGTTGCTAAAGCGATCCCAAGGAAGGCTTGCCCCATTGGCATTACGGCAAATCTTTCTCCGCTCTCATCTTCAAAATATGGCGGAGATAACATACAGGCAATATTGTAAACCATTACAAATATCAAAATGAATATGGTTATTGAAATAAGCGCGCTGATGAGAATCAACGTTGCCCTACTTTTTTTGATCATGAAATTAATTGATTAACGTGCCCAAACTTACCAGCTGGCCTGATATCTTAAGCTGGTGTTGTTCTATTTCCTTTTTATTGATATCGAATTTTAATTCGTCGCCCTCTTCTGTTACAAAACTTAAGCTTGCTCCCTTTTTTGCCAGGCCTTCTCGTTCGCCAACAATAAGAACGGGTTTATCTTTAGTTTGGTCTTTTAGTGTTTTTACCATGGCGCTTTTTGAGTTTGGAACAAATACCAAATGGCATCCATATGTGTCTTCAACCGTTGCACACTTCCTTAAAACAATATTTCGTCCCTTTATCTTTTTTGCACTTGCTAGAGCTTGTAATTCTTTATTTATTGGCGAGTCGCCCATTACTGCTAAAATAAAATCGCCTTTGCTTTGCGCTTCCGGCCACTCTACATACTTCATAAAATTGTAAATGAATAATGTGTAAGCTTTATAATCCGTTTCTTGGGCTTTAGCAGAATTAAAACTACCGCACAGCAGCAACAGGGCAATAGCCGTTGCCTTATAATTAACTATGACTGGTTTTTTTCTCACTTAACTACCTTTCGGTTTTTAGCTTTAAAACGTAAGTTGTACTGTAACTTAAATACTATTTCGCGCGAAGGCCCAGGTAATGGCGGATGATAACCGTTATATGGCTGAATAAAATTGAATTTCTGATTTAAGATATCATAACAACCCAAACCAATATTCAATCCATCAACAGGTTCCCAATTAATAAATAAGTTCAGCAAAACCGTAGAAGGCAATTCTTCTAGCGCGCTTGTGTCGGTTGAGTCAACCGACGTGTAAGCCCAGCGACTTCCGTATAGCGAGGCGTTAAGGTTGATCGACAATTTCTCGGTAGGATTCCATATGGCGCTAAAATTTACACGATGTTTTGCAAAAGCAAGCAAGGCCGAAGTGTCGCTGCTTGCATTACTTATACTATAATCCGTAATTTGTTTCTTATTGGCCGCAGTATAAAAAGCATAGTTCACGCTAAAATTTACTTTCTTGAATCTCAGTTTATACTCCGCCTCTACTCCTTTAGTTCCAGACCCCCCTTCGTTCACATAAATATCTGCATTATTTGAATCTGTTTTATAAACTATTGGATCGTTGGTTGTGATATCAAACAAATTAACACTAATGATGGATCTTCTTCCCAGCTTATATCCTAATTCTAATTCGGCAACTTTTGTAAGTTCGGGCTTTATGTTTAAACTATCTGGGCTGCCGTTAACGTTCTCTATAGAAGGCGCCCTGAATGAATTACTGTATAATGCTTTAAAGTGAAAGGCTCCGTATTTTTTTGTAAGGCCAACTCGTGGCACAAACGCATCGCCGTAAACATTATGTTTATCATAGCGTGCGCCAACAATAAAATTCACGGGGCGAGTTTTTATCAAGCCTTGTGTAAAGAACGCATAGTTATTATAGCTAACCTCTTGTTTACCATTTGAAAAATAACTACTGTCCTCGTGATCCATTGCTTTATCTTGATAATACTCAGCGCCCAAAACAAAATTCACATAGCGATTTAAGTTATAGGAGGCCGTTAAATTTCCTAAAGCTCTTGTGGCGGTGCGATTATACGCCTCCTTTCCGGTATATGACTTACTTGACCAGGGCGTTTGACTTTTAAATGTAAAGCGCGGCGTAATGCTTAGCTTTTTGTTAGGATTAATAACATACTTCAATTCGTGAAACGTTGAGCGAAAAGTTTCTTGAACAGCAATGCCCGGAACTACATCGCCATAACCATCCTTCATAGACGTGTTATAATAATCGCCGATCCAACGATAACTTAACCCTTTGTATTTTAATGAGGCGCTAAAATAATTTGGTTTAATGTTAGAGTTACGCGCCATATTATATGTGCTGTCGTAAAAATCAGTATAATCCTGATCGCTGCGCTGCCCATCGCCCATGTGGCCCATAAAACTGTATTCGAAATCGTTCACTTTATTTCCAATAGCAAAATACGCGTTGCGGTGTAAGTAGTCGTTTTGTCCTTGACCATAAATTCCACCAGTTGAGATGCCGTTAAGATCCTCTCCTTGTTTAGTAATAATATTAATAACTCCATACTCTGCAAAGCCTCCGTAAATAGCCGAACCTGGGCCACGAATAACTTCAATCCGTTTAATTAGGTCCAAAGGATAATGATTTCCAAATTGGGTTGTGCCAAATAAGATTTCGTTCATCTCCAATCCATCCACCAGTAACAACATTTTTCCTTCGTGAGCCCAATTACCACGTATCCCAACCCCTACAACGCCTTCTACATCAACACCAAAATCTAAACCCGGAATAGTGCGCAAAACATCTATCAGGTCGCGAGCGCCCGATTTTAGAATATCGTCGGCCGTAATTAAACTAATGATGCTTGGCGACTCACGCGTGTTTAGTGGTTTTTTGGATGCCACTGAAATAAGTGAGTTAATAAGCTTTTCAAGTTCGTTTGGCACTCCATGAGCCCTCATTTTAAGCAATTGCTCCAAAGACATGTCGTAGAAATCTATTGTGTCTTTTTTAGCGGCAGTAGAATCGGTTTGAGAAACCATTTTCCAAGGTAAACACACTAAAATCGCTAAAACAATGACTATAAGGGGTTCTTTGCTCACCAAGGGAAAGGTAAAAATAAATTTTGTTTTACAAAAAAATATGTCTTCTAATGTGACCAAATATATAGGATTATAAGATTATAATGATAAATTTGTGTTGCTACTGTGTTAAAACGCCTCATTTCGTAACAACGCTTTAAACTTATCAAGCTTGGATTTTTAAATACCGGTTTTCCGAAAATTACCTCGGTTTTTTTATTGGTTATTACAATTGTAATTGCCAATATCGCCTTTAATTACTTTATCATTAAAAAAAATAAATCGCGCATTGCCGAAATGACGGAGGTAATCAATCCTTACATTGAGTCGCTCGAAAAGTTCAAGCTTGTTGTTACCGAATCGAAAATGTATGCCACTAACTGGGTGTATTTACAAAATAGCATTGAAGATAAAGTAAGTTTAGATTCATTACATAAAATTCAATTTCCTGCACTCAAGAAAAAACTAGACGCACAGCTTTTGAAATTTGACAAAAAAGATGACTCTGATAGTTTGGTGGATGCGTTTCTAAAATTCTATGATCTCATAAAGGTTGAAAAAGAGATTATGAGTACGCTTGTTTCTTTTGATGATTACGAAAACCCTCAAAAGAAATTCAAATGTGAAGAGATCGTTGAAAGCGAAATATTGCCTCGCACTCAAGTGATCATGAATCAGCTAAAGGGTTTGATAAAACGTAATCGGGAAAACGCGGCTGTTTTAAACGCAGAAATTCACCAAGATTCAACCCGCATGACCAGCATTATGCTATTTGCTTCTATAGGTCTTTTTGTTTTCATTATGATAGCCGTTTCGTTTATTTCGGGTGGAATTCGCGAACCGGTTTTAAAAATGAAGAATATCATTCAGCAATTAGGACGAGGCGAGCTGCCAAAAGAAAAAATGATGGCTAACAATGATGTTATTGGCGAAATGGTAACCTCGGTAAACACTTTATCGGATAGCTTTACTCGCACTTCGGTATTTGCTAGTGAAATTGGAAAAGGAAATTTAACGGTTGAATATAATAAGCTTAGCGAGAATGATCTTTTAGGTAACGCGTTGATCAACATGCGCGATAGTTTACGCTCATATTCGGAAGATATGGAGCTGCAAGTTCAAGAACGAACATATGAAGTAATAGAAAAAAGCGCCAAATTAAAAATTGCTTATGGCGAAATAAAGGACAGTATTAGTTACGCTAAACGAATTCAGGAATCTATTTTGCCTGCCGAACATATGATCACTGATGTGTTCAAGGATTCGTTCATTTTTTACAAACCAAAAGATGTTGTGTGCGGCGATTTTTATTGGTTCACCAAAATTGGCGATGAAGCCATTATTGCCGCAGTAGACTGCACGGGTCATGGTGTGCCTGGCGCATTTATGACGGTTATTGGAAATTCATTGCTTAATCAGATCATATCGTTTTCGGGTGTTACAAATCCTGCTACTATTTTATCACAGCTCGATCAAAAATTACATCAAACATTAAAGCAGCACGGTAATATTATTACTAACGATGGAATGGATGCTGCTGTTTGCCGCTATAAAATTAGTAAGAACGAACTTACATTTTCGGGAGCAAAGCGCCCGTTGTATTATTACAAAAAAGGCGAGTTGGTTGAGATCAAAGGAAACAAATCGCCTATTGGAAGCTTTACACATAACCTTGATAAGAATTTTTCGGAACATAAAATTCATGTAAGCAAAGATGATACGCTTTATATTTTCTCTGACGGACTCCAAGATCAGTTTGGTGGCAGCGAAGGGAAAAAATTCATGATCAGTCGTTTTAGAAATATGCTCAACAGCATTCAAAGTTTACCAATGAAAGACCAAGCCAAAAAAATTGAGACAGAAATTGAAGGTTGGCAAATGGATTACGAACAAACAGATGATATGCTGCTAATCGGAATTCGTTTTTGATCAAATAAAAAGAGCTCCCGTTTCTGAGCGCGCCTTTATTAAACCAATATACAAGTGCTTAGAACTTTGATCGCAGAGAAATAATAAAGTTCCTTCCGGGAGCATTTATGCCACTTGCAAAAACGCGATAGCGGTTGTCGGTAATGTTTTCGCAAGCAATATTTACTCGTAAGTTATTTGTAATATTATATCCTGCGCGCACATTTACCGTGAACCAGGCCGGCATATATCCTTTGATTTTATCGGCGCTGTATTGAGCGTTATCTTCGCCACTTGAACTATAGTCGGCAGATAGCTTCTTTCCATTAAATCGCACAAAGAATTCACCATCCAATTTATTCTGCTTGATCTGCAAGCTGGTTTGCCCAAATACAGGAGGAATATGATCTAATGGAACAACAGTGTCCTTTTTTATATCAGCATATCTTCCGTAAACATAACTCACCGTGCTTTTAAATGATACATGCTCGTTAAAATCAAACTGTACTCCGCCTGTTACACCATAAATATAAGCCCTGTCTTTATTTTGAACGGCCTGCACTTTTCGCTTTGAGCCGTTGAACATAGCGGAATCTGATCCGTTGAATATAAAATCAGCTTGCACCAAAGCATTTTCCAATACGGTGTAATATGTGGTAATGTCAAATCTGTAATGCTTATCAATGATCTTCGAAAATCCCAATTCAAAATTGGTGGCGTACTCAGGTTTTATATCCGGGTTTGGAACTAACAAAATACTATTATTGCTGTCGAACACCTTCGACATGTCGTCGATATTGGGTGTTCTAAATCCGGTGTTTGCTAATAAACTTACTTTGTAATTATCCCTTTCTCTCCAAGTAAAACCTATGCATCCGGTAAGTGCGCTGTTTTTTTGTGACGCTTTTGTATAAGGGAATTTATAAAAGGTTGTGTCTTTAAATCCCGACTCGAGCGAGTTTGCCGTTAAACGCAATCCGTCGCTTATCACAAAATTCTCATTTACTTCCCATGAGTGCGATAAGTAAATACCATTTGTATTCATTTTGTTTCCATTATCGCCGTAACGCGTTTTTGCGGCGCTTACCGTGTCTACAATTATGTTATGCGTTTCTGCTGTTGATTTTACATTGTTGGCAGTTACCTCTGCGCCATATCGCAATTCGTGTTTCTCTTTTATTTTTTTGAACATATCTAAATTGATCGACATCACACTTACGTCTTCTCGTTGTGAAGTTTGGAAATTACTTTGGAAATTTCGCGAGATCCGATCCTGATCAATTTTTTGATACGCAGCAATTAATTTGATATTATCAGAGATCGCTGTTTTTTTATTGTTTTCCAAAGAGTATGAAGTCAAAAAACGCTTTTGCGGTCCGTAATACCAATCGCCAAACTTTAATTTGTTTGTTTTCACCATTACCGAATTGCCTGCGTCGTCAATATGATCAACTACATTAATTGTTGATGTGCCGGTTTCGGTTAATCTATCGTATCTGCTAATGTTGGTTGATTGACTGTATTGCAAATTCAATCCGTGAGTGGTGTATTCTCCTGTTTTTACAGCAAAGCGTTGCATTAAATCAAATTGCGCATAGCCACTTCGCGCCATGATATTATTATTGGTACTCTTTAGCATGGTGTCGCGTTGAACTCCATTAACGTTAGTATATTTCTCTACGTAATAATTACAATCCCAACTATTTGGCTGTCCTGCCAGTTTTGTGGTTCCTGTTTTAAGATCCGAAAAATCAGAAAAGGTAATGTTGGTCATAGATGCGAATTTCTTTGTTCCAATATTAAGGTCAAGATGGCCGGTTTGCTCTTTCGTAGCGCTTGAATATCTAAGTACACCATTTCCTTTTAAAAGAAGTTTATCATTGGAGCTAAATTGCGCTTGCTTTGAATAAAAATGCATCACGCCTCCTAGCGCATCACTTCCGTAAATAGTTGAAGAGGGGCCAAAAATAACTTCGGTTCGTTCAAGCATATTGGGATCAAGTGTTATGAGATCTTGTAAGTGTCCGCCGCGATAGATTGCATTATTCATTCGCACACCATCTACAACAATTAAAACCTTATTCGCTTCAAATCCTCGAATGATGGCACTTCCTCCGCCCAATTGACTTTTTTGCACAAATACTTGTCCCGTGTTTTGCAAAAGATCTGCACTGGTGGGTTGATTCCCAAATTCAATTTCTTTTTGTTTAATAATATTTATGCTATATGGAACATCCATCATGCTCTCTTCTTTCCGGTTTGCCGAGAACACCACTTCGTCTAATTGAATTTGTTTTGCAAATAAACTTAGACTTGTGTCTTTACTGCTTGCCATAAATTTTTTGGCATAATAACTTACGTTCAATAATTGCAGCGAATCGCTTTTATCCAGTTCGGAAATATTTACCACGCCGTTATTGTTGGTAGTGGCTGTTTTGCTGTTCTTGTCTTTAACAACAATATTTTGTAAAACATCGCGGCTTGTATTATCGCGCACCGTAATGTTTTGTGCTTTGGCATATGTAAAACATAACGCCGAAAGCATCACTAAAGATTTTTTCATTTTAAAATTAGTTTAATGGATACAACATCGCCACGTAAGAACACCAGCGATGTAAAAATTACAATTGTATAAATTAAACGCAGGGTGGTTTAATGGTTTTAGAATAAAAACCGTTTCTGTGTGGTTGTGTGGTTAGTGTACAAAACCTTAATTCTGTTTCTGTTTGTTGTCTTATTTTCTCGTGTTGTGGTATTACAAAATTCATTGCAAAAACCAGAAGCAAATGATCGGCAAGGCCTTTATCCGAATCATTTTTCTTAAAAAAGTTTGCGAACAGCTCGCTTTCCGTTTTATCTTCAATAATAGTAACTATATAACTATTGCCTTGCCTTTTTATAGACAGAACCTCGTGATATACATTTTTTATTGCCACTTCTTTATTGTGTTCTTTCCACTCCAGGCCATTTGCGTCTTTGTAAAGCTCGTTCGCAGAAACTATAACTTGTTTGAGGGTTTTGTGTTGTTGCTTTAAAACTTCTTGCCTAAACTCCCTCTTTTTTGATTTCATTACCGACTTAAACACCACAAAGCGAGCGCCTACAAAAAGCATTACTCCCAGTAGCAGTAAAGGAACTATGTGTTTGATGTATTTCAATCATTCAAATCTAGTAATTTTATGCTATAACAACAGGCACCTGGGTATCTTTGATAAGAATTATTTGTTAATTAAGCGTTTTTAGGGTCAGAACACTCATTCCTTTTAAAGAAAATTATATCTAAATTTACTAATAATGGAAGAAGTAAATTCCCTAGAAATAAATACTCGTGGAATAAAAAAACAGATGTTCATTTAAACTCCGCTTTTTACGATGTTGCTGGTTTTTTAAAAGGCAATACTTCGCTTAACGACATAGAATTAAAATTACTTGGTGATATAAAAGGTAAAAGCATTTTGCATCTTCAGTGTCATTTTGGTCAAGACACTATTTCTTTAGGAAGACTTGGTGCCATCGTGATCGGAGTAGATCTATCGGATAATGCCATTGGCAAAGCCCTAGAGCTTGCTGTAAAATGTAACGTAAAAGCAAAAATTTATTTGCTGCAACATCTACGATCTGCCACAACATTTAAATGAGCGGTTTGATGTTGTTTTTACCAGCTACGACACTATTGGATGGCTTCCGGATGTTGATAAGTGGGCGGCAATTGTTTCAAAATTTTTAAAACCAAACGGGAAATTTGTGTTCGCCGAATTTCATCCTGTAGTTTGGATGTTTGACAACGATTTTACAAAGATAGAATATAGCTATTTTAATGGCGTGCCAATTATAGAAACCGAAAGTGGAACTTATGCCGATAGAGAAGCACCTATTCAAAACGAATCAGTTACATGGAATCATGCAACAAGTGAGGTTTTAAATAGCCTTATAAAAACGGACTTGAAATAAATTCGTTTAATGAGTTTGATTATTCGTCATATAATTGTTTTAACGGCGCCGTGGAGGTTAGTCCTAAAAAATATCGGATACATTATTTCGACACTGAAATTCCAATGGTTTTTACATTAGTGGCAACAAAGAAATAAATGTGTCCTTAAAAAAATACTTTTCGCTTCTTCTTTTGCTTTGCTATATAAATAGCAATTCACAAACATCGCTTTCAAACGATACTTTAATTTGGCGCTCTTCGCGGGCAATAAACTGGTCAGATTTTAAAGGTGACGTTATTGATGGTATTGGTTTGGCTGGAGAAATATTTTGTATGAACCTCGCAAATTTTGAGAAAAAAATGCTTTTGTTAAAACAACATACTCGGTAACCTCTGTGTTTGACAGGAATAAATCATGGGTAGGCCCTAAGTTTAAAACAAAGGAAGGCTTAATGTACTTTCAAACGATGTTTGATATTCATGAGGTTCATGCGCGCAAACTCAGAAAAGAGTTTTCGCAAGTAGATTTTGGAGCGAATCCTAATGAGCAGTTCCAACAAAAGTATAATGCTTCTATGACCAATCTAATTACAGAAATTAATGCATACAGAAAGGGGGCTAAAGTGGGAAGCGTAATGGTTGAATTAAAAAAATGGCACATCAAAATAGACGAAGAGTTAAGGCGGCTTGAATCATATAGAAATTAAACTGATTTATCTCCTCTCCTAATTATCAAATCTAAAACGATTTTTCTACTAGAACAAATAAAAACAGCCCTTTCAAAAGTAAAGTCGGGCGTTTATTTTCCTTCCTACATAAAAGAAGCAGATTGGCGTAACTTTCTACGAAAGGTTTGTAAGTGATAGACGCGCTAATTTTTCTGGAAATGATAATTACAAAATATCATGCGCTTTCAATTGAAAATACTTCCAAGTCCACGCAGTTCAAGACCGATCTAAAAACACATCAACAGGGCAAAACGGATTACTCACCATTTTGAAATGATTGTGCAAGACCTGGAATTGAAAAGTGGGTTGTAAACACGCGTGTAATAACTTGCATTTATTATAGTGCATCGGGAAACGAGGTTTTATTTGAGAAGATCCCCTGGGGATTTTTAAAAGTTAAAAAGCCGGCTGCGGGTATCAACAACCCCCGCCAAGCTGAATACAAAATTCTTGCTCAACAGTAATTCCTTTCGAATTCTTCGCCGGCTTCCACTTGGGCATGTTGGTAGTTGCTTCAAGTAGTATCTTATCTATTTTAGAGCTCTTTGAAGTTTGCTCTATTGTTGCGTTTATCACTTTCCCTTCTTCGTTCACCACAAATTTTAGAATAGGGGCTTGTGTATTTTTAGGGTCCTTAATTTTAGCGATCTTTTCCATTAAATAATCTTCAAGTAATTTTGTTCCGTTAAGAAATTTTGCTTCAACAAAAGGAACTATTCTAACCTGTAGGTGTCCTTCAATGATATTGCTGCTTGCTAAAAACCGGCTATGCGCCCTGTGCTCGAATTTTACTTTTACAATAATATCGGTGCCAATATCTGCTTTGCTCAAAACATTCTTTTGTGCATCTGTAAGTTTATCATTTAAACCAATGCTGCTTACTTTTTTTCCATTGCAAATTGCCACTATCTCACCGGAAAAATAATTAACAAGTGTATTATAGTTGTTCGAATATAGAAATGTCTCGGCGTAGGTTGCTTTCTTCAAATAGTTGAGCTCGTTTCTGTCTTTTTCAGGTAAAACCATACTGTCCCATAAACCCGGCGTAATATCAGTAATGAATTTAAGCGAACTCAGCTTTTCCACTTTAACCACTGATCGGAAGTTTTGCGCTGAACAGTTTATTATAATGAACAAAACTACAGCTGGGGTGTATATTAGTTTTCTATTCATGATGGATCCGTTTTACAACAAATATAGTTCTTGCATTCGCGTAACCTTGTTACTAACTAGTTATTGCTTTGTTAACGAGTTGTTAATGCATGCTATATTCGTACGCATGCTATATAATTTGTCTATTTTTGGACGAACATGAAGTTGAACAGAGCATATCTTTTCATTGCTGTTTCTTCGATCGCGCTAGCGGTAGTTCTAAGTATTCAGATAAACTGGATATTTGAAACTGCGGAAATAAAAGAAGAGTTGTTCAACGACAAAGCAAACATGGTGCTTACTAAAACTGCCGAAGCTCTTTCTTCAGATAAAGAAACCTGTAAAAGTATAGCCGACACTAATCAGGCCTCTGGCAATATTGTTATAAACGCCTGCAATAGCACAGAGATCTGCATCACTAATTTTGAAATTCGAAAAATAGATTCCATTTTTAGACGTTTCATGAACTTATATGATTTTTATATTGATTACTCATTTGTTGTTGTAAAACAAACGCCTTTCAATATTAGGAATGGGGGCGGTTTTAAAAACAATATTTACAACAGGCGCCTGGAAGAAGTGGTAAGTCAGAACGGATCGGAGCTAGTTCTAATTCTTCCTGACAAAAATCAATTCATAATGGATGAGATGGGCATGCCGTTTATTTCCTCGGTTGTTTTGATACTTGTTGTATTAGTTATGTTTTGGCGCACCGTTCTGTCGCTTATGAAAGAAAAAAGAATTTCAGAACATACAACAGACTTTTTAAATAACATGACACATGAATTTAAAACGCCGCTAACAAACATTGCTTTAGCGAGTAAAATGATCATAAAAGATCCTATGATAAAAAAAGAAGAGAGGCTAAAGCATTATTCAGAGATCATTATTGAAGAAAACGAGAAATTACGCCTTAATGTTGAACAAATGCTGAGCATGACAGCGCTGGAGCGTGGTGAAATTCCTTTACAAAAAACCGAATTAGATCTTCATCAACTCATTCGGGATTCCATAAAATGCATCGCCCTGCAGATAGAGAACAAGCAAGGGTGTTTAGAATTAAAATTAGAGGCCAAAAACTTTGTGGTTATGGGAGATGAAACTCATCTTACAAACACCACGTGCAACTTGATAGATAACGCCATGAAATATTCGAAACAAAAACCCGAACTTTTAATTGAAACGTTTAATAGCGATCATGATATAGTTATTCTTGTTTCAGATAAGGGGATTGGAATAGACAAAGCATATCACGAAAAAGTGTTTGAAAAATTCTTTAGGGTTCCTGCCGGAAATATTCATAACGTAAAGGGATTTGGATTGGGCTTGGCTTACGTTAAAAAAATAATTGACCTTCATGGTGGCACAATTGAGTTGCAGAGCGAAAAGGATATTGGCACAACGTTTACAATAAAACTACCTAATGCTTAAAGAGAAATTAAAAATATTATTAGCCGAGGACGATCTTAATTTAGGTTTTCTTTTGGTTGAGTATTTAGAAACTGAGGGGTTTGAAGTAAAGTTGTGTAAAGACGGTGAGCTTGCGTTAAAGACTTTTCAAAATAGTTCATTTGACCTCTGTTTGTTAGATGTAATGATGCCAAAGCTTGATGGATTTTCATTGGCGAAAGAGATCAGATTAAAAGACAAAATAATTCCTGTTATATTTATTACTGCTCGATCTCTAAAACAAGATAAGCTAAAAGGTTATGATCTTGATGCTGATGATTATATTACAAAACCGTTTGACGAAGAAGAGTTGCTTTGGAAGATCAAAGCTGTTATTCGCAGGGTTCCCGAAAATAAAAGCGATAATAAAACCGAACTCATTAGAATAGGAGAATACATTTTTGATTTCAATAATCAATCGCTGACCATAAGCGGTAAAACAAAACGCATTACCGAAAAAGAAAGCGATATTCTAAAGTACCTTTGCGTTTATCAAAACAAGGTCATTAAGCGTGAAGATATGCTAAAAGATCTTTGGGGAGAGAACGATTACTTTTTTGGCAGGAGCCTTGATGTGTTTATTACCAAAATGAGAAAATATTTAAAAGAATCTCCTTGTGTAAGCATTGAAAATGTTTTTGGAGTTGGGTTTATTTTTAATGTTCCGGCTAAATAATAATATATGAAAACAACTAAACTGATCGCGCTTGTCGTTTTGGCATTAATTATTGTAGCCTGTAGTTCGCGCAAAAAAACCACAAGCTCCAGTTCTGCCACAACTAATACTACAGCAACACATACATCAACCGTGTCGTCCGGTCCGGTTATGGTTTCAAAGTCTGCTGAAGGAATTATTTATCCCGGAGATCAAGAATTAACCGCCATACAATTACAACACAAAGATGTTACCATGGCACAGTTAAAAGAAGGCTATGAGCTTTATACAAAAACTGCCTGCGTTGGATGCCACGATGCTAAAAACATTTACAAGCGCCCTTTAGATCGATGGAAAAATATTGTTGACGACATGGCCAAAAAAGCCGATATCTCTGAAACACAAAAAGACGCAGTTTACAAATATGTACTTTCCATAAAAGCCACACAATCAAAATGAGAAAAATAGACCCACTCGCATATGCTATAATAGTGTTGCTAGCCTCGGCTTTTACGCTTGTTAAGCCTATCAGCTGGAAGATAAAGCCCAATTATTCGGTAAAGATCGTTGGCGCTTTTGAAGACAAAATGTATTTTAAAACTTTTAGCGCTATGATCCTTTTTGATGAAGAGGCCCTTGAAAAGTCGAAAATTATGGCAACGGTTGATGCTAAAAGTTTGACTTCTCCAAGCGCGAAAATGACCGAGCATGCTAAACAAGCGCTTGAAATAATAAAGTATCCGGAAGTAACTTTTATGTCTACGTCTATAGCAAAAACAAAACTTGGATACGAGGCGGTTGGAGATCTAACATTAAAAGGAATAACAAAAAAGATCAAGTTCCCCTTTGTGTTTAATGGCAAAAAAGATTTGTCAGAACACTTTCCGTTTGTTCCAAAAGAAACGTTTAGTGGTAAGATAATCCTCGCATCAAAAGATTTTAATGTAGCGCGAAAGGGCACTCCCGATCAGATCATCATTGACCTTACTATACCTGTTTCAAAATAAAACTTTATGCAACTATACTCAAAAATTTACATTCTTTGTTTTTCTACTCTTCTCCTTTTTTCTGGATGTGGCGAAGAGGTTGATTTGGATGGATTAAAAAATGAAATAAATAATTCCAATGTTCTTATTTTAGAAGGCAAAAAAGTTGATACTGCCTATATGTTTGTTCCATATATAGATCCGGGCGCAATCGTTAATAAATACATTGATGGCGCAATAACCTGTCCCGAAAATATTATTTGGGCAAACGTTTCGGGTTCGGTAAACACCAATATTCCAGGAGTATATACAATAAATTATAGCGGTACTGATTCGTTAGGAAATACTTTACCTCCGTTAAGCAGAACCGTTCATGTTGTGGAGAATAGTTCAAATTTTTTGAGTGGGGTTTACAAGGTTGCGTGCAGTTGTACTGTAGTTGTAGGTACAAATAAGCCCGTTGTAACCACCGAAAATTACACGGCGGTTGTAAATCCAGCAAACGGTATGGGTCATTTTCAATTGATTCCGCTTAATATAGGTTCCGAACAAGTAATCCCACAGGCTTCCATAAGCGGAAGCGCCATTGGTGTTGGATACTTTAGTGCCAATTACCATTATCCAAATAGTACGGCATCCGGAACTTTGTCTCCAACAAAAAATACGTTCACTATTGAAACAAATTTTCAGCGCTATTCGCCGGCCGCAAACTATATTTGTAAAAACGTTTACACAAAGCTTTTAACCATAAAGACGAACACCGTTGAATAAAATTCGGTGGGTCAAATATATCAACTCTTCGATAAAGGATCGAACTTAATTCAGGAATGAATTGAATATAATTTGCCGATCTTATTTAAACTTACTTTCTTCAGGATTTCTGAGCCCCTTATAGCTTATCAGTTTTACTTTTATAGAACCAACCACAATTGGTGTTTCAATATATACAGGGATTTTATTCTTATCATTTGTAACCCAAACGGTCATTCCTTCTCCTCCTTTAAAAATGGAGCCTTCAACTAATAGCGGACTAAACTTTATACAATTAAATTTTCCAAGAAGGCCCCCGTCGTATGGCGCTTTTCCAAGATACCGAATATAAATTGGGTGAACTTTTCCGTCGAGCAAAAGCGACATTCCAATAGTGTCATTTTTTTTGCAATTAGAATAATCAATGTTGCGCGCATAATAAATAGCGGTAAGAACATCAATAGTGCAAGCGGTTGTTTTTACAGTGTCTTCTTTTACCGGCTTGTTTCCGCGCACAATATTAGTGCGCGCTTCTTGTGTTTGAAAATTGAATGTATAGTTGTGCTTTTCTTTTTTACTTCCTTCTCTAATGCTCGCACTGAATATAAGCGGCCTTAGCGTTGCCGAATCCACATAAGACTCAAAAACATCTTGTACTTTATAAAACCAATCGTAGCTTGTATACGTGCTTCCTGTTCCGTTAAAAACATAAATCGTTCTGTTCTTTATTTGTGTAGACGACACTTTAAAAGACGATTGTCCTGATTCTAGCCATATCATTCCCCAATTATAAATAACCTTATAATTTAATTCTTCGCCGGGCGAATATGCCGTGTTCTGGTTTACGCAGCCGGTTTGAGAAACGGCAGGAAAGGTAAATGTGAAAACACACACAAACATTAGGACGAAATGATATTTGAAAAAAGTATATCGCAAAAGAGGATTATTACTAACAAGGTACTTGTTTTATATGGAATCCTAAAATTGAATTTAAGCCCAGTTGATTAGCTTCTGTTTTGAAAATAAATTTTCGAAACCGAACGGTTGCGCAAATATTTGCGTATTATTATAAGACGAGATGTTTTTCAAGCCATGGCCGATCCGTCAAGAAGAGCTATTTTAAGTTTAATCGCTTTACGCGCAATGACGCCCAACGCCATCGCCGAACATTTTGATAGCAGCAGGCAAGCGATTTCAAAACACCTAAAAATTTCGGCCGAATGTAAATTGAAAGAACAAGAACACGATGGGCGCGAAATATATTATTACCCCAACCCTAAAAAATTGAAAGAAATTGATAGATGGCCCGAACAGTTCGGGAGGTTATGGGAAAGCCGATTTGATAAATTGGATAGTGTATTAAAACAAATTCTCATAACGCGCTTATTTAACGCTACGCCGGATATTGTTTGGAATGCGTGGACAGAACCTGAATTTTTAGATCAATGGTGGGCGCCCGAACCTTGGACGGACGAAAAGGGGTCAATGGATTTTCGCGAACGCGAAAAGTGGTCTTACGCCATGGTTAGTCCTGAAGGACGAAAACACTTGGCGCTTGTTATATATACAAAGATCTCAACCAGAAATTTTTTTGAGGGCAAGAATAGTTTTTGCGATGATAGCGGAAATGTGAATACGCATTGCCAAGTACGGATTGGAAAGTTGAGTTTCGTTCAACCGAAACAGGAGCAAAAGTTATTGTAACCATGGCCTTTGCAACCGAAACCGATCTTAAAACTATGATTGAAATGGGCCTTAAGCAAGGATTCACAGCAACGCTTACTGCCCTCGACAGATATTTTAAAGAAAGCTTTAAATTGCGTAAATAAAAAAGGCCTAAGGCGGTGGGCGCAATTGATTTTTTAAGCTTCAATCGATGGGGTTTTTGCTTTTTTTAAAATGGTGTCCAGTGGGTGTTCAATTGTTTTGAGAAAAAATAATTTGCTTTTTCTTTGAGGGTATTATCTTTAGTGCATGTCTAAAAAATATTCTCGAAAAGATTTTTTAAGAACCGGTTCGCTTGCCGCGGCCGGTCTTTTACTTGGTGCGTGCGGAAACGATCCAGTTGAAACAAAGGAAATAGTTTCGTCTCCACCAATTGATACACTTGCTACATCAGATTCTGTTGCAGAAAATTTTGATGTGGATCTTATTGAGTCAGATGACTCGCGCTACAATGAGTTCAGAAATGGATTCAATAAGCGCATCGACAGTTTTCCAAAAGTGATAGCGCTGTGCACCACAACAGCCGAGGTGGCCGAGGCTGTTAGGTACGCTCGCAAATACGGTTTGCGCATTGCGGTAAAAAGCGGCGGACACAGCATGGAGGGATTATCAACTAACAGCGATGGTATGGTGATCAATCTTTCTAAAATGAATTCGGTTGAGCTTTTAGACAATGGAGCTATTAAAGCTGGTCCCGGTTGCACGCTTTCTAATTTGTACGATAAAATTTTGCCAATGGGAAGAATAATTCCCGCAGGCTCTTGTGGCGGTGTTGCCCTTGGGGGATTAACAACCGGTGGCGGTTATGGATTATTCTCTCGCAAATTTGGATTGACATGTGATCATTTAATAGAAGCAACTTTTGTAGACGGTAATGGAAAAATTCATCAAGCAAAAGATGACCAAGAATTACTATGGGCATTGCGCGGAGGAGGATCGGGAAACTTTGGGATCGTAACAGAAATGATATTTCGTTCGCACCAAGCGCCAGTCACCATGCAATCACATCATTTCAAAGCACGAAAGCTGGATGCTAACCGGGCCGCTTCTATTTTAGAAAAATGGTTCTTTTATGCAGAACAATTGCCAGAGTCGTGTTTTTCGGCTTATGTCCTTAATGGAGGAACGCTTAATATTCTCATCACTAATTTTGAAGAACATACGGATGCCGTTCAAATCGTGATTGATGGCCTTACAAAAGAAACAGATGAATACAAGGCCGGTGAGCGAAACGAGCTTGCGAAAAAATTAAAGAATTATTATGGCTCAAAAATGCCTTTGAATTTCAGAAATTCATCGGCTGGTTTTTACCGAGATTTTGATCACGTTTCCGGGTGCGTCGATAAAGTATTTAAAAATATTATCGATAATAAAGGGATGATCTTTCAGATAAATACACTTGGCGGAAAGATCAAAGATCCTGAGTTTGAAAAAGGATCGTGTTTTCCACATCGTGAATACAATTTTATTTCCGAGATCCAGGCCTACTGGCAAGAGCCTTATAAGGAACTAGGCTTGCATGAAGTTACTCGCAATTGCTTGGAGTTGTTGAAAGAATGTAATGTAAAAGCTCAGTACTTTAATTATTGCAGCCTGGAGTTCGGCGATTGGCGCACGGCCTATTATGGTAAGAATTATGAAAAGCTAAGAGAGATAAAGCGCAGGTTCGACCAAGATAATTTTGTAAATCATCAACAAAGTATTGAGATTTAATAATTTTATGCTTTTTTAAGGTTACATATGGCTTCTTAAGGTATCTTTATATATCTAAAACCAATTATCGTGTTTTCAAAAATTGAAATCCCTTCAGCAACTATAAGATTTTTAACGCTAGCCTGTTATTTTTTACCGTTTGTGTTTTACTTTTCTACCTGCGTTGATGGCATTTCAAAAAGCGCGTTTAATAAAGCGGATGCCATTGACAACGAAAAAGAAAAGGTTCGTGTTGAAAAAAAGAATATTATTCAATCTGCGGCTAATGAGGTTATCGATCACCTTACTTTTAAAGACACCTCGGCGGCGTTTACTTCTGAAACCATGCACATTCTAGAAAACCTTGGCGATGCCTGGTATATTTACCCTACGTTTACCTCTATGTCTGCCATTGGAGCGGCTTTCATTCTTGAAAATACTTTTGCACAGATAGTGATTACCCTTAGTGCGTTGCTTTCTCTTATTACGTTTTTGCTCTGGAGATTTATTGATCGTAAAAAAATTGGAATTTATATGATCGGCGCAAATCTTTTGGTAGTACTAACTTTTTCAATTACCTGTGTTGCAATTAAGGCCACTTTGCTTTATGGCGCTTATGCCCTTGTGTTTTTGCTGTTGATACAATTATTGACTGAAATTCAAAAGCGGAAGAAAATAAACTCTACCTTCGAGGTTATAAACCCCAATTGAGTTTAAAACTAAAAATAATTCTTTCCATTGCCGGCCTCCTGTTGTTGGCTCCTTTTGTGTTTGACATTCTTACTGTACAAAAACTTTCGTGGAAACAAGTGCAGGGTTATGGCGGAATTAGAATTGAGACGCCGCTTGAGGGCGAAGACGGGTATCATTTACCGTTTGTTTGCGATGTGTCGGGTGTTGATTCTGCAAGCGTAAGATCAACTGCCATTAGCTCTTATAATATATGCAAGCGCACTAAGGTAAAAATTGATGGGCATATGATCTATTTGACAGTAAGCATAAGTGGTAAGTTTTTTAATGACGATTCGCCAAAATGCAAAGCGATCAAACTTGGGAAATTAGAGCATGGACATTATTTAGTCCACTACCATAGTGGTGAATTAATAGGAGAGTTTTATATTTAATTCTGCCATCGCGATCAATTCAAACAGAGCTTACGCAAGCTTCAGACTCTTTCGGCATAGATACATACATGGCTAAATTAAAACAGCCGCTAAAAGATATTGCCCAAGAGTTACGCGAAATTATTTTCAGTGCCGATAAAACGGTTGGTGAAGAGGTTGCTTAGAATGCGCCACGTTTTTCTATACAGGAAAAATTAAGCGCTTTAAGCCTAAAGAATACAAGCGTTTTGTTGTTGGTTTTACTTTTTTAAGAAGGGCTGCGTTCGTTTGATATTTTTACGGGCCGACTTAATAAAATCGAAATTATTAGAAGGAGATTACGCTGATGGCTGAAGACTTGCTTTATTTCATGATCTAAAAGA